>VYEX01000076.1 GCA_009842675.1 Acidimicrobiia bacterium | reverse complement strand
CCCACAGACCCAATCACAACCCCCAAATATAAACGTTGTAACCCCAAATTATCACTCACCCCCCCCCCCCCCGTCAACCCTATTGAAATTGCCGGAGCGGACAGAACGGAGCCGAAGCCCTATGGGCGGCGGCGACCTCAGCACAGATGATCCGGGGGTCTGTCAGATAGCCCTGCTCTCGGAGATGGGGGCGAGGTTTGTGGCTTATCGGTTATGATAATTGATATGGGTGAGATGAGTCCGACGCTGCGGCGGGTGCTGGCATCGGCGGCGCGCTTGCAGTCGGTCGTGCCTGACGCCGTTTTGGTGGGGGGATCGGCCGCCGCGCTGCACGCCAGCCACCGCGACTCCCTCGACCACGACCATGTTCTGGCCGATCTGGCCGACCGGTACGAGGCGGTGCTGGAGGCGGTGGAGTCGACTGAGGGGTGGGCGACGTCGGTGCGCGCCTCGAAGCCGCCGTTCACGATCATGGGCAGCCTCGACGGGATCGAGGCCGGGCTCCGCCAGATGCGTCGGATCCGGCCGCTGGAGACCGCCGAGGTCTCCGTCGGCCCCGGCGCCGTGGTTGTTGCGCCGACCGAGGCGGAGGCTTTGCGGGTCAAGGCCTTTTTGGTCGTGCAGCGCAACGTGGTGCGCGACTTCCTCGACGTCGTCGCACTCGCCGCCCACATCGGCGCCGACACAGCCGTCGCCGTGCTGTCGGGCATCGACGACTACTACGCCGACCGGTCCGGCGAACCGGCATCGGTGCTCACCTCGCTGGTGGTGGCACTCGCCGAGCCGTCGCCGCGCGACACCGACGTGATCGACGAGCTCCCCCGCTACAAGGGGCTCGACCCGCGGTGGCACCGCTGGTCCGACGTGACAGACGCCTGCCAGACGCTGGCCCTGCGACTGAGCGGTGCGACATGAGCGGGCTGCGGTTCCGCAACGTCGACGCCGAGGCGTCCGACCATGTCGCCACCTGGCCGTACGAGGCGCTAGTGGCCGCGATCGACCGCGGCCTGGTCCCCGACTGGCAACCCGTCTTCGCGGAGATCCGACGGATGCCGAGGGGGCCCGTGGCCCGGCGCATCGAGCGCTACCTCGCCTACCGCGACCCCGACGGCACAAGCACCCTGTTCGCGCTGGCCATCGAGCACGCCCGCAGCCAGGCCGACCGCGCCGACCGCGCCCAGGTGGCCGCCCGCGTCCGGGCCGCCGTAGAGCGAGCGGGAACCACCCAGGCGGAGTTCGCAGCATCGGTGGGCACCAGCGCATCGCGGCTCAGCACATATCTCACCGGCAAGGTCACCCCCTCCGCAGCGCTGCTCACGCGCATCGAGCGCACCGCCGGCTCGCAGTAGAACCTAGTGGTGTGCCTTGGGTTTATTCGCGCGTGTCCTGCTAGGCATCGACGCCTCTCGCGGCGTTGCTCCTCCTTGCCGTACGCTCCGGGTATGGCTGCGTCGGTGCGCCTTGCGAGGAACGCCGCTGCCGTCGCAATCCACGGCGCTAAACCCAAGACACACCACTAGTGGGATGGCCGAACGGTTCAAAGGCCGATGTCGGGTTGGGGGCCTCTGCCGGCGTCGTCTAGCCCGGGGTGGCGGGCTGGGATCTCTTGTTGGATTTGGCCGATCCGGTTGAGCGCCTGTGGGGCGGCGGGGGGCAGGTAGCCGAGTTGGTGTTTGATGAGGTCGATGCAGCAGTCGGCCATGTCGGCGGCGGCTTTGGCCATTTGTGCTGAGAACTCGTCGGTGGCGTCGTCGGGGTCGCCGGCGATGTCCATGTCGTCGGGATAGGTTCCGGCCTCGCGCCACACCGATGCGTCTTGGGGGCTGATGGGTCCCAAACAGGCCGCGAGCCGGTTTGCGGCCGGCGGGGGAAGGTGTTCGCCAGCGGCATCGAGCAGCTGGCCGACGCCGTGGACTTTACCAGGGTGGTCGCCCTCGAGGGCGTGGACGAGGGCCTTAAGCGAGGTCTCCATGACGGTCTGGGACTGCTCGCAGACCCCGAGAAGGCGGCTGCGCTTCAAGCTTTCGGCCTCGCGCCGGTCGCCGGCCAAGAGCGCGTCGCGCTCCTTGGTCGAGGGCTCCAGGGCCAACAGTAGCTTGGTGAGCGCGTTGACCGCGTTGTTGATGCTGCGGGCAGCCTGATCGGCGTCGGACGGTGCCATTCCGATCTCCTTCTTCCAATCGATGCCGCCGCGAGGAGGCCGCGACAAGAGGGTGACCGCATGAGAGGCGATGTGCGCCTCGAAGGTGGAGCGGCACCGCTTGGAGCGGACCTCCCACTCGGGCCGGTCGGTGACCCGCACATCGCAACCGAACCCGGTCGCCCCCATAACCGTCTGCCGGGCCCTATCGGCGATCAAACGCCGGTCGGCGTAGTCGCCCAGGTCGTCGAACACCAAGACCAAATCCAGGTCCGAACCCCGGTTCTGGGTGCCGCATGCCACCGATCCGAACAGGAGCACTTGAGCGGGGTCCAGCGCTTGTTTGATGGCGTCGGCGGCCAAGCGGGCGTCTTCAAGGGTTGGCGTTGGTTGTGCGCGCACCGCAACCACGCCCCAAGGCTACTCTGAGCTTCCCCTGCGGCTCGCCCCTTTTCGTGGAGAGGCTGGTTGCGGGGATCAGGGATGAGGGCTTGAAGGGGGAAACCTCACCGACGGCCCGCCCCTCACACATCTTCACTGTTTCGCGCAGGCGCGATAGTGGCTTCACGCTGCCATTGATTGCCAGCCTCAGCCCACCCGCCCGACATCAGCGCCGCCCCCGAGGAGCGATAGTGGCTTCACGCTGCCGTTGATTGCCGGTGTCTGCTGGGGTGGGCCCGATTTGGAGCGATACTGGCGGGGAGTCGGGGTAGGTGGCGATGAGGTGGAGGTCGCCGCCTGTTGCCTGAATGAATGAGCGGAGCGTGGACAACAAGATGTCGCTTCGGTGCTCAAGGCGCGACACCGCGGACTGGTCCATGTCGAGGTTCGTCCCGATCACTGCTTGGGTGAGCTGGCGGGCCCGGCGGACCTGGGCCAGGGTGTGCTGGCGAGCTTCGATCTCGGCTGTCAGCTTGTCGAAAGCCTCCGCGGCGACGGGGGACTCGGCCAGCATTTTGTAGAAATGCTCGGGGCTGTCGTCTTGTTGCCAGGCGCTTTCGGGGACGTCGTCGATGCTTGCGTCGTCGATGGGAACGGCTGGTCTGGTCGGGTTGCTCATTTTGGTCCTCCGCTTTTGTGGACGGGTTTGTAGCCGGGGTGTTGTTGGCACCACTGGTCGATCCTGACTTCGGCCTGGGTTATGTTGGCCGGGTACCAGTCGTTGCCGAGGCGGGTCTTGTCGCCGCCGATGGCCAGGACTGCTATCTCGTGTATCTCGTGTCCGGTGTGGTGTCGGACGTAGCCGTAGAGCAGCCGCAGCACGGGCGGCCCGGCGGCATAGGGCGTGGTCTCAGTCGGGGGGTTGCGGCGAAGCGCGTGGAGGTCGTATTGGGTGCTTGTCACCGGGTGCGACTCGTCGCCCTCAAGATCGCGGCCGTGGTTCTCCAGCGCGCTGATCAGGGCCATGACCTCGCCGAACACATCTTGGAGCTGGTCTGCGCCCGCCAGTTCCTTGAGCCAGGCGTTGAAGAGAGGGTGTTGGCGAACCTCCACAAATATGAAGTGTACAACATAATACGGTCTTCGAGACCTGGTCGGATGAGGCTGTGGTTGCCAGCACCGGGTCGAGGTCCTCCCCGACCGCCAGAGTGAACGCACCGGTGCGCCAGCGGTACCACGTCGTCGCCTTGATCATGTAGTCGCCCGCAGGCAGCATCTTGCGGATAGCCCACCTGGAGTGTGCGATCTCCTCGGCCGACTGGAGATCATGTCCCCGGTACAGATACAGGTTCCCCCCTTTTTGGTGGAGAGGCTGGTTGTGGGAATCGGGCTTAAGGGTGGCCTCGAGGGCATGTGTCCACGACATGGGGGCCTCGGGCTTCGGAGGTTTAGGGCTGGTTGTTCTCCGTGCATTCGAGTGCTTGTCGGAACGGGGTCCAGCGGGCGTCGCCCGTTTCGAGCAGGCGGGCTTCTGCGGCGGTGAGGGGGGTGTTGTAGGTGCCGGTCTTGCCCGACAGCGCGATCCACGCCCGCCACCAGTCGTTGCGCTCCTTGCGGTTCGCCGCCGTGTTGGCCAGCGCGTCGTGGTTGGCCCGCGCCTTTGCCGCCAGCGCGTCAGCCGACCCGCACGCCTGCCCGTCGCCGCCCGCCTCTGCCTGGGAGGGCTCGTCGCCCATCGTGGCCACCTCGAAGTCCGCCGACAGATCCCCCGCCGGCAGCACCACCGTCTTGAAGCCGAGATTCGCCTCGGCCACGAAATCGCCGGGGAAGATCACAAACGGGTCGTTCTGTCGCACCCGATACCGAACCGTCAGATCGTTCGCCGGAGGCGACGTCGCCACGATGGTGAAAGCCGCCGGCGCTCCCTCGGCCACCGGACCGCCCCCCGACAGACTCAACATCGGCGGGTCATTGTCCACAATCGTCACCGGCACGACCGCCGACGCGACAACCGGACTAGTGCGATGGCCGACCGTTCAATCTGAGGAAAAGTAGCCTTGGTGCGAGATGGTATGGTTTGTGAGGATTGGTATGGTAGATGGGCATTGAGCATCAGGACCGGGTGGCTGACCAGGAATTGCGCGACTTGCTGGGCGAGTTGCCCGCCATCAGCATCGAGGGGCCGCGGGCGGTGGGGAAGACCTGGACGGCCAGCCGGCTGGCCAACACCGTCTGGGCGCTCGACGATCCCGAGACCCTAGCCGAGGTCCGGGCCGACCCGCGCCTGCTCACCCAGGGGGAGCCGCCCATCCTCATCGACGAGTGGCAGCGGTTCCCGGCCTCGTGGGACGTCGTGCGGAGATCAGTCGACCGCGACTTCAGCCCGGGGAGGTTCATCCTGACCGGGTCGGCACGCCCGGAGACCCGCCCCGCCCACTCTGGCGCCGGCCGCATCGTCACCCTGCGAATGTGGACCACGGCCCTGGCTGAGCGCCACCCCGCCCTGCCCTCAGTCAGCCTGAAGGCTCTGTTGGCGGGCGACCGCGTCGAGATCGAAGGCGCATGCAGCCTGGAACTGGGGGACTACACATCCGAGATCGTCGCCGGGGGTTTCCCCGGATGGCGAAACGCCGGCGGGCGGGCACGAGACCTTCTGTTGGACGGCTACCTGCACCGCCTGGCCGAGCACGACTTCCCGCTCTCGGGCCACCGAGTCCGCAACCCCGCGGCCCTGCGACGCTGGCTCGCCGCGTACGCCGCGGCCACATCGACCAGTGCCTCTTACGAGACCATCCGCGACGCCGCTACCTCGGGCGAGGGAGACAAGCCGGCGAAAACCACGACCATCGCCTACCGCGACACCCTCGAGGCCATGTGGATCTTGGAGCCGCAACCAGCTTGGGCCCCCGCGGGAAGCCACCTGAGCCGCCTCAAGCGGAGCCCCAAGCACCACCTGGCCGACACCGCACTGGCAGCGAGACTGCTCAACGCCACCGCCGACACCCTCGTCGGCGGCGAAGTTGGCCCCCAAGCCGGATCCGGGCTTGCCCACACCGAGATGCTGGGTGCCTTGTTCGAGTCGATGGTGGTCCACGATCTCCGGGTCTACGCCCAGCCGGCCGACGCCACGGTCTCGCATATGCGCACATGGAACGACCAGCGAGAAACAGACGCCATCGTCGAGCACCGAGGAAGGGTGCTAGCCGTGGAGGTCAAGCTCGGCGCCGACGTCACCGGCCGCGACACCCGGCACCTGCGGTGGCTGCGCGACCGGCTCGGTCCAGGACTCATCGACGCCCTCGTCATCACCACCGGCACCCAGGCCTACCGCGACGAAGACGGAATCGCCGTCGTTCCCGCCGCATCGCTGGGACCCTGAACCCGCCACGCCCCAGCACCCTCTCCACCCGGTCCTAGTGGTGTGACAGAGCCCGCTCGGCATCGCTCGCCGGACCGACAAGACAAGCCGTTGCCCGCGAGCGCCAGTTCTCACCGGGCAGGGTCTCGAGAATCGGAATCGGCGCGGTCAGTCGTTGTCGGTGATGGTGCCGACAGCCGTGCTGTTGTCGGCGTCGATGGCGGCGCCGTCGGCGCCGGTCAGCTCTATCTCCAGGGCCTCTTCGGGCTCGCGCCGGGTGTCGTCCACCACCAACACGACGATCGCGGCGTGCGTGCGGCCCGCCCAGATCGTCGCCCGGCCCGAGCCGCCATAGTGGTCCGACGGCGACGTCGTGCCCAAACGTAGCCGATAGCGGACCGTGATGTTCTGGTCCGCCGGCCTGGACAGGGCAAGGCGGAACTCCAACGGCGACAACCACCCCAGCTCGCCCTCGGCCACCGACGCATCGGACACCGACACCACCGGCAAATCCACCGGCGGCGGATCGTCGTCATCGGCCACAACCACGCTCGCCGACCCCGCAGTGCCCGACACCGTGTAACCCGAGCCGCTAGAGACGGTCACGCTCACCGACCCGTCCGGCTCGTCCTCATCGTCGTCAGAAGTGGACACAGTCACCGTCGCAGTACCGCTCGTCGGCACCGTCACCGTCCGAGAACCCGTAGATGCGCCGAAATCGCCGGACTGGGCCACGGTGACATTGACCGTCAGCGGCTGGGCGGGCGCGGGGTCGGAAGTGACCGTGAACTGGGCGTCTGCGCCCTCGGTCACCCCCGAGCCCGCCGTGACGCTGACCTCAGGCACCACCGGCGGCGGGTCGTCGTCATCGGCCACAACCACGCTCGCCGACCCCGCAGTGCCCGACACCGTGTAACCCGAGCCGCTAGAGACGGTCACGCTGACCGACCCGTCGGCCTCGTCCGCATCGTCGTCAGAAGTGGACACCGTCACCGTCGCGCTGCCGCTCGTCGGCACCGTCACCGTTCGCGAGCCGGTCGAAGCCCCCCAGTCGCCGGACTGGGACACGGTGACATCAACCGTCAGCGGCGCAGACGGCGCGGGGCTGGCCGACACGGTGAACGAGGCGTCTGAGCCCTCGGTGACGTCGCCGTCGGCGGTGACGCTGATCTCCGGCACCACCGGCGGCGGGTCGTCGTCGTCGGCCACAACCACGCTCGCCGAGCTTTGGGTGGTGGACACGGTGTAACCCGAGCCGCCGGCCACAGCCACGCTCACCGACCCGTCGGGCTCGTCCGCGCTGTCGTCGGAAGTGGACACCGTCACCGTCGCAGTACCGCTCGTCGGCACCGTCACCGTCTGAAAACCCGCCGCCACCCCGAAATCGCCGGTCTGCGCGAC
Organism: Acidimicrobiia bacterium; assembly: GCA_009842675.1. Classification (GTDB taxonomy): domain Bacteria; phylum Actinomycetota; class Acidimicrobiia; order Acidimicrobiales; family Bin134; genus Poriferisocius. The sequence continues at coordinate 5,559 of VYEX01000076.1, read as the reverse complement.
GGTCACGCTCACCGACAGCGGCTGTGCCGGCCCCGGGCTCGCCGAAACCGTGAACGAAGCATCGCCGCCCTCAGTCACCCTCGAACCCGCCGCCACGCTCACCACCGGCACCACCCGGTCCCGGTTCGGGCTCTGAGCTGGCACGCCGGACACTTTCAAGGTGAACGGGCCCGAGCGCCTGGTCGAATACGTGGTCGCCTCGATCGTGTAGTCGCCCGCATCCAACGTCTTGGCGATGCGGGAGTTGAACCCCGCGCCGCCGTCATCGTCCTGCGCGACCACGCTGGCCGACCGCTGATCCAGCCCCTGCCGCAGATACAGATAGGTGTCCACCTTCGACTCCAAGTCAATTGTCACCGACGCCTGACTTTCCAAGGAAAATGTGAAGAACTGCGCAAAACGACCGGAACGGGCCCGTGACCTGCACCAAAACTCCCAACTGCCCTGTGCGGTACCGCTGCCCGCCAACGCTTCCGTACAGCCAACATCCGGCACCGGCAGATCGTCGTCATCGGCCACGCCCACACTCGCCGAGCCGCGGGCGGACTCGACGGCGTAGCCGTCGCCTGGACGCACGCTCACGGTCACCCAACCGTCGGGCTCGTCCGCGCTGTCGTCGGAAGTGGAGACCGTCACCGTCGCGGTGCCGCTCGTCGGCACCGTCACCGTCTGAGAACCCGTCGCGGCCCCGAAATCACCGGTCTGGGCGACACGCACGCTCACCGACAGCGGCTGCGACGGCGCCGGACTCGCAATCACCGTGAACACCGCATCGCCGCCCTCGGTCACCCCCGAACCGGCGGCGATCCTGATCTCCGGGGCAACCGGGGACGGGCCTTCGTCGTCGGCCACGTCCACGATGGCGGTACCCTCGATGCTGGACACGGTGTAGCCGCCGCCTGAGTCCACCGTGACACCCACCGACCCGTCCGGCTCGTTCACGTTGTCATCGGACGTGGCGACGGTCACCGTGGCGCTACCGCTGGTGGGAACCGTCACCGTCCGCGAGCCGGTGCTCGCTCCCCAGTGGCCCCACTGGCCGACAGTGAGGTTCACTGTAAGCGGCTGCGACGGCGCCGGACTCGCAGTCACCGTGAACACCGCATCACCGCCCTCGCTCACACGACTGCCGGCAGTCGCAGTCACCACCGGCACAGCAGGCGACGGGGTGCCCTCCAGGCACTCCAACGCCGCCCGGAACGGCCTCCAGCGCGAGTCGCCGAACTCGACCTCCCGGGCCTCAGCCGCAGTCAGCGGCGTGTTGTGCGTGCCGGTGGCGCCCGACAGAGCGATCCACGCCCGCCACCAATCGTTGCGCTGCCTGCGGTTCTCCGCGGTGTCCCGCAACGCATCATGGTTCGCCCGCGCCTCGGCCGCCAACACGGCCACAGACCTGCACCCCGTAGGCGTGTCGTCGTCGGCCACGGCCACGCTGGCTTTGCGCTGCGCGCCCGAGACGTTGTAGCCGCCGCCTGGGTCCACCGTGACACCCACCGACCCGTCCGGCTCATTCACGTTGTCATCGGACGTGGCCACGGTCACGGTGGCGCTGCCGCTGGTGGGAACAGTCACCGCCCGCGAACCCGTACTGGCACCGAAACCGCCCTCCTGGCTGACCGTGAGGTTCACCGACAGCGGCTGCGACGGCGCCGGACTCGCGGTCACCGTGAAAACCGCATCATCGCCCTCGCTCACCCCGCTGCCGGCAGCCACACTCACCTCTGGCCCTGCCTGCGTAGGCGGCGGCAGTGGGTCGTTGTCGAGCACGTAAACGAAATCCGACGACCCATGGCCCGAGTGCTGGTAGCCCCAGCCTGCCCGGACTCTGAAGGCCACCTGCACCCGCCCTCTCTCCTCGTCGACATCGTCGTCGACGGTGGCCACGGTCAGCGTCGCTCGGCCGCTCGTGGGGATGATCACCGTCTCCACACGGTACGGATCCCCGGAATCGTCCTTCAGATCCGAGGCCACCCCGAAATCGCCGTCCTGATCCACGACCACTTGGACCGGCAGCGGCACCGACGGCGGCGGGCTCGCCGACAGCGTGAACACCGCCGAGCGGCCTTCGATCACCGAGGCATGGCCTACCTCGTACGGCCCGATGCCTCCATGGATCGTCACCGCCGGCACCGGGTCGACATCCTCCGCGACCGTCAGGGTGAACGGACCGGTGCGCCACTGGTAGTACGTCGTCGCCTCGATCATGTAGTCGCCCGCAGGCAGCGTCTTGCGGAGACGCCCCCCGGACACTGCGATCTCCTCGGCCGATGGCAGATCATGCCCGCGGTACAGATGCATCTGTCTGAGATGCGGCGTGGACTCGATGGCGATCATCACCGACGTCTCACGGTCCAGCGACAACGCGAAGAATCGCGCGTATCTCTGCTGGCTCTCGACATAGGCGTGCGACATGCATCCAGTCGTCCAACTGCTCTGCACGCTGCCCCAGCCCGTCAATGCCTCCACACAGCCCTGGTCGACCTGGGCCGACGCACCGACCGGCGACACCGCCCCCGCCGCCAACACTGCCGCCAACGCCACCGACAGCGCCCGCCTCATCGCCGGCCGCCCCGAACCACCAAAAACCCAGGAGAGCGCATCAGGCCACATCGTACACTCCTCGTGGCCACACACCAGCCTCCGTCAATGGCAGTTCCGCAGCCAGCACCATGTGTTGTGAGGTTCCCTCCTAATCGTGGAGGCAGGGTCTGTAAGGATGCCGGGGTTATTTGACCGGTATAGTGGTCAGCGCGGTGCGGCAGACGACGGCAACGCAGGCCACCTAGTTGCGAGCTGTCTCTGCTCTGCTGTGTCATCTTCGTACCCCTAGCGCGCCCTCGGAGGCCTTCGTTGAAGCCAGGGCGTCGAAATGGACAAATTCAAGCCGTCGACATCTACTAACACTAGGCGTCGAAATCGTAAACTTGTGTTCTGTGGATGAGTTTCGCCTGGACGGGTACATTCCGCGTATCGTCGACCGGCGGCTCGACGACCTGCTGTCGGGCCTGCCCGCCATCTCGCTCGAGGGACCGCGCGCGGTCGGCAAGACCGAGACGGCGCTGCGCCGCGCCCGCACGGTGCATCGTCTCGACGACGATCAGCAGCTCGAGCTCGTGTTCGGCGACCCGTCGCGACTGGTGGAGGGCGACCCGCCGGTGCTGATCGACGAATGGCAGCGGTACCCGGCGTCTTGGGACCTGGTCCGCCGCCATGTCGACGACCGGGCGACGAAGTCGAGCTTCCTTCTGACCGGATCGGCAGCGCCGAGCGAGCGGCCGACCCACTCGGGCGCAGGTCGCATCGTCACTCTGCGGATGCACCCTCTTTCTCTGTCTGAGCGCTCTCTAACCGCGCCGACCGTCAGCCTCAGCGAAATGCTGTCGGGCGAACGGCCGCTGCTCGCCGGCGCGTGCGGCGTGACACTGGCCGACTACACAGCAGAGATCGCACGCTCGGGCTTCCCCGGCATTCGGCCCTTGGGCCCGCTGCTGCGGACCGACCTGCTCGACGGCTATCTCGACCGGGTATGCGACTACGACCTCGACGAAGCCGGGGCCACCATCCGCAACCGGGGAGCGCTTCGGCGCTGGCTTGCGGCATACGCCGCTTCCACCGCCACCGCCACATCGTTCGCCGCTGTTCGCAACGCCGCCGCTGAAGGATCAGCCGAGCCGCCGTCGCCGCCCACTGCGGCAGCCCACCGACGGGCGCTAGAGCAGTTATGGCTGATCGAAGAACTGCCGGCTTGGCTGCCTACCCGCAACCGGCTCCGACGCCTGGCCTCAGCACCGAAACACCATCTGGCGGACCCCGCACTGGCGCTGCGCTGCCTCGGCATCGACGAGTCAGGGCTGCTCGAAGGCCAAACGACCGACCATGCGGTGCCCCGTGACGGAACCCTGCTCGGAGCGATGTTCGAGTCGCTGGTAGCCCTGTCGCTTCGGGTATACGCACAAGCCAACAGAGCCCGCGTCTCCCATCTGCGCACCCACGGCGGCGAACACGAGGTCGACCTCATCATCGAACGAGCCGACGGGCGAGTCGTGGCCCTCGAGGTCAAGCTGTCAGCAACAGTAAAAGACCGCGACATCCGGCACCTGACGTGGCTCGCCGAACGGCTCGGCGACGACCTGCTCGACGCGGCCATCATCACAACCGGCAAAGAGGCCTACCGCCGCCGCGACGGCATCGGGGTCATCCCCGCGGCCCTGCTCACCGCTTGAATTGCCCACCGGGACCACCAGTTCGTTGTTGAGCACCTCGCACGCCACCCTGTCGTCGCCGACGCGTACGCGGGTGAGCTTCCCCCCTAATCGTGGAGAGGTTGGTTGTGGGGATCGGGGGTGTCCGTTTGGAAGGGGAACTTCAAGGGCATGTCTCCACGAAAAGGGTGGCCTCTCACCGCAGCCGCTGTTCGCGGCGGCGGTCTGCAGCGTCTAGGGCTGGTTGTCCTCTGTGCATTCGAGCGCTTGTCGGTACGGCGTCCAGCGGGCGTCGCCTGTTTCGAGCAGGCGGGCTTCGGCGGCGGTGAGGGGAGTGTTGTAGGTGCCGGTGGTGCCCGACAGCGCGATCCACGCCCGCCACCAGTCGTTGCGCTCCTTGCGGTTCCACCAGGTGTTGCGCAGCGCGTCGTGGTTGGCGCGGGCCTGCGCGGCGAGCGCTTCGGCGGTTCCGCACGCCGGGGGCGGGTCGTCGTCGTCGGCCACTTCGACCGTGGCCGAGCTTTGGGTGGTGGAGACGGTGTAGCCGTCGCCTGCGGTGACGGTGACGGTGACTGTTCCGTCGGGCTCGTCCGCGCTGTCGTCGGAAGTGGACACAGTCACCGTCGCAGTGCCGCTGGTGCCGATGGTGATGGTCTGGGTGCCGGTGGCGGCGCCGAAATCGCCGGACTGGGACACGGTGACATTGACCGCCAGCGGCTGTGTGGGCGCGGGGTCGGCGGTAACGGTGAACGAGGCGTTCGCGCCCTCGGTCACTGCCGAGCCGGCGGTGACGCTGATCTCGGGCGCGGCCGGGGGCGGGGTGCCCTCCAGGCACTCCAGCGCGGCCCTGAACGGGGTCCAGCGGGCGTCGCCGGACTCCAGCACCCGGGCCTCGGCGGCGGTGAGGGGGGTGTTGTAGGTGCCGGTCTTGCCGGACAGCGCGATCCAGGCCCGCCACCAGTCGTTGCGCTCCTTGCGGTTCGCCGCCGTATTCGCCAGAGCATCGTGGTTGGCCCGCGCCTGCGCCGCCAACGCATCAGCAGACCCGCACGCCTGCCCGTCGCCGCCCGCATCCACTTGGGAGGGCTCGTCGCCGTCACCGTCGGAACCGCCCTCCCCGTCGCCGTCGCCCTGGCCTGGGTCGTCGTCGCTTTCGCCTTCGTCGGTGCCGGGCTCGGAGTCTTTGTCGGGCTCGGAGCCGGGCTCGCCGTCGTCGGTCTCGCCGTCTTCGGTCTCCCTGTCGTCGTCGCCCTCGCCTGGGTCGCCCTCGCTTTTGCCCGGGTCGGTTTCGAAGTTGTAGTCCCTGTAGAGGTCCAAAACGGCGATGGTCGCCTCGCTGGGCTCGCCGAGCACATAG
>VYEX01000044.1:41679-62879 GCA_009842675.1 Acidimicrobiia bacterium | reverse complement strand
CCCCCGTCACAGCCCAAGCCACGGCCCCCGAGCAACAGGGCGCCGGCGAGGCTGTGTCCGAGCTGATGGACGTCGTGCACTCGCTTGAGGTGAGCGAGGAGGCGCCCATCGTCTCTGAAGCCGAATGCCGGGTCGACGCCATGCCCCGGGTGCGGCGGCTGGTGGGAATCTCCCTATTCGCCCTGGTCGCCGTGCTCATTTTGCTGGTGGTCAACTCCCTGGCCGGGCTCGGTCCCGAGATTCTCTTCGCCGAGGCCACCGAGTCGGCCGAGGACGGCGAGACGAGCGTCATCTACGGGATCGGGCTGGCGGTGGTCGCCGTCGGGATCGTCTTCGCCGCCAGCGGCTACTTCGTGAGGGTCCTGTCGATGAAGATCGCCCAGTCGATCGGCTATCTGCTGCGGCGTCGCATCTTTCAGCGGCTCACCAAGCTAGGCATCGACTTCTACGACCGCGAGCTTCCGGGCGAGGTGGCTACCCGGGTGGTCAACGACCTCGACACAATCCTCGGATTCGTGGGCGAGAGGCTGTTCCGATTCATCTCGAGCCTGGGCCGCTTTGCCGTGGGGGTTGTGGTGGTGATCGTGCTCGTGCCGCAGCTGACTCCCACGATCATCGGCCTGGTCGCGGTGATCCTCGCCTTCACAGTGGCCCAGCTCTACCTGGGCATGCGCGCCTTCAACCGGGCGCGCGACGATCTCGGCCGCACCGTGGCCACGTTCGAGGAGCATTTTGCGGGGCGCAGCGAACTGCGGGGCTGCGGGGCAACCGACAAAGCCAATCGCCGGTTTGTCGAGGATGCCTGGGAGCTGCGCCAGAGCCGGCGGTGGGCGACCTCGATCGCCAACATGTACTCGGAGCTCATGGCGCTGATCACCCACGTCGGCGGGGCGCTCATCCTCTGGGTCGCAGGCCATGAAGTGCTCGCTGGCGCGATTGCGGTGGGCACCGCCTTGTCGGCCCGACTCGTGGCCCAGCAGGCCCTTCAGCCCCTGGCGTACATGAGCTCGATCTACACCGAGATGCTCGAGGCCCGAGTCTCCTGGCACCGCCTCGCCCAGCCATTCGACACGCCGATCCTGCCAGCCGAACGGCCCGGGGCGACCGAGGCGGGGTCTCTCGATGGCGACGTGACCTTCGAGTCGGTTGCCTTCACCTACCCGCATACCACCCTGCCCGTTCTCGACGACATTTCGTTCACCCTCCCCGCGGGCGAGGTGACCTGCCTGGTGGGGTTCACTGGCGCCGGCAAGTCGTCGATCACCAAGCTGCTCGCCCGGATCTACGACCCGACCGCGGGCCGGGTCCTCGCCGGCGGCGTCGACATTGCCGACTACGAATCACGCTCTTACCGGCAGCGGCTCGGAATCGTCCCCCAAGACGCGTTCTTGTTCAAGGGCACCATCGGCTCCAACATCGCCTACTCGCGACCCGATGCCACGCTCGATGAGATCGACCGGGCGGCGCGGGCCATCGGCGCCCACGACGTGCTCACCGCCCTCGAAGGCGGCTACGAGCACCCCGTCGACGAGGAGGCCCACAACCTCACCGCCGCCCAGCGCCAACTCGTGGCGCTGGCGCGGGTGTGGCTCGCCCGTCCCGACATTCTCGTGCTCGACGAGGCCACGTCCAGCCTCGACGGCCCCATGGAGGATCGGGTCCTCGAGGCGATCAGAGCCCTCGGGGTCACGACCCTCACCGTCACCCACCGCCAAAACGTGGCCCAGCACTCCGACCTGGCCATCGTGCTCGAAGCCGGTCGGGTGGTCGAGATCGGCCCCCCCGACGAGCTTGTCGGCACCGGCAGCGCCTACGACCGCCTGTGGGCTGTGGTCGACGGCGGCCACGGCACGGAGGTCCCCGAAAAAGCGTGAGCTCCGCAGTCAGCGGGCCTAGCGCTCGTAGCTCGGCGGGGTGTCGTTGGGGGGGAATTCCTCAAGGAAGCCGATGGCCGCATCCGGATCGAACACCCTCGGCTCCTCGGCGGTCCACTCGCCGACCGCGTAGCGGCGCCCGTTGTCGACCTTCATGTATTCCCCGACCACAACGCGCCCAGTCGCCGTCGTGCGCTCGAACTCGGGGTCCCACCACTTCTCGGCCATGTCGTCGAAGCCGGTGTAATCGGTCCAGGGAAGCCGGCCTTCGCCAAAGGCTGCGCCTGGGGTGGTTATGCAGTCGCAGTACGACCCGTACGACGGGGGCAGCGCGAAACAGCCCTGGGTGAAGCTCTCGGGGGTGAGATCGGGTCCGGCCATATGGATACACGCAAAGGGCGTCTTCAGGGACGAAAGGGAGAATCTCTCGGACAGCGAGACTGGCTCTCTGCCGTGGTGCCACTCGAAAAACGCCGCGAGCGCGTTGGGCTGGTCGGCGACGAACACCCCGAGCGGACCCGGCCCGAAGGCGTGGGCCCACTGCTGTTGGTCGTAGATGCGGGCGAAGAAGGCCGTGTCCTGGCCGCTGTGGCCGGTGATGATCCACTCCGGGAACCACTGCTGTTCGGTTGCAGCCTCGGTGATCGTCCTGGTGAACAAGTTGTCGGTTCCGGCGATCACCGTGGTGACGTCGGCGTCCTTCATCCGGGCGGCGATCACCCGGGCTCGTTCCTGTCGCTGCGTGTTCTCGGCGTTCTCGTCGTAGCTCACCGCCTCCACGAGCTCGAAGCCATTTTGTGCGGCCTGCTCTTCCATGAAGTCCCTGCTCCACCGATCGGTGTAGATCATCCCGATCCGCCGGGGCTCGCCGATCATGTCGTCGTCGCCGGCCCACTGAACCGGGTAATCGGCGACGCGCTTGCCGATGTACTCGGCCACGTGGAGCATCGTCACTCGGTCGTCGGCCAGAGCCGACCAGCGGAAGCCGGGCTGGTCCTGAGTTTCCTGCCAGGAGACACCTGTACTCCAGACGATCACCCCTCGGGCCGCCATCTCGGCCTCGAAAATCGCCTTCCCCTCGCCGGAGGTGGTGGCGTCGAAGGCGAGAAACGGCTGGAAATCGTTCACAGCCCGAGTGGCATCGGCCCTCTGAGCGACCTCGGTTGATCCGCTCGCATCGATGAACTCGAGTCGGACCTGGCGGCCCCAGAGTTCGAAGTTCTGGTTGAAGATGTCAGCGCCGTCCAGCCAGCCTCGGGGGATACTGCCGACGTCGCTAAGCAACTCAGTCTGGCCAGCATCCACTCTCAGTACCATGACGATCTCGGTGGCGGTGACGCCCGGTGCCGTGTTTCCGCCGTTGTCGGCGCCCTCAGGCCACTCGACAACGCACGGCGGCGCGTCCACGAGGGGAACCCGGATATTCCCGGTCTCCGGATCGCAGTGGGGGTTGGCCAGCGCTGCTTCGGACCCGACGCCTGGAAACTCGGGCTCGGCAGGTTCGGCCGGCTCGGCCGGCTCGGCTGCGGCGGTGTCGCCGTCGGTGGCCGCGGGGGCCTCGTCCGCGGGTTCGGTGGCCTCGGCGGCATCGTCCATCGGTTCGTCAGCGGGCTCTTCAGCCGCCGGGGAGGCGGTGTCACCCGTGGCGGCGTCGCCCGTGGCGTCGTCGTCCATCGGTTCGTCAGCGGGCTCTTCGGCTACCGGGGGCGAGGTGTCGCCCGTGGCGTCGTCACCATCGTCGTCATCGGAGCCGCCGCCCGACACGATCAACACGATGACCACCACAGCGGCCACCACCGCTATGGCGAGGTACCAGCGCAGGCGGCGCAAGAGGCTCTGTTCAGCCGCGGGTTCGGGGGTGTTTGCTGAGTCGGTCATGAGGTGGGCTCCTCTCCGAAGTTCACGCGGGTCACTTCTGTCCCGCGTTCGGCGCGATCACGTATTCGTCGAATCGGGTGATCCTCCCGTCGGCCACCAGTGCCACTATGCATCCCGGGAATTCCATAGGGACGCCCTCGGCGTTGGTCAGGCGGATCACGTATTGGCGCACGAAACCGCTGTCGGTGACATGGAAGCGCACTTCGTCGAGCTCCATGTTGACGTTTTCTGCCTCCCACTTGGCGCCGTTGACGAGCGAGTCGACGGTGAGGTCGTAGCCGCCGAAGGTGCTCGTCCATCCCTCAAAGTCGGGGGCGAGGACTTCTCGAATGCCGTCTTCGTCAGCGGCGGCGTAGACGGCGAAGAACCGGTCGGCCACCGCCTGGATGCTTGCCTGGTGGGTCGTCATTGCTCTCCTCGGGCTGGTTGAAGGCCGATCTCCAAGCCGGCCAGATCGCCGGCGGCGCGCCAGTCGCCCAGGAGCTGGAGAAACTCGATGACTCCCGGGCCAAGGCCGTAGGCGCCGTTCTGGGGCTGGTTCCGGGCCTGGCCCTCGTTGTTGTAGTACCCGGGGGTGCAGTCTTCGTTCATGGGACCGCGGTTTTGCGCCTTCTCAAGACACACGGCCACCCAGGCGTCCTCGGCTTCGGCCGAGACCTCCACAGTCTCCGCCCCCAACTCGCGGGCCCGAGCCACGATGTAGGCGAGGTGGATCGCCTGCTCGTCGAGCATGTGGGTGTAGTTGATGGTGTTGCCCGACTGGCCGATGGACATGAGGAAGAGGTTGGGGAAGCCGTGCATGTGCATCCCGTGCAGGGTGCGGAGGCCGTCGGCCCACCTTTCCATGAGCGTCTCGCCATCACCGCCGATTATCTCGAATCCCCCTCGCTGCGACAGCGGGGTCCCGACCTCGAAGCCGCTGGCGTAGATCAGGCAATCCACCTCGTAGTGCCGCCCAGCAACCACGGCACTCGTCGCCGTAATGCGTTCAACGCCCTTGCCCTCAGTGTCGACGAGGGTCACGTTGGGGCGATTGAACGCAGGGAGGTAGTCGTTGTGGATGCAAGGCCGCTTGCAGAATTGCCGGTAGTAGGGCTTGAGGAGCTCAGCGGTCTCGGGGTCGTGGACAAGCTCGTCCACCCGCGCCCTGATCTGCTCCATCTTCTGGAGGTCGGCCAGCTCGATGACGCGCTTGATGTCTTCGGACGACATCTCCCCGCCCTGCCCCGCCCGCAAGAGCTTCATGAGGTTGCCGATCAGGTCGGTCCAGCCGTCGTTTACCAGATCCTCCTCTTGGGGGACGCCTGACACCAGCGCGTTGAAGTTGTCGCGGCGGTGCTGGTGCCAGCCCGGCGTCAGCTGCCGGGCCCACTCGGGGTCGGTATCCGGGTTGTTCTTGACATCGATTGACGACGGAGTCCGCTGGAACACGTAGAGATGCTCAGCCCATTCGGCGATGTGGGGAACGACCTGCACGCCGCTGGCGCCGGTGCCGATCACGCCGACCCGCTTCCCGACGAGACCGGTGAGATTCCCCTCTTGGTCGCCTCCCGTGTAGTGGTAGTCCCAGCGGCTGGTGTGAAACGAATGGCCTTCGAAATCCTCGATGCCGGGAATCCCCGGCAGCTTGGGCCGGCTCAACTGCCCGAGGGCCAGACACACGTACTGGGCCTTCATCCGATCGCCGCGGTCGGTCTCGACGATCCAGCGCGAGGCGTCGTTGTCCCACCGGAGCTCGGTTACCCGGGTTTGGAAGCAGGTGTCCCGGTAGAGGTCGAATTGGCGGGCGATCGCCTGGCTGTGCTCGAGGATTTCCTGGCCGTACGAGTACTTGTGCTTCGGTACGTAGCCCACCTCCTCCAGCAAGGGGAGATAGACGTACGACTCGACATCACAGGAAATGCCCGGGTATCGGTTCCAATACCAGGTTCCCCCGAAGTCGGCGGCCGGGTCGACGATTCGGATGCTGTCGACGCGCTGCTGGCGCAGCCGTGCTCCGGCCAGAAGGCCGCCGAAGCCTCCGCCGACGACAAGGACCTCGACCTCGTCGTGAAGCGGCTGGCGGGTGAAGTCGGGGTCGGCCCAGGGGTCGTCGGTATAGCGGGCGAATGACCCGTTTACCTGGATGTACTGGTCGGGGCCGTCGGCTCTCAGGCGCTTGTCGCGCTCCTCGCGGTACCGATGCCGGATCTCGTCCAATTCCGGCAAGGGCTGCGTTAGCTGGTCATCGGTGATGCTCATCAGCTCCGTCCGCTATAGCCAACTCTTTAGTAATCTTGCTACATTAGCAACAGTCGAGACAAGGGACAGGTCCGGCGGAACCCAATGCCAGGCCTCCAGGAGGTCGACCGATGAGCACTACCACAAACGAGCCCGGGAACGGGGCCCGGCCTGGCATGGAAGATGCGGTGTTCGAGGTCGGGCCGATGCGGTCGGACCCGGCATCGGTTCACGACTTGAGCCGACGGGTTCAGATCCGCCGTGAAGGCGTCGGCGAGAAGCGCTATCCGTTTCCGATCCCCAACGGTTGGTTCGTGGTCGATGAGTCCCGCGAGCTCGCGCCGGGTGAGCACAAGAACCTCTACGCCTTCGGCAAAGACCTCGTCCTCTTCCGCTCCGAGAGCGGCGAGGCCCGGCTCATGGACGCCTACTGCCCCCACCTGGGTGCCCACATCGGTGTGGGCGGCAAGGTCGAAGGCGACGGTATGCGGTGCCCGTTCCATGGTTGGCACTTCGACGGCGGCGGCCGCTGCATCGACATCCCCTACGCCGAAGGCAAGGCGATCCCGGCCAAGGCCAAGATTCGCACCTATCCGATCATCGAGAGCAGCCACATGATCTGGGCGTGGCATCATCTCGAGGGCGGCGAGCCGTTTTATGACGTGCCCCACATTCCGGAGTTCGAGGACCCGGACTGGCAGCCCTACGAGACATACGAAGTCGAAGTGGCCACCATCGCCCAAGAGTTCGCCGAGGGTGAATTCGACGTTCAGCACTTCAAGTATGTGCACGGCGCGACCCCGCTGCCCAGCACCGACATGGTGGTCAACGGGACTTACCGACACAACTCCAACGGCAACTTCACGATCGAGAACTTCGGCCTCGGCTGCACCCTCATCTCGGTTGGCGACTCGATACGAATCGGCCAATCGCTCCTGCCGACCGACGAGGAGAACGTGAGGATGAGGTGGTGGTTCACCATGCCGAACTCATTGGGAGAAGCGGCTCTGAAGGGTCTCGCGGCCAATTTCCTCGATGGCATCAGCCAGGACATCGTCATCTGGGAGAACAAGCGCTACGAACCGAAGCCGCTGGTGACCGCCGTGGAGCGAAACATCCGCGTCGGGCGAGAGTGGGCGCTCCAGTTCTACAGCGGACTCGACTCGTAGGACCGCGGGCATGAGCCGCGTTGCCCAGCTGTGGGCGATGACAGCTGGTTATCCTCTCGGCTGATGCCCCGGTCGCCCGAGCCTGCACGCGAGGCGCTCATTGCCGTCGCCGAGCGCCTTTTCGCCGAGCGAGGCGTTGACGCAGTAACGGTGCGCGACGTGGTGAAGGCCGCCGGCCAGCGCAACAGCTCGGCCGTGCAATACCACTTCGGCAACAAAGCCGGGCTCCTTCAGGCGATCATGGATCCCCATCAGGACCGTCTCGATGCTCGACGAGCCGAGATGCTCGATGAACTCGGCGAGCGGCCGGCGCTTGACGAGCTCATTGAGATTTTCGTTCGGCCCCTCGCCTCCTTGCTCGACAACGAGTCGGGGCGCCACTACATCAGGATTCGGGCTCAGCTGGTGGGCACAGCCAGGCTTCCCAGCGACTACGACCTGATGCGGGAATTGCTCGCGAGCGCCGACGGCGGTGAGGCCGCCAACGAGCCGAGACCCGGCATTCGGCGCGTGGCTCAAGCCCTGGTTGATCTGATGGAAGATACGACGATGCCCGACCTCGGACACCAGTTGGAGCTCACGGCGGTGCTGCTGCTGCACGGACTCGCCGATTTCGCCCAACGCCATCCCGACGCCACTGCGGCCGAGCGCGAGGTCTTCACTGGCGTGCTTACTCGGTGCGTCGCCGCCATCAACCTCGCCGACAGGGTGATCAGTCGGTGACGGTGAACGTGTCGCCGACTTTGATGGTGCCCGCCGCGGTGACCTCGGCGTTGGTGCCGAAACAGGCGAAAGCCCCGTAATCGAATTCCTTGCGGGCGGTGGCGGCCAGCACTTGCAGCACGCTTTTGGCCTGCTCGTAGCCCGGCTGGGCCAAAGTGGTCATCACGCAGCGGGGGGTGGCGTCTCCGATCCGAAGCTCGGCGTTGCCGATCTTGAAGTCGATGTCCTTCCAAGCCAGATCGGCGAACTCCCCGGAACCGACGTCGTCGTGGGCGTCGAGCACGATGTTGGGGCGGAATCGCTCGACACCCAGCTCGACGCCGTCCAATAGCGAGGCGAGGTGCTTCATCGACTGGTTGACGATGATGTGCACGGCCGAGGCGTCCACAAACGAGGTCTTCTCAGTGATCGCGGCGATGGGCAGGTCTACCTCCACATCGGAGAGGACGGTGCCGGGGATCTCCGGCCACTCGCTGCCGTAAGTCTCCTCGCGGCCTTTTTCAACTTCGACGACTTGGACCGGCTCTCCCAGGGCCTCGGTCAACGCGGCATCAAGCTCCTCGCTGCCCACGGCGTATACCCGGCCGTCGGGGCTGACGACAACTAGCCCGCCATCGGCCTGAGTCCTGGCGCTCCACGACAGGAGCTGGCCATAGGGTCGGGGCCGTTTGGCGCTGGCGATCTTGCCGGTCTCGGAGTTGCGCACCGCCCACTGCCGATCTCCGACCACGGCACTGGTGCGAAGCTCAAGGCTCTCAACCCGCTCCCCGCCCATCGACTTGACGGGATACCGCCACAACTCAGTAATGGAATAAGTCGTCATGCAGCGCCCACGGCAGGATTCGAACCTGCGACCTTGGACTTAGGAGGTCCCTGCTCTGTCCTAACTGAGCTACGTGGGCGGGCGTGCGGATAAACAGCCCACTATCCGTTGAGTGTCGAATTCTAGGTGGTCTGCTACCTCTTCCACGACAAAATCCAGGGTGTCGTCAAGGCCCTATCCGCATCTAGAGGCAACGAAATAGAGTCGAGGCTTGATGAATGAGGCACGTTCTTCTGCTTCGCGGCGCGGGGGTGGCCGCTTTGATGCGGTGGTGATCGGCGCGGGGGTGATTGGGGCGGCTACCACCCTGGAGTTGGCGCGGCGGGGGTGGCAGGTGGTGTGCGTGGACAAGAACGCGGCGGCGGGATCGGGCTCGACGCTCAACTCGAGCGCGATCGTGCGGTTCAGCTACTCGACGAAGCCGGGGATCATCCTGGCGTGGGAAGGCCTGCACTACTGGCTCAACTGGCCCGAGTACATCGGCGTCAACGACGAGAACGGGCTGATCGAGTTCCGCCAGTGCGGAAAGCTGATGCTGCTAACCAGCGACTCCGACCAGCCCCAGCGGGTGCGGGCCCTGTGGCAGGAACTGGGCATCCCTTTTGAGGACTGGACCCTCGAAGACCTCGACCGACGTCTGCCGATCTTCGATCACGGCTGCTTCGGCCCGCCCAAACAGCCATCCGACGAGGCATTCTGGGACGAACCGGCCGGAAAGCTCATCGGGGCCATCTACTCGCCCTCAGCCGGCTATGTGAACGATCCGCAGCTCTGTGCCCACAACCTCCAGAAAGCAGCCGAGGCCGAAGGCGCCCGCTTCCGGTTCAACAAGCCGGTCACCGGCATCCTGCGCTCGGGCGGCCGGGCCGCTGGCGTCGAGTTGGGCGATGGCACCGCAATCCATGCGCCGGTGGTCGTCAACGTCGGCGGGCCCCACTCCAACGTGATCAACAAGATGGCCGGCGTCTACGACTCCATGAAGATCAAAACCCGGGCCATGCGCCACGAAGTCCACATCGTGCCCTCGCCGGCGGGGTTCGACTACGAGTCGGAGGGCCACGTGACCGCCGATCAGGACACCGGGATCTACTTTCGGCCCGAAGTGGGCAACAACATCCTCATTGGAAGCACCGATCCAGACTGCGATGAGCCCGATTGGGCCGATCCGGATCACTATGACCAGCAGGTCAGCCAGAGCCAGTGGGAGCTACAGGTGCTGCGGGCCAGCCGGCGCATGCCCGAGCTAGGCGTCCCCCACCAAAAGAAAGGCGTCGCCGACCTCTACGACGTGAGCGACGACTGGGTTCCCGTCTACGACCGCACCGACCTCGACGGGTTCTACGTGGCCATTGGCACCAGCGGCAACCAGTTCAAGAACACCGGCGTGGCCGGATGTGTGATGGCCGAGTTGATCACCGCGGTCGAAGACGGCCTCGACCACGACCGCGACCCACTGGTCATCGAGGGCCGCTACACCGGCCTGCCCATTGAGGTCGGATTCTTCAGCCGCAACCGCGACCCAGCCGCCACCTCGATGAGCGTCTTTGCCTGAAAAGACATAAAAAGAACTGAAAGTAAGTTCAGCTCAATAGCCTTACCGGAAGGGTGGCTCGGCCCACCCGGTCCGGTCCTTCAACCTTGTACTCGGCACCGGACCGGGATCGGGCCGAGTCCACCCTACCCCATCAATGCTGGGCCTTCTACCCTGGCTTTTAGACGAAGTCCTCGTACTTGTCCAAGTGGCGGGTGGGGGTCTTGAGGGCGTCTTTACGGAAGGGGTCGCCCAGCTCCATGGTGCACATGGCCTCGATGACGGTGGTCCGGCCGCCGTTCATCTGGGCGTCGATGGCCTTGGTCAGCGCCGGGCCCACCTCTTCGAGCTCGTTCACCCGCACGCCGTCGGCACCCATAGCCCGGGCCACCTCCGACCAGTCCTCGCCGCCGTCGAGCTCGCCGGCCACAAAGCGGCGGCCGTAGAAGTCCACCTGGTTCTTCTTCTCCGCTCCCCACTGGCGGTTGTGGAACACCACCGCCGTAATCGGGATGTTGTGGCGTACTGCGGTCATGGTCTCCACCATGCTCATGGCCCATGCCCCGTCACCGGCGTAGGCCACCGCCGGGCGATCCGGGGCAGCCTTCTTGGCCCCGATGATGGTGGGCAGCGCATAGCCGCAGTTGCCCCAGCTCATGGCGGCGAAGAACGACCGGGGCTCCTCAAAGCGCAGGTAGCTGTTGGCCACCGAGTTGATGTTGCCGATGTCGGTGGACACCATGACCCGCTCCGGCATGGCATTCTCCAGCTCGCGCAGCACTTGCCGGGGGTGCATCCAGTTGTAGTGCTCCTCGGCGGCCTGCTTGATCATGTCCACGCTGAAGTCGTCGGTCTCGTGGATCCAGTCGTCCAGCTCGGCCTCCCAGTCGGCCTTGTCGGCGGCGATCTCGGCCGCTCGCTGCGCCCGAGTGGCATCGCAGACCAGCTCCCGACCCTCCAGACGCTGAAGCAGCGCCGTGGCGGCCGCGCCGGCGTCGCCGCAGATGCCCACGTCGATGGGCTTGACCAGCCCGAGCATCTTGTTGTCGGCGTCCACTTGGATGATCTTGGCGTTGTTGGGCCAGTAGTCCATGTCGTGTTGGGGCAAGGTCCCGAACGGTCCCAGCCGGGTGCCCAGCGCCAACACCACGTCGGCCCTCGAGATCAAGCGCATGGCCGCCTTCGAGCCCTGATAGCCCAAGGGTCCGCACCACTGGGGATGCGACGCCGGGAACGAGTCGTTGTGCAGGTAGCTGTTGACCACCGGACAGCCGAGCCGCTCGGCCAGCGCCACCGTCTCGGCCATGGCGTCGCCCATCACCACCCCGCCGCCGGAGACCATCACCGGGAACGAGGCACCGGCCAACAGCTCGGCGGCCTCGTTCAGGGTGCGCTCGCCGCCCGGACCCCGATCCAGGCCCTGCGGTTGCGGAATCTCCACGTCGATGTCGCCGTAGAAGCGGTCGCGGGGGATGTTGAGCTGCGTCGGCCCCATTTCAGAGAGCGCCCGATCAAAGCACCGGCCGGTCAGCTCGGCCATTCGGTGCTCGTTGTTGACGTGGCCCTGGTACTTGGTGAACTCCTCGAACATCGGCAACTGGTTGGCCTCTTGGAATCCGCCCAGGCCGATGCCCATGGTCCCCGTTTCGGGGGTGACGACCACCACCGGGCTGTGGGCCCAGTAGGCAGCAGCGATGGCGGTCACGCAGTTGGATATGCCCGGCCCGTTCTGGCCGATCACCACCCCGTGGCGGCCGCTGACCCGGCTGTAGCCGTCGGCCATGTGGGCGGCGCCCTGCTCGTGGACCACCGGCACCAGCTCGATGCCGGCCGGCTCGAAGATGTCCATGGCATCCATGAACGCACTGCCCATGATGCCGAAGATGGTGTCGACGCCGTGGGCGACCATGGTCTCCACGAACGCTTCGCTAGGAGTCATGCGGGTCATGGCTCGTTCCTTTCGTGTAAGAGAATTCTCCGTTGAAGGAGATCCCGCGGGCAAGAAGATCAGATCGCATAGGCCGAGGGCTTGGGCTTGAGCGGACGGGAGTACCACAAGGGCCGGCGCAGGCCTCCGGGGCCGGGAGCTGGGCGGGTCATGGCCAGCCACTCCTGATAGGCCTTGCGGGCTTCGGCGGTGTCCACCACCACGTCGCCCGGTGAGTCCCCGGGCTCAGCCGGCGTCACCCGCACCCGCTGGTGCCAGCACTGCATGCCCGAAACCGGATCGGGCTGCACACTGAACGTCAGATTCTGATGGACGCCGGTATCGCTCCACCAGATCCTCTCGGTGTCGTCATCCGCGCTGGCATGGCGCTCCGGTCGGCCTCGACGGGTGAGCCGCCACCGCGTGCCGTCGTTGGTGATGTCGGCGTCGCCCCCCGTCCACGACCCGCCGTTTTCGGGATCGAGGCGCCAGCGGCCCATGTGATGCGATGCGGCCACCACGCCGGGTCGGATGCCCTCGGTGCGCCACGCTCCGATCACGAAGTGGCCGATCCGGGTGGTGATCCTCACCAGCCCGTTCACCTCGATTCCCAGAGCCTCGGCATCTGAGGGATGGATCCACAGCGGATGGCGATGGCTGAGCTCCGACAGCCACTTGCTGTTGGCCGAGCGGGTGTGGATCAAGGTCGGGATGCGAAAGGTCGGAACCAGGATGCGCTCATCTCCGGAGAGGTCGAGTTCCTCCCAGTGAACATGGGAGGGAATCCAGGTGGGGGTGGCGTACTCGGGCCAACCCCAGTCGGCCAGCGTCTCCGAGTACAGCTCCAGTTTGCGCGACGGCGTGGGAAAGCCCTCTTTGGGGGTTCCGTCCACCTGCACCGCCGGTGAGCCGTCCCCCAAGCCGGCCAGCTCCAAGCCGGCCAGGTCCGCCGCCGAGCCCGACCACGTGCCGGGAGTGCCCGAGCGGCGGTACACGCCGGCGTCGTCGAGGTGGCAGCCCTCCAGCTCAACAGGGTCCACCTCCCGCTCATAGGGCTGGTGCATGTCGCCGTCGAGGGCATAGGCGCCCCGGTCGCGCATGTACTCCAACGGGGTCTGACCGGCCGCTTCGGCGTCGTCGGCCAAGCCGGGAACCGCCGCGAACATTGACCCGTAGTACTCGTCCACGCTCATCGGCGTGCCGGGTCGCTCAGTGCTCTCGAACCATTGGCGAATGCCCATGGAGCCGTCGGGGTCGATGCGCCACGACACGTCGATCCAGAACTCGTTCTCCTCCCACACCTCGCCCGGGTTGAACTCGTGGGTTCTCGACCCATTGCCCACCTCAGCGCCGCGAATCTCGGCGAAGCGGCGCAGCACTGGCTGGCGGAAGCCGATCCACCGCCCGGCGTGGGTCTCGAAACTGGCCACATCGTGGCGCTCAGCCCCCACCCCCATGGGCAGCACGTAGTCGGCGAACACCGCCGTCTCCGACCACGTGGGCGTCAGCGCCACGTGACAGGCCACCTTGTCGGGGTCTTTGAGCGCCTCCAGCCAACTGAACCCGTCGGGGTTGGTCCACACCGGGTTGTACACCCGGCTGAAGTACACCTCGAGACGGCCTCGGCCCTCGGCCAAAAAATGGGGCAGCAGGATCGACATCTCGTGGTGGGCCAGCGGGTACTCCCGAGGCCAGCTCAGCTCGTTCCACTGCTCGAAGGGCGGTGCGCCCGCCGGGTGGGATGCCTTGTACTTGTTCCAGCCGTTGCCGGTGGTACCACCCACGGTGCCCACCGAGCCGGTGAGCACGTTGAGGAAGAACAGGCACCGGGCCGTCTGCCAGCCGCCCAGGTTGCCGGCGGCTGCGGCCCGCCAGTTGTGGGAGGCGAACTTGGTGGGATGGGCGCCGATAATCTCGGCGATCTCGATGATCTGGGCCGCGGGCACCCCGCACACCCGCTCAGCCTCCTCAGGGGTGTAGGCCGCGTAGTCGTCAAGCAGCGCGGGGCCCACCGACTCGAATGCCATCGGGCGGTGCGGGTGGCTCTGGCGCAGGTACACCTCCCAGTTGGTCCAGCGCCGCACGAAGTCGCGCTCCCAGGTGCCGCTGATCAAAAGCAGCCGGGCGATGGCCAGCAACAAGAAAGGCTCAGTGCCAGGCCAGGCGGGCAGCCAGTAGTCGGCCTTGGAGCCGGTATTAGACAGCCGGGGATCCACGCAGATGACGGTTGCTCCCTGGCTTTGGGCTTCGACGATCCGCTGGGCGTGGGGGTTGAAATAGTGGCCCGACTCCAGGTGTGACGAGATGAGGAAGATCACCTCGGCGTTGGCGAAATCTGCCGACGGGCGGTCGTGGCCCATCCAGCTCTGATAGCCGACACGGGCGTTGGAGCTGCACACGTTGGTGTGGCTGTTGTGGCCGTCCACCCCCCAGCACTGGAGCACCCGCTCGGCGAAGCCATCCTCGCCGGGACGGCCCACGTGGTACATGACCTCGTTGTGGCGCCCTTCGGCGATGGCGGTGCGAATGCGGCTGCCGATGTCGGCCAGCGCCTCGTCCCAGCTCACCCGCTCCCACTGCCCGGAGCCCCGCTCACCGGCCCGCCGCAGCGGATACAGGATGCGCTCGTGGTCGTCGATTTGGTTGAGCGTGGCCGGACCCTTGGCACAATTGCGGCCCCGGCTGGCCGGATGCAGGGGGTTGCCCTCCACGCGGTCGATGCGACCGGTGGCATGGTCCACATGGCACACCAGCCCGCAGGCGGCCTCGCAGTTGAAGCAGGTTGTGGGCACCAGGGTGTGGTGGCGCTCCACCCGGCGGGGCCAGGCCTTGGCGTCGAGCGAGGTGGCGTCGTGCCATGTCTCGTGCGGGGGGTAGCGGTGCAAGTCAGTCATCAGTGGCCATCCGCCTAAGACAGCGGCACGGACTGGCCCGCCCGCACGAAGCTGTCCTCGTAGCACCACATGCCCACCACGGCGCTGATCCCGGCCACTGCGGCCAGCCAGGATCCCGCATCGGCGGCGAGGCTGATCGCAACCAGCACCGCCGGCGCAGCCAGCCCCAGCACGACTCCTCCGAGCCAGAATTGCCGGGCGTATCGACCCCGGGTCATGGCCGCCACCGCCGCCTCCACATGGGGTGTTCCCCGCCCCAAGACCTCGGCGGCCACCAGCACTCCGGTGGCCAGCAACCCCGCCAGCAACACCCACTGCACCGCAACAGGGTCGGGCCCGTCGGCGGCTAGTTCCATCACCGCGTAGCCGGCGCCCCCGGCGACAACCGCTTGGGCCAACAGCGTGGGCAGCACCAAGGGCGACTGCCATAGATCGCGGCCCTCGCACTGGGCAAACAAGAAGGCGGTATAACCCGCGGTGGCCAATCCCAACAGCGCAGCAGGCGCGGCCAGCCCTTGCAGCGCGCCCACCGAGCCCACCACACCGGCAATGAACCAAGCGGCGCTTACCGCCGCGAATGCCCCAAGCACAACCGCGCCCTTCACCAGCCAAGACCGGGGATTGGCCCTGGTGATGAGGTAATAGAACCGGGAGGGCTGGCGCAGGTCGCCCACCAAGAGCACGCCGGTGACCGCCAAGAACACTCCCGCGGTTACCGCCGGCGCCACGCCTACAACTACCTGCTCGCTACCGTGGCCGAGCAGAACCAACAGCGAGGCCACCATCATCATGCCGGCAGCCACCGCCTTGGTCACCAGATAGCTCGACACCTTGGCCTTCCAGGTCATTTGGTGGGCCGTGGTGTAGGCGGTACGGGCCTCCACCCCACCATTGACAGGATCCGCGGTCGGATGCTGGGCGGTGGTGTCGGCCCAGATCATCCCGTCGTCGGCGATGGCCGTGCGCAACGGGTCGAGCGACGCCGCGTCTGCCCCCCGGTAGTGCACCTTGGGCCGGGTGTTCTGCTCCGGCGCCCGCACCGCGGTGTCGCTTCGGGCGATGAGCTCGGTGGTGACATCGGCAGGGTTGTCGAGGTCGGCCACCTTGATGGCATGGGTGGGGCACACCACCACGCAGCTCGGCTCAAGGCCCTGGTCGATGCGGTGGTTGCAGAAATTGCACTTGTTGGCCGTGTTGGTGACCGGGTTGATGTAAATGGCGTCGTAGGGACAGGCGTTCATGCACCCCTTGCAGCCGATGCAATTTTCGTCGTCGAAGTCCACCACCCCGTTGTCCGCCCGGAATAGGGCGTTGGTAGGACAAATGGAGATGCACGGCGCATCGTCGCAGTGGTTGCACCGCATCACCGAGAAATGCCGGTTGACATCGGGAAACGTGCCGGTCTCGATGTACTTCACCCAGGTCCGGTTCACGCCGAGGGGCACGTCGTGCTCGGCCTTGCACGCCACCGTGCAGGCATGGCATCCAATGCAGCTCTCGCTGTCGAGAAGGAAACCGAGTCGGGTCACCCGACGCCCTCGGGGCTCATCTCCGGAATGCCAATCACTCCACAACTCCTGTGCTCATCTGGGGCTTGCGGGAGAGTCGCTGGATTCCAGCGCACAGCAGCTGCACGAGGTGGTCGAAGGTGTCCTCGGGATCGTGGGGCAGGGGATGGCCGTCGCCTGATTCGAGATGGCTGAAACCGTGAAAGGCGCTGCGCAGGGCGCGGGCCGCGTGCACCTGGTCTTCTTCGGTGAGGTCGTAGCCCCGCAGCGTTTGGCCCAGTACGGCCAGCACCCACTCCACCGCTGCTTCCAACTCATCGTCGCCGGCGCACGGGTAGCGATCGGTGGCCGCGTAGATGCCGGGATGATCCCGAACCATCTGCCGCCAAGCGTGGCCCACCGCCGCCACCGAGTCGTCTCCCGAGAGGCCCACTGCGGCATCGGCCAGCCGCTGGGCCAGAATCTCCCGTCCCCGCAGGCTGAGGCTGCGGAGGAGGTCGTCGTATCCGCCGATGTGGCGGTACAGAGCCGGCTGGCGCACGCCGAGCTCATCGGCCACCCGGGTCAGGGTCAGCCGATCGAGCCCTTCGCTGTCGGCGATTCTCGCCGCGGTGGCGATCACCTTGGCGCTGTCCAGCGGCAGCCGCTCCGGAGACTTAGCTCCCTTGCGTTGAGTCATAGCCCCCGTCCTTCCCTGCCCGCTCCCGATTCCCAGGGGTGGATGGCAGGCAAGTTAGCAGCTATAGCGAATTTGTTAGAGTTCAATGACATCAGGAACAGCCCTTCGCGGCTTGGCAAGCCGCTATCACGGCCACCGTGGCGATATCGTCCGCGCTGCAACCCCGCGACAGGTCGTGAATCACCTGAGCAGTTCCCTGAAGCAGCGGTCCATAGGCCCGAGCTCCAGCGAGGCGCTCGGTGATCTTGTAGGCGATGTTTCCCGAGTCGAGATCGGGAAACACGAACACGTTGGCCCGACCGGCCACCTCAGAGTCGGGTGCCTTGGCCGCCGCCACCTGCTGATCCCAGGCCGCATCAAACTGCATCTCCCCGTCGACGGCCAGCGACGGCATCCGACGGCGCACGATCTCGGTGGCCGAGCGCACCCGCTCCACCCGCGACCCGTCGGCACTCCCCTTGGTGGAGTACGAAAGCATGGCCACCCGGGCCCTCTCCCCCGCCAACTGCTCATGGGTGGTGGCCGTCGAGATGGCGATGGAGGCGAGCTGGTCGGGGCTGGGATCGGGGACCACGCCGCAATCGCCGTAGGTGATCGGAGTCCCGTCGGGCAGCACCAAAAGGAAGCAGCTGCTGATGGTGTCGACGCCCGGTGCCAGGCCGATGCAGCTCAGGGCGGCTCTCACCACATCCGGCGTCGGCCGGCTCGCGCCCCCTACGCAGGCATCGGCCTCGCCGGCCGCCACCATGAGGGCGGCGACGTGGAGTGGGTCGCCCAAATCGATCTTCTCGCCTTTCGGCGAAATCGCAATCTGCTCTTGCACGGCCGGGGAGCAAAAGCTGGTCGGGTCGTCGAGGATCACGGGATCGGCCAGGCCCTCCCGATCCAGATACCGGGCGGCGGCCTGGGCTCGTTCGTCGCGGCCGTCGGCCAGCACCACCCGCCGTTTCGAGGCGCGCGCCCGCTGGCGCCACGACTCGGTGATGGGGACGTGGCCCGCGGCTGGCTCGAGTTTGGTCAACCCTTGCCCCGCCAGGGGATGAGTCGCTTCTCAGCCATGCGCATGGCCACGTCCATGGTCACCCCCAAGATGCTGATGAGAATCACCGCCGACAACATCAGATCCAGCAGGAAGAACTGGCGGGCCTTGAAGATGGTGAATCCGAGGCCGGAGCTGGCGCCAAGCAGTTCGGCGGCCACCAGCGTGCCCCAGCACACCCCGATCGCCACCCGCAGCCCGGTGAAGATCTCCGGCAGCGCGTTGGGCAGGATCACATGGCGCAGCACCTGGGCCTTGGACGCGCCGAGCGAATAGGCGGCGTGCACCTTGGTGGTATTGACCGCCAGCACTCCCGAGCGGGCGGCGATGATCATGATCCAAACGGCTGCGAACAGGAGCAGGTTCACCTTGCCCTCTTCGCCGATGCCGAACCACACGATGAAAAGGGGAATCAGCGCCAGCGGCGGGATGGGCCGCAGAAGCTCCACAATGGGGTCGAAGATGCCCCGCCAGCGGCTGGAGAGGCCCATGGCCAAGCCGATGGGCACCCCGATGGCCACCCCCCAGAACAAGCCCTTGGCCAAGCGACTGAAGCTCAGCCACAGGTGCTGCCACAGGGTGAACCCGCTGTAGCCGTTGCGGGCGAAGTCCCAGGTGGCGTCCCACACCTGGCCCGGACTGGGCAGGGTCGACTCGCTGAGCCACTGGGTGTAGGAGCAGGACGGCAGCCCGGGGAAGTCCCCGGGGTCGTCGGCGGCCCGATCGCAGTCGCGCAACAGGTCGCGCTGGCCGTAGCTCTCGTCTTCGGAGAGCCCGGCCCGCACGTCGTCGGCGTAGTCATACCAGGCCTGGGGCAGTCCCCAGACCCGGGTGGATATGAACCACAGGGCCAGGATCACGATCAGGCTGAAAATGGTCCACCGCAGTGCACCGCTCACCTCGGCCGCGTCGCCGAAGGTCACCGTCTTGCGGGTGCTCTGGCCGGTCTTGCCCCGGAACAGCCAATTGAAGGGCCAGTTCGCGGTGCGATTCTGCTGTTCGATGTTCTCCTTCACGGCGTGCCCGCCCGGTCCCTCTACCATCAGGCACCTCCTCCCGTTCCCATAATCTGTTCTTCCATCTCCCAGATCATCGTGAGGATCTCCTCTCGGGTGTCGATGAAATCCTGAGACGTCTTCAGCTCCCGGGCATCGGCGGTCAGCGCCTCCTGGGCGAAGGGGAGGTTGTAGGTCCGCTCGATGCGGCCCGGCCGTGGTGCCATCACAAATAGCTGATCGCCCAGATATAGCGCCTCCTCCACGCTGTGGGTGACCAGCACGATGGTCTTGCCCGTCTCGTTCCACAGGTTGAGCACCAGGCTCTGCATCTTCTCCCGAGTGAGCGCATCAAGGGCGCCCAAAGGCTCGTCCATCAGGATGATCTTGGGATCGTTGGCCAAACATCGGGCCAAGGCCACCCGCTGCTGCATTCCGCCGGAGAGCTCGTACACGGCCTTGTCGCCAAAATCCTGGAGCCCAACGATGTTCAGCAAGTCCTGCACTGCCTCGCGGGAAGCGGGTCGAGAGCGCCCGTTCATGCGAGCACCGAAGCCCACGTTGTCGTTCACGCTCAGCCACTCGAACAGCGCCCCCCGCTGGAACACCATGCCCCGGTCTTGGCCCGGTCCGGTGATCGGTTCAGTGCCCAGCCTCACGTCGCCGGAGGTGGGGGCCAGGAAGCCGGCGATGATGTTCAAAAGCGTGGTCTTGCCGCACCCCGACGGCCCCAGCAGGGTGAGCAGCCGGCCCGGTTCGAGCGTAAAGGAGACGTCCTTGAGCGCCTCCACGCCGCCTCCGTCGGGCAGCTCGTACACCATGCCGAGCTCCTCCACCACGAGGGGGCTCTCCGTTCTGGACTCCCGGGCGACCTCCACCTTGGACGGATCGAAGTGCACTTCGGGCCGCGCCAGCGTCAACCATGCCCGGGCGATCACCAGCGCCGCCACCAGCAGCCCCATATAGGGAATCGACGAGTCCTCGCGCTGCAGGAAGGCCAAAATCACCGCGATGGTGGCGCTGGCCGCCAAGGCAAGCCACACGTACCAAGCCGTGGCGGCCTGCCTCTCCTCGTCGGCGCGCCGATACAGCATCAGCATGGCCAGCAGCGCGGCCCCGCCCACCAGCGAGACCACCGGCTGCCACGGCGACGCGGTGTCGCGAAACGACAGCACCACGCCTCCGATGATGGCCACACCGGCCATGATCTGGCCGATCAGGATGATGCCGTCACGGGGCTGGGCGGCCCGATCCGCGCCCTTGAAGCGGCGTGCCGGTGTAATGGCCAGATCAACCACCATCACCAGCACAGCCAAGGCGGCGGCAGCAAGAAGTGCGACCGAGAGCCAGTACGCACCTCGGGCGATCACATAGGTGATGCCGTCGTATACGTCGGCCAGTCCCTGAACAAACGAATCCATAGCGTCCGCCTTTGGCTTAGAGAATCAACCCAGTAGGAACTTAGCTGTTCCGCAAAGAGCTCCCAGCGGGGGCGGGCTTGGAGGGGATTACACCCGCCCCCGCTGCCAGTGCTCAGTTGACGGCTTGGAGGAAGCTGATGTCGACAAAGCTGTCGTAGCTGGGCAGCGCCGAGGCGATTTCGCCCTGGGCGACGAAGAAGTCCATCTGGTCCTTCATCACCTGCTGCACAGTGCCACCAAGCCAGGCCTCCGACAACTGCACGTCCTTCTCGGGGAACGAGAAGGCGTCCAACAGTGCAATGGTCGGCGCCCGCTCCATTCCAGCCGCTCCTGCGATGGTGTCGATAAACGGATCCCGATTGTCGTTGTACGCCCGGTTCGCGTCCTCGGTCACCTGCAAGAAGCCCGTCAACAAGCTGGGATAGGTGTCGGCGAAGTCTCCGGTGGTGGAGATGATGTCGAATACGCGGATGCCGATGGCCTCCTGCTCGGAGCCGGTCATCACCAAGTTGCCGCCGT
>VYEX01000044.1:18848-41669 GCA_009842675.1 Acidimicrobiia bacterium | reverse complement strand
ACGCGGATGCCGATGGCCTCCTGCTCGGAGCCGGTCATCACCAAGTTGCCGCCGTTGGCGATCATCTGGTTCACCGCGCCGCCGAACGCGCACGCCATGGCCACCTCGCCCGAGTCCAGCGCGGCCACCGCAGCCGGGCCGCCCTCAGACTGGATCAGCTCAACCGAGGCGGTGTCCACCCCCAGGTACTCGAGCATCTTCAACAGCTTGAAGTGCGTCACGTTGCCCAGCGGCGTGTAGATGCTCTGGCCCGCCAGCGTCTCCGCCGCATTGTCTGCGGTGATGCCGAGGTCGGGGTTGGCCACGCAGTTGTCGGCGTCGGCATAGCTCACCGCAACACCGATCAACAGAAGATCCGAACCGCCGGTCACGAAGTTGGCGAACGGTGTCAGCCCCTGGGAGTAGGAGATGTCGATGTCGCCGGCCTCCATGGCCTGAGCCATATCGCCGCCCGATGCGAACGGAATCCAGTTCACCGTCAAACCCAGAGCATCGTCATAGGTCTGCTCGGCCTGGGCCACCTGGTTGGCCGTCGGCCACTCCAGGAAATACGCCACGTTCAGCTCATCAGGCTTCGCCCGTCCTTCGACGGCCTCGAGGAAGCTGGTGTCGACGAAGGAGTCGTAGCTGGGCAGCGCCGATTCAATCTCGCCATGGGCGACGAAGAAGTCCATTTGCTCCTTCATCACCTGCTGCACCGTCCCGCCGAGCCATGCCTGCGAGAGCTGCACGTCCCTTTCCGGGAACGAGAAGGCGTCCAACAGTGCGATGGTCGGCGCACGCTCCATGCCCGCCGCTCCGGCGATGATGTCGATGAACGGCTCCCGGTCATCGTTGTAGGCCACGTTGGCGTCCTCGGTCACCTGCAAGAAGGTGGTGACTACGTCGGGATGCTCGGCGGCAAACGTGCCGGTGGTGGAGATGATGTCGAACACGCGGATGCCGATGGCCTCCTGCTCGGAGCCGGTCATCACCAAGTTGCCGCCGTTGGCGATCATCTGGTTCACCGCGCCGCCGAACGCGCACGCCATGGCCACCTCGCCCGAGTCCAGCGCGGCCACCGCAGCCGGGCCGCCCTCAGACTGGATCAGCTCAACCGAGGCGGTGTCCACCCCCAGGTACTCGAGCATCTTCAACAGCTTGAAGTGCGTCACGTTGCCCAGCGGCGTGTAGATGCTCTGGCCCGCCAGCGTCTCCGCCGCATTGTCTGCGGTGATGCCGAGGTCGGGGTTGGCCACGCAGTTGTCGGCGTCGGCATAGCTCACCGCAACACCGATCAACAGAAGATCCGAACCGCCGGTCACGAAGTTGGCGAACGGTGTCAGCCCCTGGGAGTAGGAGATGTCGATGTCGCCGGCCTCCATGGCCTGGGCCATGTCGCCGCCCGAGGCGAACGGAATCCAGTTCACCGTCACACCCAGAGCATCGTCATAGGTCTGGCGGGCCTGCGCTACCTGGTTGGCCGTCGGCCACTCCAAGAAGTACGCCACGTTCAGCTCGTCGAGCATCATCTCGTCGTCAGGGGCAGGGGCTTCGGGAGCCTCAGTGGCCTCGGGAGCAGCAGGGGCGTCTGGGGCATCGTCGTCGTCATTGCCGCAGGCCGCAACGATCAACCCCATCACCATGAGTAATGCCAGTAGTCGCTTCATATTGGTTCCTCCATCTCGATGGATGTCTATTGCCTCATTTCAAGGCCTTGAGCCAACCGCTCACGCGGTTGAACACCTGGTCGACCCGGCTCAGCAGGTCGTCGATCACTTCAGCGTCGGCCACCAGCGGCGGCGAAATCATCAACATGGCCGCACCCCGGGAGTCTGGGCGCACCAGCACCCGCGCCTCCCTCACGAACCGCTCCAGCACTCCGCCGGGCAACAACGACGCGAACTCGGCCTCGGTCAGGTCTGTGCCGCTGTCCCGGTCGCGCATCAGCTCCACGGCGTAGAAGTAGCCCGTGCCCCGGACGTCCTTCACACAGACGTGGGCCGCCATCAGGTCGCGCAGTCCGGCCGCCAAGCGGTCTTCGTTGCCCAGCACGTTGGCCATGACGTTCTCGTCGCGCAGCGCCGTCATGTTGGCGGCGGCGACGGCGGTGGATACGGGATGGCCGCCGAATGTGGATCCGTGGACATACATGGCCAGGGAGGAGTCCCATACCCGCTCCACCAGCGGGCTCCTGACAACAAGGCCGCCCAAGGGTACATAGGCGCTGGTGACGCCTTTGGCGAAGGTGATCATGTCGGGCTCCGCGCCGAAGCGCTCGCTGCCGAACCAATGGCCGAGACGGCCGAACGAGTTGATCACCTCATCGGCGCACAACAGCACGCCATAGGCGTCGCAAATGCGGCGAAGCTCCCGCCAATAGCCCTGCGGGGGCACCAGCGCGCCGCGGCCGTTCTGCACCGGCTCGGCGATAACCATTGCCACCGTCTCGGGCCCCTCGGCCACAATGGCCTCTTCGACGGCGGTCACGCAGGGCAGCTCAGCGGCCGATTGGCCGGCCTCGAGTTGGACGCCCAGCGTGTTGGGCACGTGTCGCACCGGTCCGGCCAGCATGGGCAGGAACGGATCTCGCAGGTTGGGAATGCCGGTCAGGGCCAAGGCGCCCAGCGAGGTCCCGTGGTAGGCCCAGTTGCGGGAGATCACCTTGTTGCGCTGCTCTTCGCCGTTGGCCAAGTGATAGCAGCGAGCGAATTTGAGAGCCGACTCCACCGCCTCAGAGCCGGAATTCACAAAGAACACCCGGTCGAGGTCGCCGGGCGCCACGGCGGCGATCATCGATGCCGCCTCAATGGAAGAAGGGTGCGCGAAACCCCAGTTGGAGTAGAACGCCAGCTTGTCCATCTGCTTGGCCGCCGCCGCAGTCAGGTCGCTTCGACCGTGGCCCAGGTTGGTGCAGAAAAGGCCGGCGAGACCATCGAGGTAGCGGTTTCCGTCGGCGTCCCACACATAGCAGCCCTCGCCCCGGTCGATCACTACCAGATCGTCAGCCCGCCAAGCGTCGCCCCGCGTGAAATGGGGGATTAGGTGGCGTTGAGCTCGCTCGCGGTCGCCAAGCATCTACCCCTCCCCCCTGGAAGCCCCGGAGCTACGTGGGTTAGACGCTATACAAATGAGTTAGAGAGTGCAATAGGTCTGCAAGAAGTTCTAATTGTTTGGTTATGGGCTATGGCTCTACTCCATCAGGGCGCGAACCTCGGCCACGATCTTGTCGGTGTTGGGCAGCAGCACCTTTTCCAGATCGGCGTTGAACGGCATGTGAGTGTGGGGCGTGGTCACCCGGGCAATGGGGGCCTGGAGACTCCAGAACCCGTGTTGGGCCACCACCGCCGAAATCTCAGAGGCCACCGACCCCATCTCGTGGGCCGGGTCGGCGATCAGCAGCCGGCCGGTCTTGGCCACCGACTCCAAGATGGTGTCGGTGTCCATCGGCACGATCGAGCGCAGGTCGATCACCTCCGCTGAGATTCCTTCGGAGGCGAGCTGCTCGGCGGCGGCGAGGCCGAGGGTGGTCGCCCCGGCCACTGTCACCACCGTCACGTCGGTGCCCTCGCGCCGCACGGCGGCCTGGCCCAAGGGCACGATCAGCTCGCCGTCGGGCACTTCGCTGGATTGACCCCACAGGCTCCGGTCCTCGAAGGTGATCACCGGGTTGTCGTCGCGGATCGCCGCCTTGAGCATCCCCTTGGCGTCGTGGGGCGTCGCGGGGGCGATGAGCTTGAGCCCGGGAATGGTCATCAGCGTGGCGTAGGGGCGGTCGGAGTGCTGGGCCGCATTCGAGACCCCGTACATCATCGGGGCCCGCAGCGTGATGGGCAGTCGGGCCTGGCCGCCGTAGGTGTAGGTGGACTTGGCGATGATGGAGACGATCTGGTCGAAGGCCACATACATGAATGGGGCGATCAGCATGTGGACGATGGGCCGCATCCCGACCATGGCGGCGCCGGCACCGGCTCCCACGAAGCCCGCCTCGGAGATCGGCGTGTTGCGAACCCGCTCGACACCGAACTTCTCTACCATCCCGGTGCAGTCGCCCATCATGTTCCAGGCCACGTCCTCGCCCATGATGAAGACGCTCTCGTCGCGCTCCATTTCCTCGGTCATCGCTTCGGTGACGGCCTGGATGTAGCTCACGGTACGCATGGTGGATTCCTCCTGTGATCAGCCCGCGCTGGGGGCGAAGAGATGGGTGAAGGCGGCATCCGGCGGCGGCGCCGGGCTCTGTCGGGCGAATTCGATGGCGGCCACGATCTCCTCGCCCACGGCGGCGTCGAGATCGTCGATCTGCTGCTCGTCGAATCCCCGCTCGATGAGAACCTGGCGGAACAGCACCAACGGGTCTCGCTCGGTGCGCCAGTACTCCACCTCCTCGGCCGACCGGTAGTGCTCGGGCAACCGGCCAATGGCGTGGTTCTCGAACCGATAGGTCTTGGTCTCCACCAGGCTCGGGCCGTCCCCGCTGCGGGCCCGCTCCACCGCCTCATTGACCGCCTCGAACACGGCCAAGACGTCTTGGCCGTCGACGGTCACCCCGGGCATGTCGTAGCCCACGGCTCGAACGGAGATGTCCTCCACCGAGATTGCGTCCTTGGCCGAGGTGAGCTCGCCATAGCCGTTGTTCTCGCACACGTACACCACCGGGAGCTTCCAGATGGCGGCCAGATTCAGCGACTCGTGAAAGGTGCCCTGGCTCGACGCCCCGTCACCAAAGAAGCACAGGCTCACCTTGTCCTCGCCCCGCATCTTGTAGGCCAGCGCCGCGCCGGTGGACACCGGCAGCCCGGAGCCCACAATCGAGGTCTCCCCCAGGCTTCCGATGCTGAAGTCAGACAGGTGCATCGACCCGCCCTTGCCCTGGTTTACACCGGTCTCCTTTCCCATCAGCTCGGCCAGCAGGCGGTCGAGCCGGGCCCCCTTGCCGATCGGATGCCCGTGGGAGCGGTGGGTCCCCACCATCGAGTCGTCGACGCGCAGCGCCATGCACGATCCCACGATGGACGCCTCCTGTCCGGTGGAGGTGTGGAACGCGCCATAAAGCTCCCCGCCCAGCAGCAGCTCCTTGGTGGTGTCCTCGAATCTTCGGATGCGGGACATCCGCCGATACATCTCCCGCAAGAGATCGTCATCGACTGTGATCATCGGCTCGCCCTTTCGCTGGCAACGCTCTCCGATGGTATTCGGAACTGCGGGAAGTGGTCGCTAGTCTCCACAACGACATGGCTACCGAGGTACGACTCCCCCAGTGGAGTATGGGAATGGAAGAGGGCCAAGTGGTCACTTGGCACAAGCAGGTGGGCGACGTGGTGGCCGTCGACGAGCCCCTGGTGGAGATCGAGGCCGAGAAGACCACCGACGACGTGCTCGCCCCTGTGGCCGGGACCATCCTCGAGATCCTGGTGGCTGAAGGAGAGACGGTGCCGGCACTCACGGTGCTGGCACTCATTGGGGAGCCCGGCGAGGCGGTAGCCAGCCCCGCGCCGCCGGACCGGCCCTCGGTGCAGATCACCCCGGTGGCCCGTCGAACGGCCAAGGAACTTGGTGTGGATCTCGCCTCGGTCACCGGCACTGGACCGGGAGGGCGAATCACCGAATATGACGTGATCAGCCATGCCACCGACACCCCTGCCGAGACGGTCGGAGAGCGAGCCCCTAGCCCCACCACCACGGTGCCGCTGACCGGCATGCGGAGGGCCATCGCCTCGCGGATGCACGAGAGCCTCCAATCGATGGCCCAACTCACCTTGACCCGCCAAATCGATACCACTGAGCTGATCGCCCATCAACAGGCTCTAAAGGCCGAAGGCAGCGGCGTGTCGGTGACCGATCTTGTGCTCAAGGCGGTGGCGGTGGCCCTTGGACGACACCCGGCCCTCAACGCCACCCTCGAAGACGACGTGATCACCCAGCATTCACGAATAGACGTGGGGGTTGCGGTGGCACTCGACGACGGGCTCATCGTGCCGGTGGTGCGCGACGCCGGCACCAAATCGCTGGCCGAGCTCTCGGCCGAGGTGCGCGACCTAGCCGAAAGGGTGCGCACCAAGTCGGCCAAGCCCGATGAGGTGTCCGGCAGCACGTTCACGGTCACGAACTTGGGCGCTTACGGCATCGACGGTTTCACCCCCATCATCAACCCGCCCGAAGTGGCCATACTCGGCGTGGGGCGGGCCGCCGAGGTGCCCATCCGCGACGGCGACGACGTGGCCTGGCGCCAGATGATCACCTTCAGCCTCACCATCGACCATCGAGCCGTGGACGGCGCGCCGGGCGCCCAATTCCTCCAGACATTGGCCGAGATCATCGCCGATCCGACCGCGCTCAACGACTGACTCCCCGAGCGGCCTAACGCCATAAAAGATGCGTCTCGGAATGGCGAAATTCATCTTGGAATTTGGAGTCTCGTCGGTAGGCTGAGCAGCAGTGGCCGAGAACGCCGTCGGGCGGCTGGAGCATGACGACGGTGGGATCGTCGGTGGACCCCTTATCGAGACTGGGCCAAAGGGTCGCGGCCTCGGTGCGGCCCGAGCATTGCTGGTGGGAATGCTCTTCATTCAGGTGGGCGGCGGCCTCCAAGGCGTGCTGCTTGGCGTGCGAACCGAGTCAGAGGGGTTCGGCCTGGCGGTCAGCGGCATCGTCATGGCCGCCTTTTATTTGGGGTTCATGATCGGGACGCGACTGGCCGAGCACTTTCTCGCCGCGGTGGGCCACATCCGGGTGTTCGCGGCGCTGGCCTCGGTGGCCTCAGCGGTCTCCATTCTCCATCTTCTATGGATCAACCCCGCTGCTTGGGCGCTGCTGCGGATGCTGTTCGGGCTGTGCATCGCCGGCGTCTTGGTGGTGGTGGAGTCGTGGCTGAACGACATGGCCACCAACGCCACCCGGGGACGGCTGCTGTCGATGTACATGGTGTCGTCGATGGGCGGGCTCACTCTCGGCCAATTGCTGCTCAACGGTGGCGACCCCTTCGGTTTCGAGCTGTTCGTGATCTCCTCGGTGCTCATCTCCGCCGCGCTGGTTCCCATCACGCTGTCGGCCACCAGTGCTCCCCCGCTGACCGTGCCCGAGCCGCTGTCGCTCCGCCAGCTCATCTCGCGGGCGCCCACCGGAGTGGTCACCGCCTTCTGCTCCGGCATCAGCCACGGGACGCTGCTCGGGGTGGGCGCGGTGTACGCCGCCTACGAGGGTCTGCCCCCCAGCCGGATCGCGCTGTTCCTGGTATCGGCCACCGCTGGGGCCATCGCCTTCCAATGGCCCGTGGGGTCGCTCTCCGATCGGGTGTCGCGCCGGGCAGTGATCTTCGCAGCCGCCGCCGTGGCCGCGGCCATCGCCGGGATCCTGCCCTTGATCAAACCGGGATCGGGGTTGTCGCTGGTGCTTGTCTTTTGCTTCGGCGGCGCCACCTTCCCGCTCTATTCGCTGGCCATCGCCCTGACCGGTGACTGGGTGCCGTCGTCGCAGTTGAACGGAGCCAGCGCTGCGCTGGTGCGAACCGCCGGGGTGGGTTCGATTATCGGACCGGTGGCCGGCGGGGTAGTCATGTCTTTGACCGCCCCCTGGACCTTCTTCCTGGTACTGGTTGGGGCCCATGCCGTGGTGGTGGCCTACACCGGATGGCGGATCGTGGCCCGAGAAGGCGTTCCCGTTGACGAGCAGGGCGAGTGCGTGCCGTGGTCTACACGGGCCTCGGCCATGGCCGTGAACATGCTGCGTCGCCCACCGCGGTCCCTTTCGCGAAACGGCGGATCTGGTCCCGGCAAGGCCGCTTAGCCAATTGCCTATAGCTAGTTTCAAATAATTTCCCTATATTCCATGTATGCCCACCGTGGGAATGGATGCCGAGGCGGCCTTCGGGCTGGCCACCGACTACCTGATCGCCGCCGACGAGATCGACCGGCGGCGCCAATGGTGGGCAGCGGTACTGCCCGAGGTGGAGTATTGGCTGGGGGGTGAGCAGTACCCGGTGGATCTGTCGCTGGGCGGGATCGCCCAACAGCTACGGATCGACTCGGGGGACATCTCACAGCGAGCCCAGATGATTTTGCTGGGTCCCGAGGGGCTGAACCTGGCCCTGTGGGCCATCGAGGTTCTGCGGGACGCTCCCGAGGCGTGGGGCGGCGACCACATCGTGTCGCGGGGCGACTTGGAGGGCTTCGTCACCCGCACCGACGAGCTGGGCGAGGCGTCTCGGATCCTTCTCACCAACCCCAGCCTGTTCACCATGGTGGACACGGCCCGCAACAACCGCTACTACCTGTCCGATCCCACCGAGGGATTCTCGGCCAGCGGCGGCGATGGGCGCATCAGCCTCGACGACCTTGACTCGTTCGAGGTCAAGATGTCGGCCTACACCACGCTGCTGCCCTATCTGGCCGCCATCGACACTGCGGCCCAGGGCGACCCCGCCAAGGCCGACCGGTTTTTGTCCAGAGCCGACTTCGAGGCCATTGCCGCCGATGAGAGCCTGCCCCCTGAGGTGCGGGAGGCGGCCGCCGCGGTCATCGCCCACGGGGCCTACCACCGCAAGGACGGCTTCGGCTGGGACGACGTGGGGTTCTGGGCCATGGAGGCCGCCGGGGTGCTGCCGGTGGTGGGCGAGATCGTGGACACCACCCGGGCGCTGTACGCGCTGAGCCAGGGCGATTGGCGCTCGGCGCTGATGTTCGCCGGGAGGGTGGCCATGCCCCTGGGGTCGGGAAAGACGCTGATGGCGGCCCGGGCGCTGGTGGAGATGGGCCGACGACGGGCGTTCAAGGAGATGCAGTACTACACCCTCACCCAGTCGGCGGAGAAGGCCAAGAAGAAGGTGGCCAAGACTGTGCGCAAGAGGGCCACCGCCAAGGCGAAGGACACCTATCAGGATTGGCGGGACGACGCGCCAGCCGGGTTCGAATACCGGCCTCCTGTGCCTCGCCCGTAGTCTTGAGGAATGGTCTCGGAGCTGTTCGACGCCGAAGAGTGGAAGCCGGTTGAGGGGTTCGACCTCACCGACGTGACCTATCACCGTGCCGTGAA
This sequence comes from Acidimicrobiia bacterium, assembly GCA_009842675.1. Lineage (GTDB taxonomy): Bacteria > Actinomycetota > Acidimicrobiia > Acidimicrobiales > Bin134 > Poriferisocius. The sequence continues at coordinate 32,660 of VYEX01000044.1, read as the reverse complement.
CCAGGCAACGGTGCGAATCGCCTTCGACCGTCCCGAGGTGCGCAACGCCTTTCGGCCCCACACGGTGGATGAGCTATATCGCACCCTGGATCACGCCCGCATGACCCCCGACGTGGGCACGGTGCTGCTAACCGGCAACGGGCCGTCGCCGACCGATGGCGGGTGGGCATTCAGCTCCGGGGGCGACCAGCGCATCCGGGGAGCCGACGGCTACCAGTACGCCAGCGGCGAAACCGCCGACACGGTGGACGACGCCCGCACCGGGCGCCTGCACATCCTGGAGGTGCAGCGGCTCATCCGGTTCATGCCCAAGGTGGTGATCGCCGTGGTGCCGGGGTGGGCAGCCGGTGGCGGCCACAGCCTGCATGTCGTGAGCGACATGACCCTGGCGTCGGTCGAGCACGCCATGTTCAAGCAGACCGACGCCGACGTGGCCAGCTTCGACGGCGGTTTCGGCTCGGCCTACTTGGCCCGCCAGGTGGGCCAGAAGCGGGCCCGGGAGGTGTTCTTCGTGGGCAAGGCCTACACCGCCGCTGAGGCCTACGAGATGGGCATGGTCAACGCGGTGGTGCCCCACGCCGAGCTAGAGCAAGTGGCATTGGAGTGGGCCGCGGCGGTGAACGCCAAGAGCCCCACCGCCCAGCGCATGCTCAAGTTCGCCTTCAACCTCATCGACGACGGTCTGGTGGGCCAGCAGGTGTTTGCCGGGGAGGCCACCCGGCTGGCCTACGGCACCGACGAGGCCGCCGAAGGTCGGGACTCGTTCCTCGAGAAGCGCGACGCCGATTTCTCGAAGTTCCCGTACCACTTCTAGTTCTAATCGGCCCTCGTTCTAGGGTTCGGCCATGGCCGACTCCCCCGCTGCTGATCCCACTACCGACCCGCGTTTCGCCCCCCGGCCCGACTCGACGTCGCTGGACGCGGCCCAGATGTTCGACCTGTCGGGGCGGGTGGCCATCGTCACCGGGGGCAGCCGGGGCATTGGGCTGTCCATCGCCCACGGCTTCGCCGCCCAGGGGGCCAAAGTGGTGGTGGCCAGTCGCAAGGCCGACGCCTGCGAGTTAGCCGTGGCCGAGATCGCCGAGGCCGGGGGCGAGGCGCTGGCCGTGCCCGTCCACATGGGCGACCTTGACAGCGTGAACCAGCTGGTCGACGCCACCCTGGAGCACTACGGCCAGATCGACATCCTGGTGAACAACGCCGCCAACCCTCTAGGGCTGCCCATGGAGGACATCACCCCCGAAGCCTGGGAGAGCTCGTTCACCGTGAACCTGCGGGGACCGTTCTTCTTGTTCCAGCGCTGCCTGCCATCGCTGCTGGATTCCGACCACGCCTCGGTGATCAACGTGATCTCGGTGGGGGCCTACATCCCGGCGGCCAACACCGCCATGTACGGGGCAGCCAAAGCGGGCCTGTTGTCGTTCACCCGTTCGATGGCCGGGGTGTACTCCCCCCAAGGCATCCGGGTGAACGCCATCGCCCCCGGCACCGTAGACACCACCATGACCCGCAACACCGGCCCCGAAGCCATGGGCCGCATGGCCGACCTCAGCCACATCGGCCGCATCGGCCACCCCGACGAGCTCGTCGGCACCGCCCTCCTCCTGGCCTCCGACGCCGGCAGCTACATCACCGGCCAATGCATTATCGTCGACGGCGGTTTCGTCCCCGCGCGGTGAGGGATTAGGCGACGTTGAAGAGGGTGGCGGCGTTGTCGCGCATGATTTGGCGCTGTTCGGAGGCGGGGCGGTTGGCGATGAGGTTGATGAAGGAGTTGGGGTCGGCGATGCCCTCGGGGTGGGGATGGTCGGAGCCGAACAGCACCTGGGAGGCGCCGATGCGGTCGGCCAGGGCCTCCACGTCGTCTTCGGGGTAGGGGGACACAAAGCAGCACTGCTTGAAGATCTCGCTCATGCGCCCGGCGGGTCGGCCGGCGGTCCAAGGACCGAAGCGAGCCATGCCCTTCTTCTTGTCCATCAGGGTGAGCAAGTAGTGGACCCAGTCGGAGCCGTTCTCGATGCTCAAGAAGTTGAGGTCGGGGAAACGGGCGTGCATGTTGCCGTACAGCAGCGCTCCAAACGTCTCCATGATGGGGCGGTCGCCGTGGAGGAAGGCCCACTGGAAGGCCGACATCTCCCGCACGTTGGCCGCCGGGTCGTCGCCCATGCGCACGGCCAGATCCCCGTAGCGCAGATCTGAGATGTGGAACGCCACCGGGATCTGGGCCTCGTTGAGGCGGGCCCAGAACGGGTCGTAGTAGGGGTCGGCGATGGAACGGCCCTCGCCTCCCCACGGGCAGGGCCGCAGGTGCACAATGCGGGCCCCGGACTCCAGCACCCGGTCGAGCTCCTCGATGGCCTGCTCCCGTTCCAGCAGCGACAAAAGCGGCGGGGTGAACAGCCGGTCTTGGTGGACATAGCCCCAGTCGTCCTCCAGCCAGCGGTTGAAGGCCCGCAGGTTGGCGTAGGTCTGCTCCACGTCGTCGACCATGTACTCCTCCACCGACACCCCGAAGGTGGGGAGCAGGATGGCCCACTCCACGCCTTGGGAATCGAGCAGGTCAAGGCGGGCGTCGGGCTGCTTGTAGGCGGAGAGCATGTTCTCGGCGGTGTAGGCGTCGCCCCAGCTCAAGTCGGGGTTGTCGCGCTTGGCCCTGAACATCTCGTACATGGAGCCCGGAGCGTTGGTCTTGTCGAACTTCACGTGCATGAAGTTGTAGGGCCGGTCGCCGACTTTGACTTCCCACTCTCCGTCGGCCCTTTGGCTGGCGGTAATGGCCATTTCCGCGTAACGAGACTCGATGTGGCGGCTGAAGCAGTCGGGGGCCTCGTAGTAGTGGTTGTCGGAGTCGAACGTGCGGTAGCCGAGGTCGGCCATGAGGTTCAGCTTAGGTTCTGGGCGCGCTGGCCAGCCCAGCGGCTACTGGACAGCTAGTACAAGTAAGTCAATCGTTAGGGCGACGGCGAAGTGGAGGGCGGCGCCCAAGTACACCGAGCCGGTGCGGAGGCTGAGGAAGCCGAGGACGGTGCCGGCGACAATGGATCCGAGGGCCTCGGGCAGGGGCTTGGTGAGGTGGATCATCACGTATGGGATGAGGGCGATGAACACGGCCATGGCCCCGAAGCGGCGGGCCAGGCCGTGGACCAGCACGCCGCGGAAGAAGAACTCCAGAGCCAAGAACTGCCCGGCGTACACCGCCTGCCAGATGTAGAAGCGGGGCCAGTAGCCGATGCCGGGGGGCGGCTCGTAGAACGGGTAGGTGTCCTGGAATTCGCCGTTGAAGCTGGCCGCCACCACAAACGGAAGCAGCAGCAGATACAGACCTAGGTAGAGCGGGGCGTGGCGGCGGAATTCCGGCCCGGCCTTCAGGCCGAGGTCGCCCAGGCGGGTGCGCAGCACGTAGCGGGCTACCAGCACGGCGGGCAACACATAGACCACCCAGCGGAACAGCCCCCAATAGATTCGGCGGTTGAAGCCGGCGTGTTCGGATTGGCCCAGGGCCCGGTCGAAACGGTTGGACAATCCGTCGAGGGCCACGCCATCGAGGGCAGTAGTCAGCCAGTCGGTGGTGGACGACAGTCCGCCGTAGCGGATGGCGATGACCGTGCCGATGGCCAGCAGGATCAGCACGACCGCGTTGCGGTCAAGCTCTCCCGGCGCCGGAGCCGCGGCCCGAATCCGGCCGCCGATCCTGCTCATCGGCCAGGACTCAATGGGCCGAGGGTCACGGGGTGAGGTACCACCCGCCGGAGATGTTGATCACTTGGCCGGTGATGTGGGCCGACTCGTCGCTGCACAGAAAGGCGATGGTGTTGGACACGTCCTCGGGCTCGCCGTGGCGGCGCAGCGGGGTCTCCTCCCGGAACGACTCGTAGTACTCGGCCTGGGCGTCCACCCACTTGGAGCGGATCAAACCGGGCGCCACCGCGTTGACCCGGATGTTGTACGGCCCGCCCTCGATGGCCGTCCCCCGGGTGACGTCTTGAAGCGCGGCCTTGGCTGCCCCATAGGGCCCTTCCCGGCCGTTACCGCCCAAATACGAAGCCACCGAGGTCACGTTCACGATGCGCCCCCACTGGCGATCCCGCATCGCCCCGATGGTGCGCCAGATCAGCCACCAGCAGGCAGTCAGGTCCACGCCGATGACCCAGTCCCAGTCCTCGGGCTTGTAGTCGAAGATACTCCCCTGCACATTCACCGCCGCGCTGTTCACCAAGATGTCCACCGACCCCATCTCGGCGTAGACCTCGTCCATGGTCTTGGTCATGTGCTCCCGGTCGCCGATGTCGGCCACCGCGGCCATCACCGGCACGTCATGGGCCTCCCGCAGGGCCTCGGCCGTCTCATGGGTGCGGCGTTCGTGATTGTCCAGCACCACAATCCCGGCCCCATAGGAGGCCAGCGTCCGGCACGTGGTCGATCCGATGGCCGCCCCTGCCGCCCCCGTGACCAGCGCCACCCGACCGGCAAACTCATTCTCCGCAGGCATAAGGCGATCGTAGCTATCCGGCGAGGGCGCGGTTGCGGGCGTGGCGTTTGGCGGTGGCGACGGCGGTCATGGCCTCGGCGAAGCGGGTGACGGTGGGGAGGTTGGCGTCGAGGCAGGTCTGTTGGATGCGGGCGGCAGTCTCGGGTGGGGCGCAGTCGATGTTGCGGAGCACCAGGCACATCCGGGAGCTAGGCCAGCCTCGGGCGGCGGTGGTCTCGATTATGGGGAACAGGCGCTCGATGCCGTCGCCGGCGTAGCTGTAGAAGGCTTGGACGTTGGTGTGGATCACCACGTCGGGAAAGGGCTGAACCTCCAGGATGGGATCGAGGGCCTGCACTAGCACATCGGGCTCCGACACCGGGCCGAAGCCGATCTCGATGGGATTGCGGACGCTGGCCCCCACGCCGTAGCCCAGGTCGCGGAGCGCATGCTGGCCCTGGTCGCTAACCGTGGAGGTGACCAAACCAGCCCGGTCGGCGGCGTCGGTGCCCAGCACCGAGGCGCCCCCGCCCACTCCCAGCACCAGGGTGTCGAGGTCGCCGCCGATGTCGGCGTCGACCCAACGCTGGAGATAGGCGACCGACGACAGCAAGTCCTCGGTGGTGCTTACGACACTGACGCCGGTCGATGCGCTGATGGCTTCCCATATCCGGTCGTCGGCCATCAGCGCTCCGGTGTGAGATATGGCCGCTCCCCGGCCCTGCATTGTGCGACCCCCCACCAGGATCACCACCGGCTTGTGGCCCTTGGCCTTGTGGAGGGCGTCGTAGAGGCGGCGGCCGTCGCGGGGATCCTCCAGGTACATGCCGATGATCCCGGTGTCGGGGTCGTCCACCAGCCACTCCAGAAGTTCGCCGGGGGTGACGTCGATGCAGTTGCCGACGGTACACAGCTTGGACAGGCGGATACCCCGGATGGCCCCGCCCTTGACCATGTCGCCAGCCAGACCTCCGCTCTGGGAGATCATGGATACCCGGCCTACTTCGGTGGGGGCGTTGCGCAAGAACGTCTGCCGTCCGGCTGGGCTGTAGGCCCCCAGGCAGTTGGGGCCGAGCACCCGCACCCCCGACTCTCGGGCGACCTCACCTAAAGCATCTTCCAGATCAGCGCCCTCCCCGCTGGCCTCCCGAAACCCGCCGCTGATCACGTGGACGAACTTGGCCTTGCCCGCCGCACCCCTCACCAGGTCGGAGCAGGCCGCGGCGGGCACCGCGCCAACCACATAGTCCACTTCGCCATCGATGTCGGCCACCGAGGCAACGGCGGGTACGCCGTCGATCTCGGTCGCCTTGGGGTGGACGGCCCACAGCGTGCCCGGCCCCCAGCCCAGCTCCTGGTAGGCGGTGAGGAAGGTGTTGCCGAATCCGGGTCGGCTGGTGGAGGCCCCGGCCACCGCGATGCCCCGGGGGGCGAACAGCGGTCCGAAGTCGGTGAGCGGCGACTCCGAGGGAACCTCGGCGGGGGCGTTCCGGAGGATGAGCCGGGCGTCCACGGCAATGACACCGTCGGGAGTGGCGATCACGGGGTTGCACTCCAACTCGGCCAGATGGTCGCCAAGGTGCATCGCCAGCCCGTTGGGGCCGGCCACGGCCAGCAACAGCTCGATGAGCGAGCCAACATCTACCGGCGGCTGACCCCGAAACCCGCCCAACAGCTCGGCCCCCTTGAACCCGGTCACCATGGCCTCGGCGTCAACCCGAGAGATGGGGGCCAATCGCAGCACCACCTCGTCGAGCACCTCGGTGAGCGTGCCCCCCAACCCAAGGGCGGCTACCGGTCCAAACGGGGGCTGGTCCACCACCCCAACCAGCAGCTCCACCCCGGCCTCGGCCTGCTCCTCCACCAGGAACCCGTGGATGTGCCCCCCAGCTTCGGCCACCGCCACCGCCATCTCGGCGGCCTCGTAGTTCAGCTCGTAGGCGGCCACCCCCATGCGCACCGCGCCCACATCGCTCTTGTGAACCACGCTGCCGCCGAAGCCCTTCAGCACCAGAGGCTCGCTCAGCCCGTAGGCCGCCACCATGTCGGCCAGCAGCGAGGGGTTGGCCACCGCGTCGTCGTAGGCCGCCACCACGCCTTTGGGCACCACTACCCCGGCGTCGGCCAGCAGTGCCTTGACTTCGGGCTCGGGGACGGTCACGTCATCCCAGGCGAGTGAACACCCGTCGGGCGGTGTCGCCGAGCAAGTTGGCTCGAGCCTCGTCGCCCAGGTCCAACTCCTGGAGCTGGTCCAGGCAGTGGCGGTGGCCAGCGGCGGGGAATCCGGTTCCCCACAGGCACTTGCGCCGGCCAGCGCCATTGATGAACGCCACCAGCTCGTCTGACCAGTGCCGGGGCGGGTACACCGAGGTTCCCAGGTACACGTTGGGGAACTTGAGGGCCATGGCGATGCACTCGTCCACCCACGGCCAGCCGGTGTGCGACAGCACGAACCGCACTTGAGGGAAGTACAGGGCGGGCCGATCGATGCCGACGGGCACCCCGCACTCGCTGGGCATGAGGCCGCCAGACGTGCCGGCCTGCATCACGAACGGCACGTCACCGGTGGCGCAAAGGGCGTAGTAGGGGTAGTAGTCGGCGTGGTCGAAGCGGCGGTCGAAGCTGTGGGTGTGGGTGTGCAGGCCCACGCACCATGGCTGGGCCAGCATGGCGGCGGCCTCATCCACCCCGGCCATGCCGGTACGGGGATCTATGGACCACTGGCCGAAGAACCGGCCCGGGTAATCGGCGGCCAATCGCTCCAGGTCGTCGGGCTGGGCAGCCACCAGCTCGAAGTCGGTGGTCTCGGGATGGGCGGGCCGATGGGCCACGGTCATAATCACCGCAGCGATGCCCAGCTCGTCCATGCGGGCCACCATGGATTCGGCGTCGCAGAAGGAGTCGTTGCCGTCGGTGCGGAACTTCACTGCGATGCCGGTGGCCCCCACCGCAGCGTTCCAGATGTCGGCCTGCTCAGGAAAGAACCGGTTGCACCAGTAGTCGATGGCGCCGCTGGCCGGGGCAGCGGCACTCATGGCCGCTCGTCCTTGAAGCGCACCAGCTTGGCCGCACCGGTGGCCATGCCGGTGAGGTCGTCCAGCTCGCCGGGGCGCACCACCTCGGCAGTCATCCGCACGCTCATGACCTCCTTGATCCGGGCTTCAACCCGCTCGGCCACCGCCGCAAACTCGTCGGTGGGGGCGTCGCTGGCCACCATCACGATCATCTCGTCGCGATCGCCAGCCCGAACCGCCCGGCAGAAGAAGTCCTCGGTCACCCCGGCCACGTCGCTGATCACGTCGCCGATGGCCTCTGGCCACACGTTCACCCCCCGCAGCTTGACCATGTTGTCGCCCCGACCGGCGAACGGCCCCATGCGCCGCAGCCACGAGCCGCACTCGCACTGGCCCGGCGGGTACAAGAACGACAGGTCCATGATGTTGTAGCGGAACTGGGGCGAGCCGGTCTTGTAGATCTCGGTGATCACCAGCGCCCCCTGGGTGCCGTCGGGCACCTGCTCGCCGGTCTCCACGTCCACCACCTGCACCACAAAGCAGTCCTCGAAGATGTGGAGTTGGCCGTTGCGCAGCGGACACTCGATGGACACGTTCTGCACCTCGTGGAAGCCGTAGGGCTGGGCCGGGGTCACCCCCCACACCTCTTTGACCCGTTCGGCATCGCCGATGTGGCCACCGGGCAGGGCCCGGATGTTGAAGTCGGCCTTGGGGTCGAGGCCCATCTCCACCGCGGTCTCGGCCATCTTCAGCATGTAGTCGCCGGTGGTCAAGATGGCGGCCGCCCCGTACTCGTGGGCCAGCTCCACCTGCTTGCGGGTGGAGGTCACATTGCCGGTGCCCGTGGTGAGGACCACGCAGTTGAGCCAGCGGTAGAGCGCCTCGTCGAAGGCGTGGGCGCCGTTGTGGGTGGAGTAGGCCCAGGCGTTGATAACCACGTCTCCGGGGCGGATCCCCTCGGCGTACAGGGCTCGGGCCATGGTGATGGCCCCCACCTCCCGGTCCCAGGCGGTGTAGAGGGTGGGCCGGGACCGCCCGGTGGTCCCGCCCGACACGTACAACCGCATGGGCTCGTTGCGGGCGTCTTCCAAGCCAATGCTCTGGTAATCGCCCAGCGGGGGGTTCTCGTTGATGGAGGCCCGTATGTCGTCCACGGTGTAGGCCGGGGCCTTCCAAAGGTCGTCGACGGTGTGGAGCTGGTCGGGGTGAAAGCCGGCCGCCTCCCACCGCTTGCGGAAGAACGGCACCTGCCAGGCCCGCTGGGCCCGGTCTTGAAGGCGCAGGAGTTGCTTGCGGGCGATGGTGTCGGGATCTTCGAAGAAGGTGGTCTCGAAGTACTCCGGCGGCGGGGGGAACAGGCGCTCGATGGCGTCGTAGTCCAGCTCGTGCGGGCGGCGCATCCCCGTGCTCATAGAACAGCCACGGTACCCGCGCCGGGCCGGGCGGTGACAGACGGCGAACCCCGCCGCTGCACGAAACCCCAGTCGGGAACTAGCGTTTTGGCCGTGAAAGTCATATCGGCCGATTGCCACATAAACGAGCCGCCCCACGTGTTTGAGCGGGTGCCCGAGGAGTACAGGGAACGCATACCCCGGATGATGCCCGCCCCCGACGGGGGCGACGGCTGGTCGTTTGACGGCGGGCCGCCCAAACGCAGCTTCGGCATCGAGGCCATGGCCGGGGTGGCCAAGGAGGACTACAAGCTCTCGGGCATGAAGTTCGAGGAGATAATGCCGGGCAACTACGACGGCACCGCCCACTGCGCCGACATGGACATCGACGGCGTGTGGGGCTCGGTGGTGTACCCGGCCAATTCCATCTTCACCTACCTGGAGCCCGACCGGGGCCTGGCGGTGGCCTGCATGCGCAGCTACAACGACTGGGTGCTGGACGAGTTCCAGGGGGCGGCGCCCGATCGGCTGCGGGGTTTGCCCATGCTGCCCACCGAGGACGGCATGGAGATCACCCTGGCCGAAGTCGACCGGGTGCTGGAGAAGGGGGCCAAGGGGCTGTTCATCCCCGGCATGCCGTCCCGGCCCTACAACGACTCGTACTACGAGCCGCTGTGGAAGGCGTGCTCGGAGCTGGACATTCCGGTCACCTTCCACCGCACCTTCGGCGGCAAGCCGCCCGACAGCGACTGGGACGAGCTGGTGGAACAGAACGTGTCGGTGCCCGGCATCGTCAATCGGTTCTTCAGCGCAGTTCGCCCGCTCACTTACATGATCTTCGCCGGCATCTTCGACCGCCACCCCAACCTCAAGGTGGTGGCCGCCGAGGTGAACTACGGCTGGGTGCCGTTCTGGTACCAGACCATGGACGACGAGTACCGCACCCAGTCGGCCTGGTCCGACTCGCCCATGGAGCGCGATCCCAGCAGCTACCTGGGCACCAACGTGTTCGTCACCGGCCTCGACGACCACAACGGCCACATGCAGATGGCCGGCGGCAACCAGACCCTGGTGAACATGTCCATGTGGTCGTCCGACTACCCCCACTCAGTGACCCTGTGGCCCGACAGCCGCAAGATCATCGCCGAGCTGGTCGACGGCATGACCGACGCCGACACCGAAAAAGTCCTCTACGCCAACGCCGCCCGGGTCTACCAGTACAACTGACCCCGAACGATGCCATAGCTTCAAATCAGAAAGTCCTCAGCGTCGAGGAGACATCACGATGGGCATCACCCTGTACTACAACGCCGACTGTTCCGATTGCGCCCGGCTGGCCAGTCGAACCAGAAAGCTGGACTGGCTGGACCGCATTGAGTTCTCAACCGTCGACTCGCCTATCGGGCCTGTGCCCGCTGGAAAGATCGTCGTGGTCGAACCAAAGACGCAAAGAACCTTCACCGGCATCTACGCCACCAGGATGACCTGCCTGCAAGTGCCCGCATACGTCTTGGCGGGGCTAGCCCTCTATATCCCTCCGATTCGAAAATTCTTCGGGCGCAAGAAACCGGGATGCAATGGCGACGCCTGCGAGATTTGAGCAATTCACGCTGCTAGTGCTGGTCCTGGTGCACCTTGTGGTCCAGCTGACCCACGGGTACAGCCACTTAGCAGCCGACGTGTCCCTAACCGCCATGCAGCAGGTGTTCATCTACGTGGTGGCGACGTTCATGCCGCTGGCAGCGGTGTACGTCGCGCTTCGCAAAGACGTGCGACTGGGCGCCGGCCTGTTCGCAGTGTCGATGGCGGCGGCATTCCTTTTCGGCTATCTGGCTCACTTCTTCATCGAAAGCCCCGACCTCCACTCCAACGTGGTCGGCGATTATGCGGCCCTTTTCTTCCACTCCGCGCTGAGCCTGGCCATCATCGAGTTCGTCGGCTTCGCCTTCGGCTTCACCATCGCCACCCGCAAGCCCCGGCAAGAATAAACAAATGGGCGATTCCCTACCCTTCAAGAGTTTCTCAATTGTGTATCCAAATACCTTATCGTCATGATCGAACCAGATCTCCAGCTTCTTTCACATATATGTTACCCGTCAATCTCTTTAGTTCACCTAAAATATGATCTCGGAATCCGTAAGCCCCACTAATCTGGGAATTCTCATTGTGGGCAAGGACTAGGCTCTCTTCCTGCTGGGAAGATAACGCCGAAATGTGAGGAAGGAGTGTTGCAAGTAGATTCCCTTGATCGAAGCTGTAGGCATTGTCCATCGCAATAAGTACCGCATCCACAGCCGACTTCCCATTGTGACTTACCGCATCATTAATCAATAGGCCCTTGACAATATTGTTGGCAACAAAATCCAAATCACGATCTCCAACAACGATTGTCTGGATCTTTTCCATAAACCCGTGAGGGTCACACTCAACCTTGACAGGAAACACTGGCACATCTCTTCCAATCGCAGCACCAACCTCTTGATCGGTCCATTTGCTCTCTCGAAAGTCGGATGTCATAAGCGGGACTATCAGGTCCATGGATCTAAGGGCCTTTTCAATTTCCTGAAGCCACTGGAGCGTAGGGTCAACATCAGTGTGTGCCACAAAAGATGCGATACCATACCGTTGGAGTGCCTTCTTCAATTTTTCTGCATCTGCTTTCCATCTTGCTGTATGGCTAATGAATACACGAAATATACCTTCGCCCCACACATCATCGTAGTCTGCTTTTTCAGATGTTTCTCCATCATATATGGCATTAGTAGGAATGATCTCTTTATATCCATAGATTGCCCTTCCCGAAATACGTGATTCTACATACAGTTCATAGCCGTCATACTGTAGGTGACTATTGTAGCCTTCTACCAACTCACGGGCTTCTTGCATGTTTGGCCGAACTACTGGGTGGACACTTTCAATCAGAAACTTCAAAAATAGTTCGTCTTCACCGTCGGCCAATTGAAAGCGATCATCCTCAAAAATCCAATCGTCCTCCCAGTCGTAGTTATTTATGCGATGTTGCCATATATCACTTTCAGCTGAGTCAAATCTAGAGTCTCGTGATGGGAGTTGCTCCAACGGGTATATCCTCTTGAGGAACTCAGGTTCTTCTAGCTCACCAGACCAGTGAAACCGCGACTCCATGACGTATCGCATGATCTCTTTGCGAGTAATTTCCGTGATATTCATCTATCTCACTGCTTGTGCACAAACCATAGACATGAATCCAAGAAGATGTTGCAGGACTAGCATCGAATTCTCTTCTCCGCAAACTTCATGACGAGTGTGATTTCGATCCATTCCAAATGCGATGCCGGCAGCGCCTGCTCTGACATGCCAATCGCGCTATTGGTGGCGGCGGTCTTCGAAGTCTTCGGAGAGGTCGATTGGCACCAGTGCATACTAGGCCAAGACTGCAATGACAGGACTCATATTCAATAGCGCCAGTCAGCAGGCAGCTGTGTGCTCAGCAGCCCTGCCAATGCCCTCGCATAGCTGGTTGACCTGCTCGAATTTGTCCCGGTCCCTCTCTTGCAAGGTCGCCGCCAAGTTGAAGCCGCCAACGATCCGCGACAGGGAACTGGTGAGATCACGAAGATTCTGGAAGTAGGTTTGAGCCTGTTTTCTTGCCCGTCTGGGGTTGAGCTCACCGAAGTCCCACGAAAGATCTCTGGCTTTCTCTTCCAATAGTGAGCAGCCTTCCATGCCCAAGCGGTCGGCAGCGCCAGCAGCATCGGCAATGTTCCAGGCAATTCCGGCGGCCATGTCAACCTTGTGGCGATTCCGAGGTGAGGCGGTCCTAGAAAGCGTGCCAAACACACCCACTAGTGAATCTAGAGTCGACATGGCACTCTCGAAGTACGAAGTGAATGCCTGGCCGGCTGGTCGCCCCACGTCGGCGAACCAAGTGGCTCCGGGTGTGCCACTAGCCCGCTTCTCCTCTTGCAGGGCGTCGGCAACTCTGAGGGCAGCATCGCGCATTGCTCGAGCCGCAGCGTCTGCGGTTCGATTCGGATTTCCGGCCATTGTCAACCTCGCGCTGTGGACATTGCGCTCGCTCGATACTGTAGTTAGATCACGGTGGCGTAATAGGTTTGTGCATCACATATGTTGTGTCTATGGCGCCAACTGACCAAGATGAAGATCCCGAGGCCACAAGGTCCGGCGCGATGGACGCTGACGGTCTGGCAGGCCGACGACTCTACGAAAGACTGCGCCGCTACGAAGACAACCCGATGGCGACAGCCATCTCGAAGCACACGGGACCTATCAGCCCGGCACTGCTTACGGCGCTTTACTCCCGCAACGACGCCCTGGTCCACCGGCTCACCGCTCTGTCTCGGCGAGACGCCGCGCTGGCAACACGGGAACAACAAGCGGCGCAAGCGGCCCTGGCAACACCCGCCACAGATGACGCTGACATCAGCCAGGTGACCAACACAACAGAAGAGGAAGAAGTCGTGACAGCTCTAGAGGCTGGCATGGCCAGGCGAGAAGCAGCAATGGCCGAACTGGAAGCCGCCCTGATCGCTCGCCGAGCCAAGGCAAGCCCGAGAGGTGACAATCTCTAGGTCCGAGGCTGAGAGAACTCTCGTACCATTCTCAGCGGCTAATTCCCTCCAGGTGGACTGGACTCGCCGTATCGGTTGCTTCCCCAGCATTCAATGGTTCGGTCCCTGCGCAAACCGCATGAATGCCAAGCCGACACATCCACGTCAACGAAGATTCCCGCTGGTGGCCTGGTTTGACCAAAATTCGTGTAGGGAGATCCGGTTCCGGGCAGGTCCCAACAGACCACGACACCTGTATCTCGCACTCCGCACACAAAAAGGCTTGCCGATACAGTAGTGAACTTTCCAAGGAATGAAGTGCTGTAGTAGCTGTAAGCGGGAGCGTCATAGCCCCAACATTCAATGATCTGGTCCACACGCAAACCGCA
>VYEX01000044.1:18380-18838 GCA_009842675.1 Acidimicrobiia bacterium | reverse complement strand
TCTGGTCCACACGCAAACCGCACGTGTAGAAGCTGGCAGCGGATACGGCAGTAAACTCTCCGCTTGGCGGGCTGCCCATGCCGTCAGCATTACTGCCCCAGCATTCAATGGCCTGGTCCACACGCAAGCCGCACGAATGAAAGCTGCCGACGTCTAAGGCTGAGAACTTGCCTGCGGGCGGTGCAATCTTGCCACCAGCGCTGTCACCCCAGCATTCAATGGCCTGGTCCACCTTCAATCCACAAGCGAAGTATTGGCCAGCGGAAATGGCAGTGAATTCGCCCGCGGGCGGATCTGTCTCGCCGTACTGGTTCCTGCCCCAGCATTCAATGGTCTGGTCAGTCTTCAACCCACATGAAAACTCATGTCCAACGGATACATCAATGAAGGTTTGAGGGGTCGGCTCAACGGTCGGCGTCGGCTCAACGGTCGGCGTCGGCTCAACGGTCGGCGTCGGC
>VYEX01000044.1:0-18356 GCA_009842675.1 Acidimicrobiia bacterium | reverse complement strand
GTCGGCGTCGGCCCAACAGTCGGCGTCGGCCCAACAGTCGGCGTCGGCCCAACAGTCGGCGTCGGCCCAACAGTCGGCGTCTCAGGGTTGCGCCCTCTACATCCTCCCGGCACCAGTTCTGTGTCCATTTCCAACAAACAGCGGTAGGTGTTGAGCAGTGCCTCCTGAGCAGCAATTAGTCTGTCGCGTAGCTCGATGGCAGCCAGTAGATCGTCCCGCTCTGCCACGCTAAATTCACTATTTGCATTGACAGACGACGAAGTCAGCAACACCACCGCCAAGACCGATAGAAGACCTTTCTTCATTCACACAGCGTTGCATTACATGTGCCTTACCAACTAGTTGACTCTGATGGAGAGAACGGTGATGTTGGGGGAGCTTGACAAGACGCCAACGCACTTCGGTCGGCACCCCGTGAAGCAAAGTCGTTCATCATCACATCGAGCAGACCCACCCGTCGGACTCTGTGATTGGAGCACCGAAGGCAGGACAGCGAGGTAGCTCGACATAAGTGTCATCAGGAAATGCATTCGCTCGCCCTGCCCGCCCCATTGGCAGCATGCGCACGTTGCAAGAGACCCGAGGGGCGCGAGTTCGAAAACGCTCCGACTCGCGTCTCCCAAATGCATGCTTGGCTGCCACACCCACCAGGGCTTGTTCGCAAACGACGCCCAAGAGCTATAAGCAATCGACATCCCTATTCGAGGCTGCTACGTTCACCGGCCTCATGGGGCCGAGCAAAACCCAGGTTGACAAGGCTGGCCGAAGGCTCGCTTGGCTCGGCAACCACGGGAATATGAGGCTTGCCGAGGCCGAGCAGATAGTCCACGATTTCAGGGCCTCCCACAGGCAGGCGTTGAGGTTGGCGAGAAGGGGGCTGGAGTCGTCCATCTCGGCACTGGGCCATGAAGCGGAGATCACCAACCGCACTAAGCGAACCTCCTCCATCGTCGACAAGCTCACGCGTCTCCCCACCATGCGGCTTTCATCCATGGGAGACATCGGCGGCTGCCGCGCCGTGCTTCCGTCCCTGCCCGTTGTCTATGAAGTGGCTCAGCGGCTGAGGAGAAACGCCATCCGCCGCAACGGCAAACCCCCGAGGATCATCGACTACGTGACGGACCCCCGCCCCACCGGATACCGCGCTGTGCATCTCATTACCCCCTATCAGGGCCTCAACATAGAGGTGCAACTACGCACGCCCCGTCAGCACTGGTGGGCGCAGTGGATGGAGGACATGGGGCTAAAGAGCGAAGAGTACCGAAGCGGCGAAATCGCACCCGAAGTCGCTGACCTCTACCGCTGGGTATCGGAGTGGGGGTACGAGGAGGACGCGGGCATAAGACCGTCAGGCTCACAGCTGAAGAGGCTCGCTGCCTTGAGAGATAAGCTGGGACAAGCCATTGAGGCCACAGAGTCGACAGACGGGCAGGTCACATTCGTCTTTGAGGGCCGGACCTTTATAATCTCCGGCTAGCCTTGGGAGGTACGCCATGAGTGATGTGACATATTTCCTGGTGGTCTACGACAGCGACTCGCGGTCGCTTGTCGAGATGCCGGAGTACAGCGCCGACAAAGCTGACGAAGCCTTGGAGGATTACTTCCTGAAGGAACAGGAGTACAAGGACACGCCTTCCATCGAGGTCGTCCTTCTCGGGTCGCGGTCCATTAAGGACGTGAAGGTAACTCATGCTAGGTATTTCGGTGAGATCCCTGACGACGGCGGTCTGGAGCAGATCAGGTCGATGGGCCAAAGCCTGCAATTCGCCTAAACCCCCTCCTCCAGCCACCGTATAAACAATTCCCAGTACAACTGACCCGCAGGGTTGCCAGCGCTAACCGGCCCTCTTTCTGCATCCATCGCGCGCCGAGGGAGACTCTTGAAGGCGATTCTGTTATTTTTTAGCATTTGTCAATAACTTTCCATATATGCTGACCGGAAATTTCGTTCAAGATGCCCCGAGGCAGAAAGGTAGGCTTTGTCATCCAATGAAATTAGCTACTCGTACAATACAGGGGGACAAAACGATGCCACTCGGATATGTGATGAAAGTGTCGGCCAACGGACAGGTCTCCATCCCGGCTGAGGTCCGAGCCCGGTGGAAGGCTGAGCGATGGACCACAGAGCGGGTAGTGATTGCTGACATGGGCGACTACATCGTGATAGGCCCGAAGTCAGAGAATCCGTTCGAGGAGCTAGTGGGCAAGTATCCGGGCAAGGGGCCTTCAACCGACGAGATGCGCCGCATGGACCGAGAAGAGGACGCCCGCTACGAAGAAGTTCGTGAAGCGGCCCACCAATCGGCCCGTGAAGCTCGCTCGTGATCGTCCTTGATGCCTATCCCGTAGTCGGCTTGTTGCGAGACGAGCCTGTAGCCGACGAGGTGCAAGCTCTGTTGGAATCGGGAACGCCAGCGTGGCTGACCCCGCTGGGGGTGGCCGAGGTGGTCGACCGCCGGGTCCGACTCGATGCGGTCGACCCGGAGGCAGTCTTCGTGAACCTCGTGCAATTCGGGTTGGCCAATCCGATGCCTCTGGATTCGCGAACAGCAGCCCGAGCTGGTGCTCTTCGCGCTCGCCATTACCATCGGACAACTCGATCGGTCAGCCTCGCCGACTGCGTCGTTGCGGAAACTGCCCGGGCAGCACAGGCCAGGGTGGCCACCAGCGACCCTCACCTGCTCGATCTGTGCGCCGACGAGGGCATTCAAACGATCCCCCTCCCCGACAGCCGCGGCCACCGCTGGACCCCAAGAGCCACATAGGCGTTCCGGTCCACTAAGACATGAATGCAACCAGCACCTAAGGGGCTTTATTCGGCCGGCTTGGCTGCCGCTCCGCTCGGATCAAGTCGCTTGGAGAAATAGCTCGAATCGCTCCGCCAAGAGTTCGCGATCAGGTTGAGCAGCCCGTCGGTCGGGGATTTGCAAATTGGCGTCGTGGAGACTTTGGATGGCGTAACGCAGCGTCGGTCCGTCGGTCTCATCACGCACGTCTGAGCGGATCTTGACTCGGTAATCGGGGTCTATGCCCAACAGGTTGTTGTCGTAGGCAGCATGGTGGAGTTTGCACATGGATATGCCGTTGGGAACAACCGCCTCACCGCCGTCGGCGTCCGGCTTGATGTGCGCGGCATCCAGCAACTCAGGATGACGCAGCCTGCACACGCCGCACTGCGAACGGTACGCCGCTAGCACCCGCGCCCGGAATAGCGGTTGATGGAGCCGGGCCTTAGTCACACGATGGGCATACTCAGTCGATAGTGACGGGTCTTCGGATCTCGTCCGCTGCCACTCATTTCGCTGGTGCTCATCCAGAGCTATGACGAACTGATGCAAACCAGGCTCCTCATCCAATACATATACGGGAAATACCGGCAAGTACACACCAGGGGCGACGCCTTGGAACCAGATCAGCGGAAGCTGATGTTCGCATGCGGCCCGTAAGGCCCGGTTTGTATAGCGCTGCGGGTCGGTCCCTTCCCACTTGTAGCGCATGTAGCCGTCGGGGCCGGGATGGTCGTCATAGGGTTGATGGGCCGGGGACTTCGCATAAGTCGTAGTGATCGAGAGCGCAGCATCCAACTTCCTTGGCTTGTGAATTCCCTGTTGCACCCATAGAGGGAACCTCTGACCTCGGAATGTGAACCCATTCTTCAAGTCGTCCCAATGGACCAGACCACCAGTCTGGGTAATGAGAGTGCGGAGATATGCGAACGCCGAGAGCCTGAGTTCCATGTCTAGCGCAGCATCAACAGCCACTAGATCAAGGTACCGCAACCACGGCGCTACTGGTGGCGGCGGTCTTCGAAGTCTTCGGGGAGGTCGATGGGGGGATCGGGGAGCTTGGTGATGTTGCGGGAGGCCAGCAGGGCCTCGAAGCCCTCGGGGTCGGCGGCCCACGAGGCGGCGTCGCCCATCATCACCTCGAACAGCTCAACCCCTTCGGGGCCGGCGATGAGCGGGCCCAGCGCGGCGCCGTGGGGCAGCTCTATGTGAGTGCCAGCGGGGCAGTGGACGTCGCCGCACATGAGGTCGCCGCTCAGCACGTACATCACCTGGGGAGAGTGGTGGCCGTGGCGGTGCACGATCATGCCCGGATCCCAGCGGGCCCACATCGACAGGTACTGCTTGCCGTGGCTGCCGAAGGTGAACCATTTCTCCCACACCGACTTCTGCCCGTCGGGGTGCATCTGGGTGCGGACCTGCTGAGTCTTCAGGTCCTCGTCGTCGAGATGGCGGAAGATGGGCTCCACGCCGGGAACCTCATGGGGCGACGCCATCTCTCAGCTCGCCCCGGCGGGAACTTCACAGGGAACTGGCACGATTCACCCCACCTCCGCCAGCGATTTGGGCACGTAGCTCGAAGGGTCGTACTCGTAGTTGGTGGCCTCGATGAACTCGTCGGGCAGGTAGCCATCGGGGAACCGGTACAGGTCGAGTGAGTTGTCCCACAGGATCTTGCGCTTGGACTCGTCTGAAATCTTGGGCAGATCCAAGAACGACTGCACCGCCTCGGGGTACTTGGAGTCGGGGTGGGGGTAGTCGCTCTCCCACACGATCTTGTCGTCACCCAGTTCCTCGATCACGTGGTACACGAGGTATTCGTCGGGCTCCACCGAGATGAAGCAGTTGTCCTGGAAGTACTCCTGGGGCGACTTGGTGAGCCCTGGCTTCTCGTAGTCGCCCGACAGCTCGATGTGCTCCTCCATGCGCCACAGCCACCACGGCAGCCACGCGCAGTTGGCCTCCATGTAGGCCACCCGCAGCCGGGGGAACCGCTCGAAGACCCCGTTGCAGATCATCGACAGCATGGCCATCTGAGCCTCATGGGGATGGCAGACGGTGTGCCACTCGGTGAAGGTCTCGAACCGGTCGGCGCCGGCCGACGACCCGTTGTGGCCCATGAAGTCGTGGGTGGCGAAGGCGCAGTCCAGGTCTTGGAGCAGCTCGTACATGGGGTCGTAGTAGGGGTCGCCCAGCGTGCGGTGGTTGAACAGGTTGGGCCGGGCGAAGAAGCACCGGGTGCCCAAGTGGTCATAGGCGTACTGGATCTCCTCCACCGCCCGGTGTACGTCGTTCATCACCACCGGTCCCGCGGCGATAACCCGTCCGCCCGAGGTCTCCCGCATCTCCTGGCCCCAGCGGTTGTAGGCCCGGCACATGGCAGCCTGAAGCTCGGGGTCCATGCCGTCGGACCACAGGTCGTAGCCCGGGCCGTAGATCACCATGAAGTCCATGCCGTCCAACGGCATGGCCTCGGCCACCGCGTCACCGGGAAAGCCGTTGTCCACCACCGCCTGGCCGTACTTCTCCCGCATGTTGTCGTAGGTCCAGTTCACCGCCTCCATGAAGTCGCCGTAGATGGTGACCCGGCTCTGGGTGTAGCGGCCGTCGACGGTGGCGGGGCGGAACGCCTCCCGACCGGGGACTTCCCTCCAGCCCACCCGGTGCTGAAACTTCTGGTCCAAGAACCGCTCCCACAGGTTCTTGGGCTCCACCACGTGCCCGTCGGCGTCAAAGACCTTGTACCCATGCCGCATGGCTGGCTGTCCTCCCCTTGCTGGCGTTTGCCTTGCTGGTCCGCCAAGAGTAGGTCAACCGGACGGAGGGTGGTAGCAGACGGCTTCCTGAGCTGACCTCACATAGTGCAGCTCGGTGTCGGGGGGGCAGGGGGCGCCGAGGGGCACCCATCTCACCAGCTTGCCGTCGTGGGGGCGGTCGCAAGGCACGGTGATGAGAGTTGTGGTGCCGATCCGGAAGCAGTCGCCGACCTCGGGGCGCGCCTGCGACACCGGTGCCGATGCCGCGATGGGGGCGTCGGGGTCGGAGTCGTCAATGGCGGAGGTGGCCAGGAAGATCACCGCCACCGCCACCGCGGCCAAGACCACGGCCGCCAGGCTGAGCCAGCGCCAGCGGATGCCGACCACCTCCAGGGATGGGGTCTGCGGTCTGGGCGGTGTCCCGGCGGTTCGGTGGCTAGACGCGGGCCTGGGGCTGCCGGGCTGCCGCGGGGCGCCCGCTGGCCTGGGGCTGCCAGGAGGTCGAGGAGCGCTGCGGGCCAGCTTCCGGTCGTAGGCGGCACGGGACCGGATGTCACCGAGCACTTCCCAGGCCTCGTTGACAGCCCGCATCCGCTCGGCGTCACCCGTCGGGCGGTCGGGGTGCCAGCGGCGGGCCTGGCGGAGATAGGCCCGCCGAATGACATCGTGTTTGGCGCCGGGAGATACACCCAGAACGTCGTAGTGCGACCGCTCCGCCATGGCCCCTCAGTCAATCATTCAGAACGCCGAGGGAGATGTAGGACGCCCTTCCCGTCAATCATCCAATTCACTGAGCGAGGAGTAGGGGAACTTGGCGCCCACGCCGCCGTCCACCAGCAGAGTTCGCCCGCTCACGTAGCTGGCCAGCGGTGACGACAGGAACAGCGCGGCCCCGGCGATGTCGGCGGGCAGGCCCATTCGACCGATGGGCGCATTGTTGCTGGAGTTGGCCCGCTGGGAGTCGGACAGCATGTCCATGATCCGAGGGGTGGCTATGGCGCCGGGCGCCACCGCATTGGCCCGAACCCCGTGGGGGCCCATCTCCACCGCCATCGACTTCACCCAGGCCATGAGCCCGGCCTTGGCCGCCCCGTAGGCAGCATGATTGGGGGCACTGTCCATCCCCGAGGCCGAGGCGATGAACACCATCGATCCCTCCCCGTTGGCCACCATGTGGCGGCCGAACACCTGGCCCAGCAGATAGGCGTGGCGCAGGTTGATGGCCATCTGCCGGTCCCACACCCCGTCGTCCATATCCACGATGAAGCCCCACTCGGCCATGCCGATGATGTCCACCAACCCGTACACCTGGCCCAGCGCGGCCACCGAGGCTTCCAGCAGACGCTCCACGTCGGCTCGCGCGGTGGCGTCGCCCGACCACGGTGTGCCGCCCACCTCCTCGGCGATCTCCGCGGCCCGGTCACCGTCGATGTCCACACACACCACCCGGGCGCCGCACTGCACCAGCGCATGGCTGGTCTGGCGACCCATTCCCTGGCCCGCACCCACCACCACGAAGCCCTTGCCGTCGAGACGGAGCAAATCGGGATAGATGGGAACCGGGGAGTTGTCAGAGCTCGTCATGCCCGGACGCTATCGCCCTAGCCGCCGGGGTCCGCTATCGCCTCAGGTCCGCTATCGGCTCAGACCCGCTATCGCCTCAGGCCCGCTATCGCCTCAGGCCCGCTATCGCCTCAGGCCCGCTAGCCGCCGAGGGAGCTCACCAGGGCGTTGAGGGGCCAAAGGTCGGGAATCTCGACCGGCTTGGGGGCAGGGGGCAGAAGGGCGAAGGCCTCCTCGCCGGGGTACACCAGGTTGTACTCCGAGCGGGCCAAGCGCTCGATCTCCTCGGGCTCAGAAAGCAGGTAAATCCTGTCGCGCAATGCGTCGTTCTCCTCATACAGGGCATCCAGCTCAGCCTTGACCTCGCCAAGGGCCGAGCTCTGCTCCACAAACGTCCGGGTGGGGAACAATGCGTAAAACAGCACGACGAGGATGACGAGCGCGACAACCAGCGGAACCACCGAGCGGCGCAGGGCGATCACGACCCGGCCTCCGTTGCCGCCGCCAGCGCTTCTGCACCGCGGTAGGCGGCGGCTTCGCCCAACTCTTCTTCGATCCGCAGCAGCTGGTTGTACTTGGCCACACGGTCGCTGCGGGCCGGGGCCCCGGTCTTGATCTGCCCGCAGTTGGTGGCCACGGCCAGATCGGCGATGGTGGCGTCCTCGGTCTCGCCCGAGCGATGCGACATCACCGAGGTGTAGCCCGATGCGGTGGCCAGCTCCACAGCTTCAAGGGTGCGGGTGAGGGTGCCCACCTGATTGACCTTCACCAGGATGGAGTTGGCCACGCCCAACTCGATCCCCCGGGCCAGCCGCTCGGTGTTGGTGACGAACAGGTCGTCGCCCACCAGCTGCACCCGCCCACCGAGAGACTTGGTGAGCAGCGCCCAGCCATCCCAATCGTCCTCATCCATCCCGTCCTCGATCGACACGATGGGATAGGCGTCGCACAGTTCGGTGAGATACGCGGCCATCCCAGCGGAGTTCAGCGACCGGTCCTCTCCGGCCAGGCGATACTCGCCATCAGTGAAGAACTCGGTGGAGGCCACATCCAAGGCCAGGGCCATGTCATCACCCGGGGTCAGCCCGGCGGCCTCAATGGCATCCACCAGCACCGCCACCGCCGCTTCGTTGGAGTCAAGATCGGGGGCGAAGCCGCCCTCGTCGCCGATGCCGGCCGACAGCCCTCGCTCCACCAGGAGGTGGCGCAAGTGGTGGTAGGTCTCGGTCCCCCATTGCAGGGCCTCGCGGAATGAGGCCGCCCCTACCGGTACCACCATGAACTCTTGGAGGTCGATGTTGTTGGCGGCGTGCGCTCCACCATTGAGCACGTTCATCATGGGAACCGGCAGCACGTGGGCGTTGGCCCCGCCGATGTAGCGGAACAGCGACAAACCGCTGTCAGCGGCCGCGGCGTGAGCCGCCGCCAGCGACACGCCCAGCACCGCATTGGCACCCAGGCGGCTGAGGCCGTCGGTTCCGTCCAAATCGATCATCGCCTGATCGAGCCCCCGCTGATCGTAGGAATCCAATCCGGCCGCAGCCCGGGCGATCTCGTCGTTGACCGAGGCCACCGCGCCGGCCACTCCCCGGCCCAGATACCGGTTGCCGCCGTCGCGCCGCTCAACCGCCTCATAGCGTCCGGTGGATGCCCCCGATGGCACGATGGCCCGTCCGGATGCGCCGGACTCAACCGTTACCTCAACCTCGACTGTAGGGTTACCTCTGGAGTCGAGAACCTCTCGGGCGACTATGCGTGTGATCGCGCTCAATTGCCGGGTCTTTCGGGGGTCTTCCTGGCCCATCGCCTGTTGCTGATGTGGCTAGAGTTACAAAAGTAGACGATAAAGTCCGGTTTGACTAGGGATTGTCGCAAATTACAAGGAAGAAATTTCAACGGCGCGAATTTGGTCTCCGACGGCATTGGCGAACGTTCGGAGCTCTGATTCAGCATCCAAACCCGCCGCCTGAGCAGCCAAAACGGCATCGTAGAGTCGCCCAGCAACCGTGGCAGTATCCACTTGGGGCTCCACCCCCACCGAGCGGGCCTTGTGGATCACCTTGTCGGCGAACAACAAAGCGGGCAGTCCAGGAGGGATGCCGTCCATCACCGAGGCCCGACCCTTTTGATCTCTCTTGATGGCCTCCCAGTTGACCAGCACCTCATCCTCGCTGTCGGGGTCGGACCGATCTGAATCAGCCGGGCCGAACACATGGGGATGGCGAGACTTGAGCTTGTCGTGGATTCCCTGGGCCACATCGGCCAAGGTGAACTGGCCGGCTTCGGCGGCCAGAACCGAGTGGAACACAATCTGGTAGAGCAGGTCGCCCAACTCCTCCTCCAGCTCGTCGTAGCCCGACAGGGTGTCGGGGTCCACCGCATCGAGGGCCTCTAAAACCTCGTAGGTCTCCTCCAGCAGATGACCCCGCAACGACTGGTGGGTCTGCTCCTTGTCCCACGGGCAGCGGAGGCGCAGTTCGAGGGCCAGGTCGGCGAACCGGGCCACCTCCCGAGCGATGGGGGCGCCCAACTCGGGCACATAGAGCGAGGTGAGGTGGTCGGGCTCCACCGCGTGGTCCAAGTCGGCCCAGGACACCTCGAAGACCTGCTCATCGGGCAGTCCCAGTCGCTGCAACACCACCACGGGGTGTTCAACCCCGCCCGCAGACGAGCGATCGAGGGACGCCAGGGCGGCCAGCTTGATGTCGCTCAGAACATGGGCTGCGTCGCACTGGGCCACCAGCAGCGGGCCCCGCTCTCCGGCGGCGTCCACCGCGAACCGGCGCCCGTCCACCAGCCGCACCCCGGTAGCCAGGGGATCCACGCCGAGCCGGTCCCACACCAGATCGGCGAATGACAGGCCGGCCAGTACCTCCAACTCCACTCCGGGCGCCGATCGCAGCAGCTCCACGGTGCGCTCAGCCACCAGCGGAGAGCCGGGCACGGCATAGAGCACGTCGGCCCCCTCAGCCTCAGCCTCGTCCGCCAACCGGTCCACAATGGCCCGATACACATCCTCGAAGGACGAGGCCTGCTCGTAAACATCGTCGAATGACTCCGCGGGCTCCACCGCCGCCGCGGCGGGATGGCGGCGGGTGCGAACGAATCGGCGGCTGGTCCGGCCAATGGCCTCAAGCACTTCCCCGGTGATCAGCTCGGGGCCAGCCGGTCCGAGCCCGGCGACGATCACTTTGGCCATGCTGTCCTGCCTATCACGATGCCGCCGCCTCGGCGGGCTCGTCATCGGGAACCAGGTCGCGCAGGGTGGCGATGATGGTCTCCACCGCCTCAGCCGCCGAAGCCATCGGTAGCTCCAGCAGCCCCGCAGTCTCGTGATACGTGGCTTGGGGATAGAGGCGCTCCAGGCGGACACGGCGACTGGGCCGAAGGCTCACCGGGCTGAGTCGGGCCACCCACTTCGGCCCGCCGAAGCCGGGGCCTTTCGCCACCGCCACATCGCGAACCCCGCTTCGCAGGCATTCGCATCGCAGCCGGGCAACAGCCAGCAGCGTCTGGGCCACGTCGGGGATCGGCCCATAGCGATCCACCCACTCCGCGGCCACGTCGTCTACCTGGTCGGGACTCTGGCAGCTGGCCACCCTTCGATAGGCCTCCAACCTCAGCTCCTCCTTGGGCATGTAGTCGGACGGAATGCTGGCGGCCTGCGGCACATCGATGCTGATCTCGATCGGCTCGGGCGGGGTCTCGCCCTTCAACTCGGCCACCGCCTCGGTCACCAACTGGCAGTACAGGTCGTAGCCCACCGCAGCAATGTGGCCCGACTGACCGGTGCCCAGCATGTTGCCCGCGCCCCGGATCTCCAGATCACGCATGGCGATCTTGAACCCCGATCCCAGCTCGGTGGCCTCACCGATGGTCTTGAGCCGCTCGTAGGCCTCCTCGGTGAGCACCCGGCCCTCGGGGGTGAACAGATAGGCGTAGGCCCGGGCTCCGGCCCGGCCCACTCGGCCCCGAAGCTGATGGAGCTGGCCCAGTCCCAACAGGTCGGCCCGGTCCACCACCAGGGTGTTCACGGTGGGCATGTCGATGCCCGACTCGATGATGGTGGTACACACCAGCACGTCGTAGGCCCGCTCCCAGAAGTCGATCACCACCTGTTCCAGCGTGCCCTCGTCCATCTGGCCGTGGGCCACCGCGATGCGGGCCTCGGGCACCATCTCCCGAAGATCGGCGGCCACGTGGTCGATGTCGGCTACCCGGTTGTGGACGAAGAAGGCTTGGCCGTCGCGCAACAGCTCCCGGCGGATGGCCTCGGCCACCGGGCGCTCGTCGAAGGCGCCCACGTAGGTCAAGATGGGCTGGCGGTCGGCGGGCGGCGTGTGCAGCAGCGTGAGGTCGCGGATGCCGGTG
This sequence comes from Acidimicrobiia bacterium, assembly GCA_009842675.1. Taxonomy (GTDB): domain Bacteria; phylum Actinomycetota; class Acidimicrobiia; order Acidimicrobiales; family Bin134; genus Poriferisocius. The sequence continues at coordinate 6,880 of VYEX01000044.1, read as the reverse complement.
AGGCTCATCTCCAGGGTCCGGGGTATGGGGGTAGCGGTGAGGGTGATCACATCCACATCGGTCTTGATCGACTTGATGGCCTCTTTGTGGGTGACCCCGAATCGCTGCTCCTCGTCCACCACCAACAGCCCCAAGTTCCGGAAGGCGACGTCGTCGGACAGCAGGCGGTGCGTTCCGATCACCACATCCACCGAGCCGTCGGCCAGGCCGTTCACCACCTTGCGGGCCTGACCCGGGGACAAGAATCGGCTCAGCACCTCAACCCGTATGGGATAGCCGGCAAACCTGTCGCCAAAAGTCTGGTAGTGCTGCTGGGCCAAGAGCGTGGTGGGCACCAGCACCGCGGCCTGCGCACCGTCTTGGACGGCCTTGAACACCGCCCTAATGGCCACCTCGGTCTTGCCGAAACCCACATCTCCGCAGATGAGGCGGTCCATGGGCACCGACTGCTCCATGTCGGCCTTGACCTCCACGATGGCCTTGTGCTGATCGGGGGTCAGTTGGTAGCCGAAGGCCGACTCCATCTCCGTCTGCCACGGAGTGTCAGGGGAGAACGCCCGGCCGGGGGTGGTGATCCGGCGCTGGTACAGCACCACCAGCTCCTTGGCGATCTCGCTGACCGCCGAGCGCACCCCGCTCTTGGTCCGCTGCCAGTCGGCACCCCCCATCTTGCTCAAGGTGGGCGACTCGCCCCCGGAGTAGCGGCGCACAGCGTCCACCTGATCGGTGGGCACATAGAGCTTGTCCCCGCCCCGGTACTCCACCAACAGGTAGTCGCGGCTCACCCCGCCGATGGATCGGTTCACCATGCCGCCATAGCGGCCCACGCCGTGATGGCGGTGGACCACGTAGTCGCCAGCGGCCAGGTCGTCCAGCTCCTGGGCCGACGACTGGCGGGGGCGGATACGCCGATGGGCCCGGCGGCGGCCGGTGAGGTCGGCCTCGCCCAGCACGGCCACTCTGGCGTCGGGCAGCACAAACCCCCGCTGGATGGGGGCCACCACTACACAGCCCGCGGGGTCGGACGCTCCCCCGAAGCCAGCGTCGCCGCCAGTGCCAACCGGGAGGTCCACCCCGTGTTCTCGCAGCAGCTCTGCCGACCGGGTGGCCGATCCGGCACCGTCGGCCGCCACCCGCACCCGGTACCCGTCGGCCAGCAGTCGGGACACCTGGGCCACCGGGGCCGACGGGTCGCCGATGGCCGAAGCCCACCCGCCCACCGCCACAACCGGAGTGGACGGCGAGGCCGGAACCGCGGTCATGGTCCACACCGGTGATTGGCAGGCGCTCAGAAGCCGGTCGTAGTCCAGGTGGAGGCGGGGAAACTCCTCCCCAGCCGCCCCCCAGGTCTGGGCCAGCGCACCGGCCAAATCGGCTTCCTCCGCGGCGATGTCGGCAGCGCGATCCCGCAGCCGCCCCGGCTCCAGCAGCACCACTAGGGCGTCGGCGCCGAGGCGGTCGGTGATGATCTCGTCGGTGTCGATGAGCCAGGGCAGCCACGATTCCATTCCGTCGAAGAACTGGCCCTCAGCCAGCCGCTCCCACTGCTCCCGGCCCCAGGGTCGGGTGGCCACCAGATTCTCCGCCGCGGCCCGCACCTCCGCCACCGGCCTTACCTCTCTCGCCGGAAATATGACCGCCTCGTCCAGAGGGTCGGTGGCCCGCTGGTCGGCCACCGAGAACTCGGTGAGCCGGTCCACCTCATCGCCCCACAGGTCGATGCGCACCGGGCTGTCGGCGGTGGAGGGGAACACGTCGACAATCGAACCCCGCACCGCAAACACACCCCGATGCTCCACCTGCACATCTCGCCGATATCCCCGAGCGGCCAGGTCGGCAACCAGACGCTCCTGGTCGACTCGGTCGCCCGAAGCCACCGTCACCGGCTCGGCATCGTCAGAATCGAACACCAGACGCTGGAGCAACGCCCGAATCGGGGCCACCAGCACCGGCGGACACCTATCGGTCTCGTGGAGCTGCCAGATGGCTTCGCACCGCCGCCCCATTGTCTCCACACCGGGGCTGATTCGCTCGAACGGCAGCGTCTCCCACGCTGGGAACAGGGCGGCACCCCCGTCGAGCATGGCCGACAGGTCGCCGGCCAAACGCTCGGCGTCAGCGGTGGTGGGCACCGCCACCACCACCGGACGGCGGCCGTTCAGCTCGGCAATGGCGGCCAGCACCGCGGCCTGGCCCGACTCGGCCACGGCCAAATTGGCGTTGCGCTGTCCGAGCACCTCGACCACTGCCGGGTCCGAGGCCAATAGTCGCCCGAGGCCGGCCAGACCCGGTCTGGCCGCGGCAACCGCCGAGGCGGCCATCAGTTGAACCTCTTCGTCATCGGCGAAACCTGCTCACCGTCAGTTGAACCTGTTCATAACGATGTCGACCGACTGGTCAAGCAAGGCCAACGCGGCCTCGCCCGCCCGCTCCACCGCATCGTCCAACAGGTCTCGGTCGGCCCGGCCCGGCCGCTTCAGCACATAGTCGGCCCCGGCCCGGGGGTCGGGGGGCTTGCCCACCCCGATGCGAATCCGGGTGAACTCCGCGGTGCGCAGGTGAGACTTGATGGAGGAAAGGCCATAGTGCCCAGCCAGCCCGCCGCCATCCTTTACCTTTATGCGTCCTGGGGGAAGATCGAGCTCGTCGTGGATCACCACCAACCGGTCCAAGTGCTCGACGATGCTCCAGCGGCGCACTAGTGCCCGCACCGCTTCGCCCGACTTGTTCATGAAGGTCTGGGGAAAGGCCAGCACCACCCGTCGGCCATCCACCCTGATCTCAGCCACCAGGGCTGCCTCCCGGCTCCTGCCCAAAGACTGCCCGTAGCGCTCGGCCAACAGCTCCACCGCCTCGGCACCCACGTTGTGGCGAGAGCCGACGAACTTCTCACCGGGATTGCCCAACCCCACCACCACCAGATCGGCCGGGGTGTCGGTGTGCTTCTTTCGGGATCGCCAGCGGGGAGGCATGGCGACAAGCGCCGAGGGCTACTCGGCGGGGTCTTCGGAGGCGGCGTCGTCGGCCTGCTCGGCCTCTTCGTCGGCATCCTCGGCGACAATCGGCTGGCCGTCTTCGTCCAGCTCGACCTCGGCCTCTTCATCAACCTCGGGCTCTTCGATCTCGATGACCCGAATCGAGGTGCTGGCCACTAGCTCTTCGGGATCGCCAGCCAGTTCCACACCCGCGGGCAGTTCGAGGTCGCCAGCTCTGACCGCGTCGCCCATAACCATCTCGTTGATGTCAACCGTCAGCTCGTTGGGAATGGACTCGGGCTTGGCCAGCACTGCGACGGTGAACGCGAGTTGATCCACCACACCGTCCTCGTTGGTCACATTGGTGGCCTCGCCCTCCAGCACCACCCGAACCTCCACCTCAACAGCGACGTCGGCGTCCACTCGGATGAAGTCCACATGGATTACCTCGTTGCGCACCGGGTGGTGCTGCAAGTCCTTGACCAGGCTGAGTTGGCGGTCGCCGTCCACCTCCAGGGTTAGCAGGGCGTTGAGGCCGGCATCGGTATTCAACGCTGATCGCAGATCACGGGCATCCACTGCGACGGCGACCGTATCGCCGCCCAGTCCGTACACCACGCCGGGAACCTGCCCCGTGCGGCGCAGGCGGCGGGACGGGCGGGTTCCCAGCTCCCGCTGGGTTTCGGTCTTCAAGATCAGATCAGCCATAGCGCAGCTAGAAATCTTACCGGGCCGCAGCCCGAAAGGGCTAAGAGCTAAGAGAGGTTCTTGCCGCCGAAGATCTCCGAGACCGAGGTGTCCTCGAACACGGCATCGATCGCGTCGGCGATGATGCTGGCCACCGACAGCACCTCGATCTTGTCGATCTGCTTGTCGGGCGACAGCGGCAGGGTGTTGGTAACCACCACCTTGGAGATCACCGAGTTCTTGAGCCGGTCTATCGCCGGGCCGGAGAACACACCATGGGTGGTGGCGGCGTAGATCATGCCCGCACCCCGGGCGGCCAGGGCGTCGGCTGCGGCCACGATTGTGCCCCCAGTGTCGATCATGTCGTCGATGAGCACGCAAGTGCGGCCCTCCACGTCGCCCACCACCTCTACGACCTCCACCGCGTGCTTGACGTCTTTGGCCCTGCGCTTGTGGACGATGGCCAAGTCGGCGTCCAGCTCGTGGGTGTAGCGCTCGGCAACCTTCACCCGACCGGCGTCGGGCGAAACGATCACCAGGTCGCCGTCGATGTCCTTGAGATAGTCGACCAGCACCGGCATGGCGGTCAGGTGATCCCAGGGTCCGTCAAAGAAGCCTTGGATCTGCCCGGAGTGGAGATCGACGCTCAACATGCGATTGGCCCCCGCGGTGCGGAAGGTGTTGGCCATCAGCTTGGCGGTGATCGGCTCGCGGCCCGCGGCTTTGCGGTCTTGGCGGCCATAGCCGTAGAAGGGGCACACCGCGGTGATTCGCTTGGCCGAGGCTCGCCGGGCCGCGTCCACCATGATCAGATGCTCCATAACGGCGTCGTTGATGGAGGCGTCGCCGTGGGCGGTGTGGCTCTGGACGATGAACACGTCGGTGCCCCGCACCGACTCCTCGAACCGGCAGTGGATCTCGCCGTTGGCGAAGTCGGCGATGTTGGGCTCCACCAACTCCTCGCCAAGCACCTCGGCGATCTCGGCGGCCAAGTCGTGATTGGCCCGCCCCGAGAGGATGACCAGCTTCTTCTTGGTGACCAGTTCCATCGTGTCAGTCTCCTCGCGTCGAAGCGGGTGGAATGTGCTCGCCGGGCTCCAGCGTGATGTAGGCCCCCACATGGGCATCGGCGCCGATCTCGGCATCGGTGGCCGACACCGCCTCCAGCGCCGCTCGGGGACCGACCACGCAGTCCACCAAATGGGTGTGGGGACCGATAATGGCACCCTCTCCCACCACGGTCTGGCCTCTGAGCACCACACCGGGGTGGATCACCACGTCGGGGGCCAGCTTCACGCTGACGTCGATATAAGCGCTGTGGGGGGCCATGATGCGCACGCCGGCGACCATCCAGTTGCGGTTGATGCGCTGGCGCATCTCCGCCTCGGCGAAGGCCAGCTGCTCCCGGTCGTCCACCCCCTGAGCCTCGGAGTCGTCGATGGCAAACGACCCCAAGTCGTGACCGGCGGAGGTGAGCACCTCGGCGGCGTCGAAGAGGTTGTACTCGCGGCCTGAGTCGCTGGCGGTCAGCCGGCGAAGGGCGGGGGATAGCAGGCTGCGGCGGAAGCAATAGATCTCGGCGCTCTCCTCGCTGGCGGTGGCCACGGTGGCCGCCGATCCGGAGAGTCGGTGCTGGGCGGTCATCCCCCGCAGCGTGGAGCCCTGGATGAGCGGCATGTCGGCCGAGACCACCAGCACGTCCTCGTCGTCCACGTCGCTGTCCAGGGCCGACAGGCCCAGTGCGGCGGCATCGGCGGTGCCCCGCTGCACGGGCTGCTCCACGAAGTCGATCCGCAGGTCGTATGCCTCCTCGGTGATGTGCTTGGCCACCTCCTCGGCGCCATAGCCCACCACCACGGCGATCTGGCGGGGGTTGGCCGCGGCCAGAGCATCGACAACGTGCAAGAGCATGGCGCGACCGCACAGGTCGTGGAGGGGCTTGGGCCTCCCGGACCGCATGCGAACGCCCCGGCCCGCAGCCAATACAACCGCAGACAGGGGCAGGGGATCAGTCGTCATGCGTTCAGCGGGCCCGGCCGCCCTCGACAATCACGTCTGTATTTCTAGCGCGATTTCTAGCGCGGCTGGCGAGGCAGGACTCGAACCTGCAACCTCCTGGTCCAAAGCCAGGCGTTCTGCCACTTGAACTACTCGCCAAGGAGCCCCTTGCTATGCAGCCATCAGGCACCATTTTCAGGCTACTCCATGACCACCATATGAACTCTCGGGTTATTGGTAGAGACGATGGCCGGGCTAGCGTGGAGCCACCATGGGATCGTTGATCAAAAAGCGCCGCAAGCGGATGCGCAAGAAGAAGCACAAGAAGATGCTGAAGCGCACCCGCTTCCAACGGCGAGCCCGCGGGAAGTAGACCTAGCGCACCCGCTTCCAACGGCGAGCCCGCGGGAAGTAGCTCCCCCACCCCTCTTCAAGCCCGCTGTGTCTAGGCGGGCACGGTGCCAACCACGATTCGACCGTCGCCGGGATAGGCCCCTTCCACGAACCAGGTAGAGCCGCTCCCCGCCAACCGCGCTGTCTGGCCAGTGGCCTCCTCCAGCGCACGGCGGTATTGGTCCAAGCGGGGCTCCACGTCCAATGCCGCCGGCTCCAGGTCGTTGCCGTTAGATCCCTCCGGTCCTCCCATCTCGTCCCAGCGCCGATACACCGCCGGCGTCGAGCAGCCGAATGGGGGGATGAGCAGGGTCAGCGTTCGGGGAACGAACTCCATCGGCTGCACCAGCTCACCAATGCCTTGCACCCGAGCCCGTCCGCCGACCAGGCAAAACGAAACGTCGGCCCCCAGCTGAGCGGCCCCTTGGGTGTCGGTATAGCCCGCCCAGCGCAGGATGGCGGCGGCATCGGCCGACCCGCCCCCCAAGCCGGCCCCGGGGGGGATGTGCTTGGCCACCGTGACTTTGGCAGAGCGACCGACCAGGTCCAGCGCCCGGGTTATGAGATTCTCAGAAGGGTCGATCTCGCCCTCTCCGCTGATGGCAACCCCGTGGCCCTCTTCGATCTCCAGCGTGTCGGCCAAATCCAGGGTCACCATCTCGGCATCGATCAAGTGATATCCGTCATCTCGCACTCCGGTAATGCGCAACGACAAGGTGAGCTTGGCCGAAGCGGTGAGCGTGGTCATCAACACGAGGCTACGGCAGCCAGTTCGGCCCAGTCGGCGAGGGTGAGTTGCTCGGGGCGGGCGGAGGGTGAGATGGCGG
>VYEX01000064.1 GCA_009842675.1 Acidimicrobiia bacterium | reverse complement strand
AGAGGGGCGGCTCGATCCCCCGGTCTTCCCCCCGTATGCCTTCGACGACGCCCCCACCGCCCTCAACGACATCTACCACCGCCGCACATGGGGCAAGGTCATCGTGGAGCTGTGAGCAACCCCGATTGAGAAAGAAGCGGCGAACTAAGGCTACGTGGGCAGATCGGGACGGACGATCACCACAGGGCAGCTGCCGTGCTGGGCGATCTGCTGGCTGACCGATCCCAGCAGCAGGCCTCGGAAACCGCCCCGGCCTCGCGAGCCCACCACCAGCATGCAGGCATTGTCAGACTCAGCGATCAGGGTGTCGGCCGCCCGGCCCCGGATCATGCGGCGCCGAATCTCCACTCCCTCGATTTCCACCTCAGCCAGCACCTCGTCGATGATGCTGTCCTGCATCCGCTTGACTTCGGCCTCGAGGTCGATGGGGTCGAGCGGCACATAGTTGAAGTCGGGGGAAGCCGGCACGTAGGTGGTGGAGTAGGCGGTCACCACATCCACGAAGGCGTTGCGGTGCCGAGCTTCTTTGATTGCCCAGCGAAGTGCGGCTCGGGCCCCGCCCGAACCCTCCACTCCGACGACGATCCGATTCTCCGGCTCGTGCACGTCAGCCGCCATAAGAACAGTCTAGCTACGCAGCTACATCGGGTCGTAGGGAAAGTCGGCGTCTACTCCCCCGTCCACCACTATGGTGCGGCCCGAGACGAAGCCGGAGATCGGTGCGGAGAGGTAGAGAACCGCACCGGCGATGTCCGAAGGCACGCCCATGTGGCCCATGGGCACCGCGGCGTCGTTGATCGCCCTTCGCTCGTCGTCGAACAGCGCTTCCATGCGGGGAGTCAAGATCGTGCCCGGCGCCACGCAGTTGGCCCGGATGCCGAAGGGGGCCAGTTCGATGGCCACCGACTGCATCCACGCCATGAGTCCGGCCTTGGCCGCTCCGTAGTGGGCGTGGTTGGGGGCCGCAGTCAAGCCGCTGACCGATGCGATGAACACCATCGTGCCCCCGCCGGTCTCCTTCATGGCCCGTCCGGCGATTTGCGAGATCAGGTAGGCATGGCGCAGCACCATGTCGAACTGCCAGTCCCATTCGGCGTCGTCGATGTCCAGCACACCGGACCATCCGGAAACGCCCACGATGTCGACGATCCCGTCAATCGAACCCATGGCCCGACCGGCCTCGTCCACCAGTGCCTGAACGTCTTCCCGCTTGGTGATATCGGATGTCCACGGAATGCCGTCCACCTCGTTGGCCACCTGTTCGGCCCGGTCCTGCTCTAGGTCCACGCAGAACACCTTGGCCCCCATCTGGGCAAGGGCATGCGAGGACTGACGTCCCATGCCCTGGCCAGCGCCCAGCACAATGAAGCCCTTATCGTCGAGCCGCATGAGTCCGGCATAGTCGGGGACAGGTGAGGTATCGGCCATGGTCAAGCCTCCTGGTCAGATTGGTATTGAGATTGCTGTTCGGATTGTGCCGCCGCAACTTTACGGAGGTGACGCACCACTTCGGCAAAGTCGGAGTACCCCCACTGTTCGGTGATCTTCCCGTCGGCGAGGCGCACCATCTCGATCATGCCCCACTGGACGGCCTCGCCGGTGGGTTCGATGCCCAACAGTGGTCCATCGTGAGTGCCTCGGGCCGAGATCTTGAGCACCACCAGGTCGCCTTCAGCCACCATCTCGTCGATGTGGTCTTGCCAGTCGGAAAAAGCAGCGCGCCATGTGTCGATCAGCCGGCGCATTCCGTCGGGGCCGGAGGGACCGGACCCCACGCCATGGGCGACAAAGCCGTCGGCCAGCACCTCTTCGAGCAAGTCAACCTGCCCGCCGTTCACGATGTCGCGCACCAAGCGCTCTACAACCTTCTTATTGGCCGCCGGATTATCGGCGGCCCGATCAGCAACAGCGGCCGCCGGATTATCGGCGGCCCGATCATCACCAGCCTGTTCTGCTTCGGTCATGCCCAACGGGCCACGATGTCTTCCACGGTGAGCATCGTGGTGAGAAAGGCCATGGTGTTGTGCATCACCGCGTCGCCGTAGTCGGCCGGTATACCGGCCACCGCATCGCCGGCCAACACCACCTGGTAGCCGTAGTCCACGGCGTTGATCACCAGCCCCATCACTCCCACATTCAGGGATACCCCGGCGGCTACCACGGTGGTAACCCCCAAGTTGCGCAGGGTTTGGTCGAGCGAGGTCCCGACGAACGGGGACATGCCGTGCCAGCGGGCGATCTCGATGTCGGATGGCTGGGGGTCGAACTCCTGGATGACCTCGGCCGACTCCGATCCGATTAGCAGGCCCCCGTTTTGCTCGCTCATCTTGGCCGACGCCGCCAGCATTCGGCAGTTGGCAACGCTCCCGGCCCGGTCGGCCCGGAAGTGGGCCAGGCAGTGCACCACAGGCACTCCCGCGGCCCGGGCGCCAGCGCACAGCCGGGCGCCGGCGTCGATGGCCCCTCGGTCCAGCATCACATCCCGCAGGCCTCCCATGGAGGCCATGTCACCGATCACCCCTCTTTGGCACTCCATGGTGACCACGGCGGAGTGCGACGGAGAAAGTAGCTCGTCCAAGTCCACAGGCATCGCATGAGACTAGCCCTATCGGCCGCCCCATCTCCTACAGCGCGTGGCAGGGCGGGATGGGAAGCGGGGTTCGGTCTATCTCGGCCAGGAAATCGACGATCTCGTTTCGATCAAGGGCGTAGGCCTGGTCCCGCTGGCCTCGGGCGACGGCATAGACCATGCCCACCACCTCGCCGTCCACATTCACCAGCGCGGCGCCTGAGTCGCCGGCGGCGAGCAGAGAGCGGACCTCCAACAAGTAGCGGTTCTCCGCCTCCTCTTCATAGATGTCGACGCCCGAGGCTGGTATACGACGAAGAACCCGATAGGGCTCGAACTCCAAGCCGGTATCGCGATCCACCGTGCCGACATCGCCCTCATCGGCCTGGACGGCGACGACCGGGGCCATCGCTACTGGGGAAAGCCCCAAACCTGACACCGATATCGCCGCGGCATCCCTTCCTGGATCGAACCCCACCAAAACGCCTTGGCCTGAACTCCCATCGGGCGCACTCACCTTTATCTCCTCGACTCCGGCCACCACGTGGGCGCTGGTGAGCACGAGGCCGGATTCCACGGCGAAGCCGCTCCCCTCGCTGAATTGGCCGCAGGCCACGCCGCTGATGTGAACGGCCGCGGCCCGAATGTCGTCACGCTCGGCCAACACCGGCCGCTGCGGCGAGTCAAGCGCCCAAGTAAGGCTCCAACCCAACAGCAATCCCAGCGCCGCCAGCCACAGTAACAACCGCCGCCGCTTCTTCAGCTGCTCAAACAGCACGCAGATCGTCGAGCGAGTAGAACGCCCGCAGCGAGGTCAGAAGACCGTCGTCGTTGAACACGGCTACGTCCACCACATCGAGCTCATAGTTCACGCCGTCGAAGCAAACATGGGCCACCATCGGGGCGGCGGCCTCCTGGCCCGCCACCCGTACTGGTCCGGTCAACACCAAGGTTTCGGCCAGCTCGTTGCCCTCATAGAAGGCCCGAACGGCGTCGATCCCCTGGTGCACCGGCCCGCCAACGGGCACTTGGCACGATCCGTCGGGGGCGTAAAACGACACAATCGCCTCTTTGTCCCCTGCGCTTACCGCGGCGGCGTACTTCTCCATCACAGTGCGCATGTGCTGTGCATCTACCATTGCTACGCCCTTTCAGTTGCGGGGGATCTCACTCCATGGGGTGTTCTTGTCGACACCGGGCTCCTTGGGTAGGCCGAGCACCCGCTCACCCAAGATGTTGCGCATCACTTCAGCCGTTCCGCCTTCAATGGTGTTGGCCCGCGACCGCAGAAAGCCCTTGACCGGCGGGGTGGTCCGAAGGGAATACTCTTCAGATTGTTCGGGCCTCGACATCGGATATCCCTGGGGGAACAGCATGGCTTCTGACCCCATCACATCGATCAGGCACTCATAGATTCGCTGGTTCAGTTCAGCTGACACCGCTTTGCCCACCGATCCCTCGGGGCCGGGTGTACCGGCCGACGACAGAGTGCGAGCCCGCCAGTTGGTGAGCCGCAAGACCTCGGCGTCGGTCCACAACCGGACTACTCGATCCCGCAGCACCCGGCGGCGCACATCATCTTGGCCATTGGCTTGGTCCCGCAGCTGCTCCCAAGCCGACACCAAGATGCCAATGAGCCCGCTGCCCCGTTCAGGGACCCCGCCGCCCAGCGCCACTCGCTCGTTCATGAGGGTGGTAATGGCCACATTCCACCCTTGGCCCCGCTCCCCCAGCCGCATGGAGTCGGGGATTCGGACTTCATTCAGGAAGACCTCGTTGAATTCGGCCTCACCGGTGATCTGGTACAGGGGACGAACCTCCACTCCCGGCAGCGTCATGTCGAGCACGAAATAGGTGAGTCCCCGGTGCTTGGGGGCGTCGGGGTCGGTGCGGGCCACCAGCATTCCCCATCGGGACCGATGAGCAAGTGAGGTCCACACCTTTTGGCCGCTGACCACCCATTCGTCGCCGTCGAGCTCGGCTCGAGAGGCCAATCCGGCCACATCAGAGCCCGCGCTGGGCTCGCTGAACATCTGGCACCAGATCTCCTCGCCGGTGAACAGCGGCCGCAGCAGACGGTGGTGCATCTCCTCGGTGCCGTGGGCCAACACGGTGGGAGCGCCCATGCCGATGCCAATGGGATTGACGTTCAGATCGTGCCAATAGTGGCTGGCCTTGCGCAGTTCCTCGTCCACCACGGTTTGGGCCTTGGGCGACAAGCCCAGCCCGCCCTTGCCTTCGGGGAAGTCGACCCGGGACAGGCCTCGGTCGAATTGAGCACCTCGGAACTCGTACTGCGTGGCCTTTGCGGGATCGACGTCAGCCAGCAGATCTCGCACCTCTTGACGCAGTTGATCCTCAGAAATCTCGGTCACTGTTCGTCCTCTCAAGAATCCAAATTGAAGAGTCGTCTACGGGCAATCATCACTATGAATACCGATCGCGCAGTTGGCGGGCGATCACCATCTTCTGGATTTCGCTGGTCCCCTCACCGATGATCATGAGGGGTGTGTCCCGGAAGTAGCGCTCAACCGGGTATTCCTCGGTGTAGCCGTTTCCCCCGTGAATGCGCAGTGAATCGGAGGCGATTTCAAAGGCGGCCTCAGAAGCGAACAGCTTGGCCATGCCCGCCTCCAGGTCGATGCGCTCCCCGGAGTCATAGCGGCGGGCGGCGTCGTAGGTCATCAGCCGGGCGGCGTGGAGCTTGGTGGCCATCTCGGCCAGCTTGAAACCGATGGCCTGGTGGTCGTAGATGGGCCGTCCGAACGTCTCCCGCTCCTGGGCGTACTTCATGGCCGCTTCCAGAGCGGCTTGGGCCACCCCAACCGCCCGGGCGGCGATGTTGATCCGCCCCAGCTCCAGAGCCGAAAGGGCATAGCCCAAGCCGTGGCCCACGCCGTCGGGTCCGCCGAGCACGTTGGCGTCGGGCACCCGGAAGTCGGTGTAGGACATTTCCACGGTTTCCACGCCCTTGTAGCCCAGCTTGGGGATGGTGCGAGACACGGTGAGGCCGTCGATGCCCGGCCCTGGCTCCTTCTCCACGATGAAACAGGTGATGCGTTCGTCAGGGGTACGAGCCAGCAGCATCACCATCTGGGCCCGCATGCCGTTGGTCACCCACATCTTGGTGCCGTTGACAATCCACTCATCGCCGTCGGGCACGGCCCGACAGCGGATGTTGCGGGTGTCGCTTCCCGCGTCGGGCTCCGACAGCGAGAATGCCGATCGAAACGACCCATCGCACATGCGGGGCAAGAAGCGATCCCGCTGCTCGTCGGTGCCGTAGCGCCCGATCATGGTGGCGGCGATTTTGTGGGTGTTGAGGATGCCGGCCAGCGACATCCATCCCCGGGAGAGCTCCTCGATGATGCGGGCATACGTGGTGGCGTCCAACCCCAAACCGCCGTAGTTCTCAGGGATGGTGGCCCCGAACAGGCCGAATTCGCACATCTGAGCGAACATCGCCTCGGGAAACTCGTCAGCATGCTCAAGGTCGGAGGCGTTGGGGATGACTTCGCGTTCCACCCAGGTCCGGATGGCGTCGACCAGCTCGTCGGCCAAACCGGCGTCGGTGGCCATCAGAGCCTTTCGATCAGGGTCCCGGTACCCAAGCCGCCTCCGCAGCACATGGTGATCAGGCCCCACTGGCCATCGGTGCGCTCAAGTTCATGCAGCGCCTTGGTCACCAAGATCGATCCAGTTCCCCCCAGCGGGTGACCCAGGGCGATGGCGCCGCCGTTGGGATTGACCCGTTCCATGTCGGGCTCCAAGTCCGCGGCCCAGCACAGCACCACCGAGGCAAACGCCTCGTTGATCTCCACCACGTCGATGTCGTCCATCGCAAGCCCGGACCGCTTCAGCAGCCGATGGGTGGCCGGAATCGGGCCCTCCAGCATCAGCACCGGGTCGCACCCCACCAGGCAAGTCTCCGCCACACGGGCTCTAGGAGTGAGGCCGAGTTGTTCGGCCCGCTCCGCGGTGGTCATCAACACCGCGCCAGCCCCGTCGGAGATCTGCGATGACGACCCCGCGGTGTGGACTCCGTCGGGCCGGGCCACCGGCTTGAGGGTGGCCAGCCCTTCCAGGGTGGTCTCTCGGAGGCCCTCATCCACGCTGACGGTGACCGTCTCGTCAATCCTCTTGCCATCCTCGTCCAGCACCGGGGCCTCGATGGGAACGATTTGAGTTTCGAACCGGCCCTCGTCCCAGGCCCGGGCCGCCCGCTGTTGCGAGGAGAGACCGAAGTGGTCGCAGTCCTCCCGGGTGATGCCCCACTTGTCGGCCATCCGCTCGGCGCCCTCAAACTGGGAGGTGAACTCGTAGTGGGCGAAATAGTCGCGGGTCACCGGCCGGCCCACTCCTTCGGCGGTGGCGTTCGAACCGATGGGCACGATGCTCATGCTCTCCACCCCACAGGCCAACACCGTGTCCTCCATCCCAGACTTCACCAGGCTGTAGCCCAGGTTGACCGCGTGCTGCGACGAGCCGCACTGGGAGTCCACCGTGCTGCACGCCGTTTCCTCGGGAAGCCCGGCGGTGAGCCACGCGGTGCGGACCACGTTCATGGCCTGGGCCCCGATTTGGTCGACGCAGCCGCCCACTACCTGGCCGATGGCGGCGGGATCGATGCCCGAACGCTCGACTGCGGCAGACTGCACCTGGCTGAGCAGCGAGGTGGGATGTACTGAGGACAAGCCGCCGTTTCGCTTGCCCACCGGGGAGCGAACGGCTTCGACGATGACGACTTCGGTCATGGTCCAACGATAGAGCCTTTAGCCATAGTTCAGCCCGTCGAAGCCGGTCGAACGACAGCAACTGATTAGGGTTCTGAGCCGTGGGTATTCGAGAGGAAGTAATCCAAGAGCTGACCGGGCCCGGCGGGCTGTTCGAACTGACCACCGAGGAAGTGTTGGGACAACCGGCCGCGGTTTTTTCCGCTCGGATGCGATCGCTGCGGGAGATGGTGGCCAACACTGCCAACTTCGGCGACCGGGAATTCCTGGTGCTGGAAGATCAGCGGCACACCTTCGACGACTTCATAGCCCAAGTAGCGGCCGCGGCCTCCGCATTGCAGCAGCGGGGCATCGGCCACGGTGACCGGGTGGCCATCTTCGCCGCCAACTGCCCCGAGTGGGTGGTGTCATTCTTCGCGGCCACCAGCATCGGCGCCATCGTGTCGGCCTACAACGGCTGGTGGACCACCGACGAGGTGGACTACGCCACTGCGCTCAGCGACCCCGCCCTGGTGATCGCCGACCGTCCTCGCCTGGAGCGCTCCGGCAAGGGCGACACGGATGCCCCGTGCCTGGTGATCGAAGACGACTGGGCCGACTTCATCGCTGCCGGTGCGGGTACCGCTCTTGACGACATCGACGTCCCACTAGCCGAGGACGACCCCTCGGTGATCCTGTTCACCAGCGGCACCACCGGGCGCCCCAAAGGGGCGGTAGCCACGCATCGGGGGCTGATTGGTTTTGTGCAGTCCACCATGATGAACGGCGCGGTGCGGGTGTTCGCCGAGATGCGCACTAACCCCCCTGCCGACGAGGGCTCGGCGCCCAGCCCGCCGGCCCAGTCGGTCACGTTGGGCACCTCGCCGCTGTTCCACGTGTCGGGGCTGTACGGCACCACGCTCATCAGCATGGTTACCGGGGGCAAGATCGTGTACCGCCGGGGCCGATTCGATCCTGAGGCGGTGCTCCAGCTCATCCAAGACGAAGGGGTGACCTCTTTCGCCGCCCTGGGCAGCATCGGCTCCCGACTGGTGAACCACCCCCGCTTCTCGGAGTTCGACACCTCCAGTGTGGTCAACGTGGGCTTCGGCGGCGCCCCGGCCAGTCCGGCAGTGCAAGACCTCATGCGCCAGGCCTTCCCCAACGCCGCGCCCGCGGTGGGGATGGGTTACGGATCGTCGGAGTCGGTGGCGGTGGTCGCCACCATCGGAGGCGCCGAGTACCGGGAGCGCCCCACCTCCTGCGGACGGGTGGCCATCGGATTCGAAGCCGAGATCCGCGGCCCCGACGGCCAGGCGCTCCCCACTGGACAAGAGGGCGACATCTGGTGCCGCAGTGCCTACACAATGCTCGAATACTGGAACGATCCCGAATCCACGGCGGCGACCATCAACAGGGATCGGTGGCTCAACACCGGCGATATCGGCTTCTTCGATGATGACGGCTACCTCTACATCAACTCCCGGGCCCGGGACATGATCCTGCGCAACGCCGAGAACATCTACCCCATCGAGATCGAATACCGCCTCGACGCCCATCCGTCGGTAGCTGAGTCGGCGGTGTTCGGCGTCGAGCACCCCGAGATGGGCCAAGAGGTGAAAGCCGTGGTGGTGCTCAACGACGCCGCCGTGGCCGACGCCGACGATCTGGCGGCATGGTGTAAAGAGGTCCTGGCCCCCTACAAGATCCCCACCCTCTGGGAGATCCGCCCCATCCCCTTGCCTCGCAATCCTGCTGGCAAAGTGGTCAAGCGCGAGCTGTACTCCTAGCCCCTACCAGACGGGGAACTTCGCCTTGTCGGGAAGACCGGAGCGTCCCACCACGGCCTCTCCGGCCTCTTGACAACGGGCGTAGAGGGTGTCTTCGTCGATGGTGGTCATGCGGCCACCCTCCACCACCTTCTGACCGTCTACGAACACGGTGTGAACGCCCCGGCCGTCGGCTGACCACACGAGCTGGTTCATCACGTTGAGGAGGGGACGCCACTCCGGTCGGTCGGCGTCGTGCATCACCACGTCGGCCAGCTTGCCCGGCTCCAGCGAACCGATCTGATCCTCCATCAGCATGGTGCGTGCCCCGCCCAACGTGGCCATCTCGTAGGCCTTCTCAGCGGGGAACATCTGCGGGTCCATGCGAGCGTCTTTGAACAGCCCAGCCACCAGATAGGTGGCCCGCATCAGATCGGAGTAGTTGGAGGCGTTGTTCCCGTCGGTGCCCAGGCTCACGTTCACCCCGGAGGTGACCATCTCGGGCATCTTGCCGATCTGGGTAACGCCGTAGCTCACCTTCAGCGCGGTGGTTGGGCAGTGGACCACTGTCGATCCCGCCCCGGCCAGAAGCTGGATCTCCTGGTCATCGACGTGCACGCAATGGGTGATGGCGGTGTCGTCGCCCAGCACCCCCAGCTCATGGAGGTGCACCATGGGCCGCTGGCCGAACGCAGCTATGAAGGTATCGGGATCCAACGTGGCCGGAGACATGTGGAAGCTGAGTCCCACCTCGAATTCATCGGCGGTGGCCCGGGCGGCCTGCCACAGGGGGTCAGAGCAGGTGGTGTGGCCCACCACCATCGACCATGCCCCCAGCCTTCCCCCCGCCGCGCCCTTGAACCGCTCGACGGTGTCGCGCAGGTTGGCGATGGCCTCGTCGGTGTCCTGGCGGTACACGCTGGGCTCGGGCGGCAGATCCCACACCCACTTGCCAATGCGGCCCCGGATGCCGGCTTCGTCCAAGCCGTCTATCACCTCGTCGACGAAGCGGGTCGTGCCCGCCTCCAAGAAGCAGGTAGTACCCGACTTGAGCATCTCCACCGCGGCGAGTTGGCCTGACAGTCGCTCCTCCTCGGCGGTGTAAACCGAATAAAGCGGGCACAGCCACTGAAACACGTTCTCCTCGAACGGGGTGTCGTCAGGCACATAGCCCCTGGTGAGGGGCTCGCCGGTGATGTGGATGTGGGTGTTGACCAGCCCCGGGGTGACCACGAACCGGTCGCCGCCCACCGTCTCGGCCGCCTGGTAGCGGGCCTCCAGGTCGGAGGCTTTGCCCACATCGACGATCTGGTTGCCGCGGACGGCCACCGCGCCATGCCTGATGATGTCGCGGGTCGGGTTCATGGTGACCACGTACCAGCCCTTGATCAGCGTGTCTATGTGCTCGGTCATAGTGATCCTCCTGGAGGTCGGCGGGACTTGGTGGCAACGTATGCGTATTGATGACCAATGGGTTCTATTAGGCGGATCGCTTCAAAGCCTGTTTCCGCCAGCCATTCGGCGACTTGGGCGGCGGTGATGCCGAAGCCGTTGATGGTGCTGGCCATCATGGTCATGCCCATGAGCACGCTGTGGGGGCTCCACTGGGGCTCGGGGGCCACAAAGTAGTCGGCCAGTAGCAGTCGTCCCTCGGGGCGCAGCGCATCGACTGCTCGGGCGATGAGTTGTTGGGCGCCGCTGGGGCCTTCGGTGCGGCAGACATGGCCTAGCACCACGATGTCGTAACCCTCGGATTCGATTTCGATGGTGTGGAAGTCGCCGGGGCGGAACTCGCAGCGGTCGGCCACGCCGTATTCGGCGGTGGTGCGCTGGGCCACGTCTATCACTCCGTCGAGGTCGTTGATTACCGCGGTAGCCCCGGGGCAGGCCTTGAGCACGGCGATGGCCCACGGCGCGCCGCCAGCCCCCAGATCCAGCACTCGAGGGGATTCCAGGGCGCTGTAGCGCACCTGGAAGTCGGCCCGGGTGGCGGCCCGGAGCATGGTGGTGAACGTGCCCTCCACCAGGGGTCGGTAGAAATCGGCCGGGTCGTCGTCGATCGGCTCGGCAGGCTGGCCCGCCCGGATGGTGTCGGCCAACCGGGACCAATTGCCCAGCGGGCCGGGAGCCACTGGCACCAGCGAAGCCATCGACGCCGCTCCGTCGGTGGTCAGATAGCGGGCCGCAGTGTCGTTCAGGCCGTATCGGCCACCCACTCGTTCCAACAACCCGAGCACCGCCAGGGAGTCGAGAAGGGCCTCCAAGTGAGGAGACGACGCCTCCAATTCCTCTGCCAGTTCTTCGGCGGTCACCGTAGGGGGAATTCCGGGAGTTGCCCCCCTGTCGGCCAATGCGTCGAACACCCCTAGCTCAAGGGCCGCCGCCAATACGTGAAACGAGCCGAAACCGCTGATCACCGCCCACACTGGGGCCGACGGTGGGGGCTTGTAGTCGGTCCAGGGGCGGCCCACACGCTCGGGAACATGCGACTTCTTCAGTTCGGGATACGGGGAATCAGCCACTTTGGCTCCGCATCTCGCCTTGAATCAGGGCTTCAGCAGGATCTTGCCGAAGAAGTCGCTGGCCAGCATCTTGGCCTGGGCGTCGGCGGCGTCGGCCAAATCGAACACCGAATCGACCGCGGCAGTGAAACCGTCGGCGCAAAAGGTCTCCCATGCCGGGCCGAACTCTTCGGGGCGATAGGGATCGGAACCCAGGATCTTGATGCCGGAGTGGTACAAGTAGCCCAGCGACGGGATGACCGCCTCGTCGCCGGAGGAATTGCCGCAGTTCACCAACCGACCGCCGATTCTCAACGCGAACAGCGACGGGCCGAACAACGCTGTTCCCACGTGGTCGAACACCATGTCCACCCCCGCTCCGGCGGTCAGCTCCCGAGCCCAAGCGGTCACATCACCGGTCCGATTGTTCAGCGCATGGGAGGCCCCCAGCTCAAGAGCCCGCTGGCACTTTTCGTCGGTGCCTGCGGTGGCCAGCACGGTGGCACCGGCATTCACGGCAAACTGGATGGCGGCCACCGATACTCCCGACCCGGCCGCATGGATCATCACCGTCTCGTCTGCGGCAAGGCCGCCTACCTCGAACAGCCCGTGGGCGGCGGTGAGGTAGCAGGTGGGGAAGGTGGCGGCCGCCTCCAGCGACATGGCGTGGGGCACTGGGTAGACGTGCGAGGCCGGCACCAGGCAACGCTCGGCGTAGCCCCCGTCGACCGTGGCCCCGATGATGCCCAGCTCCCCATAGAGATCGCCCCGGCCGCCCAACTTGGAGCGATCGTCCACCCCGGCCAGCGACGGGTCCACCACTACACGGTCGCCCACGGCAATCCCATCAACCTCAGAGCCCACCTCCGAGACCACCCCGGCCACATCCATGCCGGCAATGTGGGGGAGGGTGAAGCCGGGCATGGTGAACCAACCATTGCGCTGCACCACGTCCAGTCGGTTGAGCGCGGTGGCCACCACGTCCACCACCACGTCCACCGGGCCGGGCTCGGGGTCGGGCACCTCCTCGTAGCAGAGCACCTCGGGTCCGCCGGGCTCGTGGTATCGCATCGCCTTCATCGCCGTTCTCCTTCGTCTCGGCCTGTCTATTTGAGACCGCGGATGAACGGTCGGGCCAAAGCAGCGGGCGGTCGAACTCGTTTGGCGAAAATGGCCATGGCCCCGATGGTGACCAGATAAGGCAGGGCCTGCAACAGCTCGGTGTTGAGCTCGTAGCCCAGCCCTTGCAGCGACAACTGGAACGAGAGGGCCCCGGCGAACAACACGCAGCCCGCCATGGTGCCCCACAGCGTCCAGCCGCCGAAGATCACCGCGGCGATGGCGATGAATCCCTGGCCGCCGATAACGGAATCGTCGAACGCAGCGATCCGAGCGAACAAGAAATAGGCCCCACCCAGCCCGGACGTGAACCCGGCATAGTAAATCGATTGGCGGCGGCGGCGGTTTACGTCGATGCCGCTGACATCGGCCGACTGGGGATTCTCCCCCGCGGCCCGCAGCTCCAACCCCCAACGGGTGCGGTACACCAGCCACCACGACACCGGCACCAGCACATAGAGGAGGTAGAACGGCCACGGCTCCCCGAACAGCGCTTGTCCGATCAGGGGGATGTCTACCAGAACTGGAATCTCCACCGTTGAGGCCCGTAGGGCTTGGGGCTCGATTTCTCGATCCAGGAATCCAACCAAGCCGAACACCAAAATGTTGAGGGTAAGGCCGACCACGAATTGGTCGGCGCTGAGGCGGTGGCTCATCTCGGCCTGCACTGCGGCGATAAGCATTCCGCCGATCACGCCGAAGACCAGGCCCACCACGATCAAGTCCGAGATGTGATACCCCAGAATCCCCGCGAAGGCCCCGCTCAACAGCATCCCCTCCACCGAGATGTTCAAGGTTCCCGAGCGCTCTGCCACCCACTCCCCAGTGGCTGCGTAGGCCAGCAGCGCGGCAAACAGCGCTCCATTGATGTAGGTGGACTCACTGGACAGCACATCGCCCACCGCGGTGAAGAAGTCAATCAGCACAACATCACACCCTCTCGGTAGCCGCAGCTCGGGCCCGACGACGATCCCGCAGGAAGACCACCGCGGGAGGAACCAGAAGGGCCAGCACCAAGAGACCCTGCACCACATCGGTGATGCGGCTCTCCACCCCCGTGCTATTCACAAAGCCGGCCCCGTTCCGCAAACCCGCGAAAACGAAGGCGGCCACCACTGCGGGCAACGCCCGCTCTCGGGCCAACAGGGCCACTAGCAGTCCGGTCCAACCAATGTTGTCGGAGAATCCGGGCACCAGCCGGAAGTTGCCGAACGAGAAGCCACCGCCGGCGAACATGGCCGCTCCGGCCAATCCGGCAAAGGCTCCGCCAATGGCCAGGGCGGTCGCTCCGTAGACCGTGGACGACACCCCGGCTCGCTGGGCGGCCCGGGGATTGTGGCCCAGCATTCGCAGCCGAAAGCCCCACACCGTGCGGGCCAGCACGTAAGCCACCGCCAAAGCCAGGGCCAACGCCACATAGACGGTGATGGGGAACTCATTGCCGAATATGTCGGGACGAGGGATCCGGTTGTCTTTGGCCAGCTGCTCGCTCACCAGATTCCGGTTTCCCCGACTGGCCTCGTCGGCCAGCAGCAACCACTGCCACTTCAGGCCGTAACCCACCGCTTGAAGGGCAACAAACACCAACAGCAGGGTGCTCAGTACCTCAGGCACCCCCCGCCAGAAGCGCAGCAGTCCGGATATGGAAGCCCACGCCGCCCCGCCCAGAGCACCGAAGAGCAGCAACAGCACCACGTTCAGCGGGCCGGGTCCGCCGATAAGGAAGCTGAAATACACCGCCACTGCCGCACCGACCAGCAGTTGGCCCTCTTGGCCGATGTTGATCAAGCCGGCTTTGGACGAGATCACCGTGCCCAAGGCCACCAAGAGCAGGGGTGCCGCGATGCCCAGAGTCCCTCCCCACCGGCCGGGCGCCAGAATGCTGCCGTCCACCAGGGCCTCCACCACCGGCCACCAGTCGCCCCCCGTGGCCTCCACAATCACGCTGGCCAGGGCCAGGGCCACGGCAACGCTGAGGGCGTAAAGGGCCACCCACTCAGTCAGCCGCGCCCCCCTCGTCATGCCTCGCTACCGCCCATCAGCAATCCGAGGGTTTCGAGGTTGGCGTCGTCGTGGGAGAGCTCACCAACAATACGGCCCCGAGACATGACCACGATGCGGTCGGCCAGATCGAGGATCTCCTCCAGCTCGCTGGAGATCAACAGCACGGCCACACCGTCAATCGCCGTCTGGCGCAGCCGATCGGTCATGTACTCGATGGCCCCCACATCCAGTCCCCGGGTGGGCTGCGCCGCTATCAGCACATCGGGTTCGGCGGCCAGTTCGCGGGCCAGCACCACCCGCTGCTGGTTGCCGCCCGATAGCGACCAGAGCGGGGCATCGGGGCCGGAACAGCCGATGTCGAATTCCTCGATCATCTTCTGGGCCAGCTCGGTGGTCTGAGCCTTGTCCATGACACCGTGGCGGGCCACCCGGTGAGGGTCCACCATGAGCAGGTTCTCGGCCACCGTCATGTCCAAGACCACGCCGGAGTCGTGGCGGTCTTCGGGGATCACCGCCACCCCGGCCTTGGCCATGGCACCGGGAGAGCCGGTGGGCACCTCTTTGTCGTTGACCACCACACGGCCGGTGTTCAGCCGAACGAGGCTGGATAGCAGATCGCCCAGCGTGCGCTGACCGTTGCCCTCTACGCCAGCCACGCCCACGATCTCACCGGCACGAAGATCCAGGCTGATGTCGTCCAGCAGCCGGGCTCCGCCCCGGCCCCGCACCGAGACTCCCTCAATCCGCATGACCGGCTCATCCGACTTCGTTACCCCCGCCGGCTGCCAGTCCTCTGCGTCTACATCGGTCGCCTTGTCGATATCTGCACGAAAACCGACTTCGGCTTCCTGGTTAGCCTCCTCAGCCTCCTCGATGTCAGCCAGCCCGAAGGCGGCCCGCTCCGAGCGCAGAGACACCTCTCGGCCCACCATGGCCCGGGCCAGACTGCGGGCGTCGGCTTCTTGGGTGGGCCGGTGATCCACCACCCGGCCTTGGCGCATGATGGTGATCTCGTCGGTGGCGTGCAGCACCTCGTCCAGCTTGTGGCTGACCAGCACGACGGCTCGGCCTTCAGCGGCCACCACCTCTCTCAGCGTGCCGAAAAGCTGCTCCGACTCCTCGGGGGTGAGCACCGAGGTGGGCTCGTCGAACACCAGGATGTGGGGGTCGCGGCGCAGGCACTTGATGATCTCCACCCGTTGGCGCAGCCCGGCGGTGAGTTCGCCCACTCGGGCGTCAGGATCGATCTCCAGGCCGTACTGCTGGCTGATGGCCGCCACCCGGTCGCGCACTCCCCCCGACTTCAGCCGACCCTCCTCGCCAAGGGCGACGTTCTCCCACACCGAGAGCTGGTCGACCAGGCTGAAGTGCTGGTGAACCATGGCAATGCCCAGGGCAGCCGCGGCCAGGGGATCGTGAATGGTGCGGGGCTGGCCGTCGATGCGGACCGAGCCGGCGTCGGGCAGCACAAGGCCGATGAGCACCTTCATCAGCGTGGACTTGCCGGCGCCGTTCTCGCCCAAAATGCCGTGGATGCGGCCCCGGTGCAGGGTCAGATCAACCTGATCGCAGGCGATGATCCCCCCAAAGCGCTTGGTGATGCCGACAAGTTCGACCGCAGGCACCGAGGGGTCAGACCCCCCGGCACCTGTCAATTCGGTCGTTGCGTCGGTCACCCGCCGCCGAAAGCCTCGCCGGTGATCCCGCCGAGCACGCCTTCCAATTCTACATCGGTGGCAACCGCTTCGAAGGCATCAGCCAGCAGCGCTTCGGCCGCCGTTGACGGGTTGCACAACTCGCCGCCGTTGAGCCCACGTTCGGTTGGGAACGTATAGGTAGATCCTTCAGTAAGGTCACCGGAGATGATACGAGGTAGCACTTGCAGGGCGTATCGCCCGCCGTCAAACACGATGCTTCCCGTCCATTCTATCCCGTCATCGCGGGAGCAGATGTCGGCGGGACCGGCAGCGAATACTGCGATCCCCTCGTCGGTGGCCAGCTGGCCAACCGGGTTCAGCGCCCCGCCCAGATAGGCATAGGCCAAGGTGGCGCCTTCGGCGATAGCGTTTGTGAGTGCGGCAGTGGCGTTGGCCGAGTTGTCGAAGTCGAACGGGAAGGCGCCGGTGGCCACGTACTCCATGGTGAACGACGGGTCCACCGACTGGAGACCATACACAGTGGCGTTATATGCCTCTTTCTCGAAGCCGAGGTCGCAGCAGCCCAAGAACACCGCGGTATCTCCGCCGTGATCCTGCAACGCCGCTCCCATGGCCACGCCCGCGGTGTAGTGAATGGCCGACCCCCAGTCGTTGGCCTGGGCAAATCCGGAAGTTTCCCCTTCAAACCCGGCCCCACAGTTGCAGTACCAGAAGATGTCGGGGTACTGCGCGGTGAGGTCGGGCAGTGGCTCGGCAATCTCGCTAGCTCCGACAAAAATTATGTCCACTCCTTGCGATGCCAGATCGGACATCGCCTGGGCAGCCTCGGCAGCGCCGATGTTGTCGCTCACGATGGGTGGGGCGAACCCGTTCTCAGCGGAGAACTCCTCGGCGAAGTCAACCAGCGACTGGTAGTAGCCCTGGTCGTCGCGAGGCCCGGCGGCCGCCACCCCGATGGTGAGGGTGCCGTCGCCGTTGGCGTCGAAGGTGTCCAACAACGCTTGCAGTTCCGTGACCATCGGCGGCTCAGTAGGCTCGGGTTCTGCTTCGTCGTCCATCGGCTCCGGTTCGGGTTCTGGTTCGTCGTCCATCGGCTCCGGTTCGGGTTCTGGTTCGTCGTCCATCGGCTCTTCGTCCATGGGCTCGTCGTCCATCGGCTCCGGAGCAGGCGCTTCGACCGCCGCGCCCCCGTCGTCATCGTCGTCGTTCCCACAGCCGGCGGCCACTAGGGCCAGCACTGACAGCAGCGCTGCCAGCACCATCAAGAGCCTTAGTCGGCCGTCAGTTCGCTTGGTCATGGATTCCCCTCCTGTTTGGGCGATCTCTTGTCGATCAATCCAGGGCCTTAATCATGCCCCGTCAGAAGATTCTGTGCCTGTTGGCCAGTGCTGGCGGTAGCGCTGCACCAGCCAGCGGTTGAATTGCACATGGGACTCCTCCTGCCAGGAGTACCGTCCCCGCACCGCAAATCGGGACCGCAGGCCCCGCTGCACCTTGGTGGTGGCGTCTTGGTCTTGGGCCACGAAGATCTGCACACCGTCGTCGCTGGCCTGGAACAAGTGGTCGAACATGGGGTGCTCCAGCGAGGTGGGATGCAGCAGGTAGCCGATCTCCACGTCGATGGTCTCGGCCGAGGTGGGCCGCACGATGAAGAAGAACGCCATGTCAGGAGCGGTGCCAAAGCACAGGGTGGGTGGGATCAGCGCGAAGGTCGACCGCCACCGCTCTTCTTCGGTGAGCTTGGGGAACACCGGCAGAAGGGCCTTGCGGGTGGCGTTGAAGCCGCCGTCGATATGGGTGTAGCCGTTCTCCCGGAAGATCACGTTGGAGTCATCCGACCACGGCACCGGGAATCGGGCCATCTCCGAGGGGCAGAAGTCCTGGATCACCTGGTGGAGGCGGTTGGCGTGGTAGCCGTCGTTGAAGTTCTCGAACATGACCTTCCAGTTCCAGGGCAGGTCTTCGAGGGTGAAGGTGCCCGGACACACGCAGTTGTCGAGTTCGTAGTTGGCCAGGTAGGGCTCGTACCGCTCAAGGGTGGGAGCCAGCGGAGGGGCTTCGGGGTTGAAGTTGACGAAGATGAACCCGTGCCACAGCTCCACGGACAAATTAGGCAGGCCCCAATCGTCATTTTCGAATCCCTCGGTTTGCTCCATCGCCGGGGCACCCATCAGGCGACCGTCCAGTCGATAGCTCCAGTGGTGATACGGGCACCGGAACGAGCGGCTGTTGCCCTCGCCCTCCGCCACCTGCATGCCCCGGTGGCGGCAGATGGCCGAGAATGCGGCGATGCTGCCGTCCCTTTGGCGGGCCACGATGATGGGCTCGGTGCTGACCGTGGCGGTGAACCAGTCACCGGTTTCAGGAATGCGACTGGCCACCCCGACGCAGCACCATTCGTGCTCGAACAGCGCCAGACGCTCGAAGGCC
Source organism: Acidimicrobiia bacterium (assembly GCA_009842675.1). GTDB lineage: Bacteria > Actinomycetota > Acidimicrobiia > Acidimicrobiales > Bin134 > Poriferisocius. Next base: position 48,583 of record VYEX01000064.1, on the reverse strand, counting down.
AGAAACTCCTCGGACGTGTAGATCTCAGGAGGAAGGGTCACTGCGGTGGCCACGTCGGTGATGGAGTCCTCGAACGAGTCCAGCAACTCGCCGGTCAACATGGTCATTCGATCACCTCCTCGTGGCCTCTTGTGGGGCTTGATTTTGGTCTTTTGCCTCTTGCCGTAGCAGGAACTTGCGGATCTTCCCGACGCTGGTTCGAGGCAACTCTTCCATAAGGGTAAACGAGCGGGGCAGCTTGGCTTTAGCCAGCCGGTCTTGGCACCAGGATGACAGCTCGTCATCGGTCGGAGGCGTGGCCGGATCGGCGGGAACCACAAAGGCCACCGGTACCTCGTCGCGTATCGGATCGGGGGCCCCCACCACTGCGGCTTCCAGCACTGCGGGGTGGCTGGTCAGCACCGATTCCACCTCAACGATGGACACGTTCTCACCCGCCACCTTGAGCACGTCGGAGTGGCGGCCGTCGAAGTAGTGGCGACCGTCCTCGTCTACGCGAGCCCGGTCGCCGGTGCAGAACCAGCCGTCGTTGGTGAACGAAGCCGCGGTGGTGTCGGGATCGTCGAGGTAACCGGCGAACAGCGTCATGCCAGGCTCTCCCCCGACCATCACCTGGCCATCTCGCACGATCACCTGGCAGCCGGGAGTGACCTGGCCCATGGACGACGGCACGGGATTGTCGGCTGGCTCGGTGAGCACGGCGGGGATGGTCTCGGTCATGCCGTAGAGCTGGCGAGGACGACACCCCAACCATGCAGTCAGGGTTTCATACTGATCATCGGCGATGTTCTGGGCGTACCAGCAGTGTCGCAGCCCCACCCCGTCGACCGGAGCCCCCCGGGCCAGGATCATCCGCATCGGAGCGGCGAACAGGCTGGCGCAGGTGGCCCGGTGGCGGGCGGCCTGGGCCAGGAATCCGCTGGCTGAGAAGGCGGGCATCAGGGCCACTGAGGCTCCAGTCCAGATGGCTGAGGCAAAGGAGTAGTACTGGGCGTTGGCGTGGAACAGAGGCAGCACCACCAACTGGCGGTCTTCGGGGGCCAAGTCGGCTCGCTCGGCCATGACCTGGCCGCAAAAGGCGTAGTTGGCCTGGGTGATCTCCACCCCCTTGGGCCGCCCGGTGGTTCCCGAGGTGAACATGACCGCGGCCCGGTCCCGAATATCCGCCGCGGGCCAGTCCACTCGGGCATTCCCCATCAGCGCATCGAGGCTGCCGCCGGCTTCGTCTAACTCGGTGATGGCCAAATCGGGACTCACTGCGGCAGCCTGGCGGTAGACATCGGCTCGGCTGGTGGCGCAAAAGCCGGCCTTGGGCCGGGTGCGCTCGATGTGGTCGGCCAACTCTGGCGCCTTGCCCATGGGATCGGACGGCACGATCCACGCCCCCAACCGGTTGGCGGCCAGCCACAGGGCCACGAATGCCGGCGTGTTGGTCAGCGCCAGATGCACCGAATCGCCGGGAACCACCCCCTGCTGGATCAGCCCGGCGGCCACATCGGTGACAGCCGCGTCGAACTGCTCGTAGGTCCAGGTTGCAGTGGTCCCGTCGGGCCGCTCAAAGATCAAGAAGGCGGCATCGCCACCACGTTCGACCGCTCGTTCCCAAACGGACGAAAAGGTGGCCGGATCAGTCATCGGGAGGTCCGTAGCCTCCACCGCCGGGCAGGTCGAGGCGCACCACATCGCCGGGATCGAGGGTGATGCGGCTCTGGGTGGTGACCGGCTCGCCGTTGACTTGGAACGACCCCGCCTCGCCCGGGTTCCCACCGAAGATGCCTTGCGGCGGGTCGGACAGGCGGCTGGTGACCGCGTTGAGCAGCCAGGGGCGAGAGGTGTCCACGCTGAACTCGATGGTCTGGCCCTTGCCGCCGGGCTGGGCGCCCGACCCTTCCGAGCCGGGGCGCAGTGCTTTGCGGGTGAAGCGCACCGGCGCGGAGGCCTCCACCACCTCGATGGGCACCGCGCTCACCCCCGTGGGATAGGAGCAGGCATCTAAGCCCGGCTTGGTGGCCCGGGCTCCCACTCCTCCGGCGTAGGTGAACATGGCGGTGATAAACGGGGTTCCGTCGTCGTGGTTGCCACTCACCTGCATGGTCCATACCGCACCCGCCCCCTCGGCCATGGACTCCTCCGGCTTGACCTGGGCCAAGGCCTTGAGCAGGGCATTGGGCAAGAACATCCCCACCACGTGGCGGGCAGTACCCGGCTGCGGCAGCACCGCGTTGACGATCGATCCCTCGGGGGCAGCCATTTTGATGGGGGCCAGGCTGCCGTGGTTGTTGGGAATCTCGGGGTTCAGCACCGAGCGCACGGTAAACGTGGTGTAGGCGTGGGTGTAGTTGCGCACCACGTTGATGCCCCACGGGCTGGCCTCAGACGAGCCGTCGTAGTCAACGAAGATCTCACCGGCGTCGGGGTCCACCCGCAGAGAGCACACGATGTCGATTCGGCTGCCGTCGGCCAGATCCAGCACCGCGTCGGCCTGATATTCGCCAGCGGGCAACTCGGCGATGCTGGCCCGGGTGGCCGCCTCGGAGCGATCGATGATCTCGTCGGCCAAGTCCTCGATGTCGTCAAGATCGTAGGAATCACACAACGCGCCGAGGCGCTGGGCCCCCACCTCTCCCGAGGCCATCTGGGCGTGCAGATCGCCGGCCATATGGTCGGGCTGACGGACGTTGGACAGGATGAACTTCCACACGTCTTCGTTGCGCTCGCCAGCCCGCATGAGCTTGCAGATGGGGATCCACAAGCCCTCTTCGAAGCAGTCCCGGGCCCCGGCGCCGATGCCATAGCCGCCGACATCGGTGTGATGGATGGTGGAGCCGAAGTAGGCGATGGGCACGGGATCGCCCCCGGCGGCCGGAGCGCGCCACACCGGAACCAGCACGGTTACGTCCAGCAACTGACCCGCGGTCAGATAGGGGTCGTTGGTAACCAGAACGTCGCCGGGCTCGAGGGATTCGGGGGGGAACTCGTCCAGCATGTTGGCCGCGCCGATGGCCAAGGAGTTGATGTGTCCGGGTGTGCCGGTCACTGCTTGGGCCACCATGCGGCCCCGCTTGTCGAACACGGCGTTGGCCAGATCGCCGGCCTCCCGCACGATGGGGCTGAACGCGGCCCGCTGGAGAGCCCGAGCCTGTTCGTTCACCACCGAAATGAGCGACTGCCACAGGATTTCCAGTTGAATGGGGTCGTAGGAAGAGGCTTCGTCAGGACTTGCTTTGGTTTTGCTCATAGAACTGCTCTGGTTTCTGGTTGAGATTGTTATGTGGGAGTCGGTCTTTGATCGCGGACCGCGACGAGACAAGCGTCGTAAGCAACCGAAACCCGCCAACCGGGACGAATGACCGAGGTTGTCTCCCGTTCTTCGACCAAGGCCGGACCGGGAAACGACATACCGATAGCCAAGTCGGCCCGGCGGTACACCGGCACCTCTACCGCGTGTTGCTCTCGCCCGAATACCGCGGTGCGGGTCGAAGCAGGCTGGGGCGGACCATCGCCTGCCGATGGCGGCGCCTCGGAATCATCCGCGGTTATCTCGGCCGGATCGGCTCGGGCTGAGAGCCGCCAGGTGACCACCTCGATGGGCACATCGTCGATGGTCATACCGTAGATACGGCGATATTCCGACTCGAACGCCCCGATTACCTCATCGTCACGGGCTGTCCAGGCATCCCCTTCGCCTACCCTGACGGTGATCTCGTTGCCCTGGCCGGTGTAACGGGCGTCGATGCCATAGCGGAATCTGATATCGGCCTCGGGCACACCGGCGCTGAGCAGCACCCGGCGGCCTTCCTCCCGCAGTTCGTCCAAGAGGCCGTCCCTCTCAGCGGGGTGCACTTCAGCCAGCTTCACCGGCATGGAACGGGCCAGGTCGATCCTCACCGGCGAGACCAGGGTTCCGAATGCCGACAGCACGCTGGCGTTCACCGGGAACACCACCCGATCCGAGTCCAGCAGCTCGGCCACCCGACAGGCATGGGGCGGCCCAGCCCCGCCGAAGGCCAGCACGGTCACCCCTCGCAGATCCACCCCCCGCTCCACGGCGTGCATGCGGGCGGCGGCGGCCATGTTCTGGCTCACCACCTCGTACATCCCCGCAGCGGTGTCAATAGATGACAGGCCGAGACCGTCGGCCAAGGGCTCAATGGCCGACTGGGCCAGCCCGGCGTCCAAGGGCATGTCGCCGCCCAAAAAGGCGTCGGGGTCCAGCAGACCCAGCACCACATCGGCATCCGTCACCGCGGGCTGATCGCCACCCTGGCCGTAGCACGCCGGACCAGGATCGGCGCCCGATGACTCAGGCCCCACCTTGAGCAGGCCGAATTGGTCGAGGTGAGCCAGGCTGCCACCGCCCGCGCCGATCTCCACCAAATCCACCGAGGGCACCGAAACCGGAAAGCCCGATCCCTTCTTGAACCGGTAGCGGCGGGCCACCTCGAAGGTGGTGGTCAGCGCCGGTTCGCCTTCTTCCACCAAGGTGGCCTTGGCGGTGGTGCCGCCCATGTCGAAGGCCAACAACCGGTCTTCTCCCATGCGGCGGGCGAACCACCGGGCGGCCAGCGCCCCGGCCGCCGGGCCCGACTCCACCAGCCTTATGGGAGCGGCGGCCGCGTCGTCGGCCGACACCACTCCCCCATTGGACAGCATCATCAACACCGACCCGCCGAACCCCTCAGACGAGAGCCACTTCTGGAGCTCGTCCAAGTACGGCCCAATGATCGGCATGGTGGCAGCGTTGCAGGCCGCGGTGATCATGCGGGGGTATTCCCGGATCTGGGGCGAGATGTCGGCCGAGGCGCAAACCGGCACCCCCAGTTCTCGGCGCAACTCGCTTGCCAGCAGCCGCTCGTTGGACGGATTGACGTAGGAGTTGAGCAGGCACACCGCCACCGATTCGACCCCGGCCGCCTCCAGCTCTCGTACCAGCGCCGCGATGGCCTCGGGAGACGGCACGTCCAGCACCTGTCCAGTGGCCGCGGTGCGCTCATCGATCTCGAAGGTGAGCTCCCGGGCGATGGGGGGATCGGGGAACTCGATCTGGAGGTCGTACATGTCGTAGCGGTGCTCGTCGCGGATCAGCAGGGTGTCGCCGAATCCGGTGGTGGTGACCAGGGCAGCTCGACCGGTCTTGTTCTCGATGAGTGCGTTGGTGATGAGCGTGGTGGCATGCACGATGGGGGCGGTGATCTCGCCAGGGGCTACTCCAGCCCGGCCCAGCAACTGGCCAACCGCGGCCTGCACCCCCTCGAGGGGGGCGGCCGGGGTGGTGAGGGCTTTGTTGACCGTTACCGCGCCGGTGGCGGCATCCAACAGCACCGCATCGGTGAACGTGCCCCCGATATCAACTGCCAGACGCCAATCCGACATAGTTCAGCCGGCAAGCAGGTCGTCGCGGGGCGGGGTGAACACGTCGAGAATCCAGCACTCCCCGTACTCGTCGTCGCCGATGAACACCGAATCTCCGTGCCACACCCCCTTGGGTGCGATATACGCCTCGCCCTCGCCCAGAACCACCCGCTCCTCGCTGTCCGGGTCGTCGTTGATGCGGAAGTCGAGCTTGCCCCGCACGATGATGCCGAGCTGCTCATGGTCTTCGTGGCGGTGCAGAAATGATCCGGTAGCGCCTCCGGCGATGCGCCAGAAGCAGAGCTGGAGCCCGTCGCCGGTAATGACCCGACGCCGGAATCCGTCCCGGTCGGTGTCCACGAACAGGTCGTCGTCGTAGAAGTAGCAGTATTGGTTGGTCAGATTCATAGCGGTGATCTCAAGTATCTATTCGTCGGCAGCCAGGGCGGCAAAGCGGCGCTGCTCGTGGGCCAGATCCAAGGGGCGAATTATGGCCTGGTTCTCCTCGTCGCCCCAGTGCTCGGCGGGAACCAGCCACATCACCTCGAATTCCAGACCGTCGGGGTCTTTGGCATAGAGACTCTTGTTGGCTCCGTGGTCGCTCTCGCCGTACAGGGCGCCCGCGTCCACCAGCCGCTGACGAATGTCGGCCAACTCCTCCAGGGTCGGCACCTCCCAGGCGATGTGATACATCCCCACCGAGCGGCGGCCAGCCGACGACGGCTCGGCCCCGTCGCCAATGGAGAAAAAGGCGATGTCGTGGTGGTTCTCCGACGCCGGGGCCCGCATGAACACGAACTGCCCCGGCTCGTCGATAATGGTCTCAAACCCCAGCACATCGGCATAGAACTGCTGCTGGCGCCGGGCATCCCGCACATACAGCACCGCATGGTTCATCCCCGTGATCATCGGCACGCCCCTCGCATCACTCCCCCAGCGTAGCTAACCCCTCGAACCGCACCCTCGCTGAGCTGAAGTGTCACTCCACTTTCGTACACTGGTTTCGCGGTCGCGTGATCCACCACTTTTGACGTCTAGACGTCTACGGTAGTTCCGTGGTCGTAGCTTCCCCCTCTACACAGAATCGCCTGAGGCCTGGCCAGGTGCGTGACGCCGTTGGTGATGCGCTAGCCAGCGCTGGAATTCCAATGAGCGTGAAGGAAATCCATGCCGCAGTTGAAGCTCGACTTGGAACCAGAGTCGCTGGGTCGTCCGTTCGCAGCTACCTCAACCTCAACACAGGGCCAGCCAAGCAGTTCAGGAGAGTGCAGCGTGGCGTCTATCAACTCGGCTGAAGCAGCATTCAGTCCAGTATGGACCCCCGCCTATCAGGTCGGGCGAGCCTCGTTGTTTCACGGCGACTGCTTGGACTGGCTGGCTGACCAACCCGCGAATTCGATTCATGGGGTGGTCACCGACCCCCCCTACGGCCTTGTGGAATATCAGCCAGAGCAGCAGCGAAAACTCCGCCGTGGCCGGGGAGGCGTGTGGCGTCTCCCGCCTGCGTTCGACGGCCACCAGCGATCACCAGTGCCCAGGTTCACCACGCTGACCGCATCAGATCTTGATGCTCTTGACAGCTTCTTCTCCTCTTGGGCAGACGCCCTCCTTCCTACACTGGTGCCTGGCGCCCATGTACTTGTTGCGTCGAATCCCCTCCTTTCGCACCGGGTGGCTGTAGCGGTGTGCCGTTCCGGTTTCGAAAGGAGGGGAGAGGTCGTCAGGCTTGTGATGACGATGCGGGGCGGTGATCGCCCAAAGAACGCCCATGAGGAATTCCCTGACGTGACCGTCATGCCAAGGTCGAAATGGGAGCCTTGGCTACTGTTCCGCAAGCCGTTGGCTGGTCGGGTGCAGGACAACTTGCGCAAGTGGGGAACTGGAGGACTGAGGCGCATCTCATCCGATCGACCGTTTGGCGATGTGATTGCATCTGCACCGACCCGGCCAGATGAACGGCGACTAGCTCCCCACCCCAGCCTCAAGCCGCAGGCTTTTCTGCGTCAAGCAGTACGGGCAATCTTGCCGATGGGAGAGGGAGTTGTTCTCGATCCGTTCGCAGGATCCGGCTCTACTATCGCAGCAGCCGAGCACATCGGCTACGCAAGCACTGGAGTGGAGTCTGATCCTGAGTATTTGCAGTTGGCCAAAGCTGCCATCCCGTTGCTGAAGGACTACGAACCTTGTCCTGACTCGGTGTCATCTACTGATCCCATATCGAGATAAACCCAGCTGCGGCGCAGTTTCTGAATGCCCTCTTTGTGGAGAGTTGCCGTGCGAGTACCCAGTTCGCCTCGATCGTTCCTTCTGAAGTCGTCAATCTGCACATGCGACAGGTACACCTCGGTGAACCTCAGCGGTTGGCGATCAATGGCTGGCTCGGTCTCGTTGTCTGCTTCGTAGACGAAAACGCAGAGCCACTGATCTCGCGCGCCGTGGGTATCAACTGCCCCGCCCTTCTTCACCGTCGTCTTGATCTCAACACCCTCATCTCCAGCTTTCACTGAGTCGTTGGCGAATATGCCCTTGACGATCAAATCAGGGTGCCCATTGTGATAGCGGTTCTGGGTGAGGACCCTGGAGTGCTTTGCCAGACTTGCCGTGACCATGTCCGAAAGCGTCCCGGACAGATTGGCCTTCCGCAGTGTGTCCTCCAAGCGTCCAAGGCCTTTGTTTGTGAGGTGCGAGTTCACGTCGAAAAAGAAGTCGTAGACATCCTGCATTGCCGATGTGAAGTCATGAACCCGAAGCTCATAGGGCAAGGAGACCTCGGGATTGAAGCACTTCTGATCGACAACCTGCCTAACAACTGGCACGGGAGCTGACCGTAGCAGCGAGCAATGGACAGAGCATCAGCCCCCTGACCTCCCTGCCGGAAATACCCCGCGGACCAACCGACTGCTAGGGCTCGAACACTTGGAGGTCGGGGCGGTCTTCGAGGAGGTAGTCGTTGGCGAGGTCTTCGGTGAGGTGGCGGCCGTAGTGGGCGTCGAGGGCGTCGAGGGTGAGGCCGTCTTCTTGGTACACGGCCAGCTCCCGCTCGGGTTCGCTCAGGCGGCTGACCACGTCGCCGGAGATGTGGAAGGTGCGCCCGGTCACATGGCGGGCGGCGTCGGTACACAGCCACACCACCATCGGGGCGATCTTGCGGGGGGCCAGCGCATCACCGCTGATGTCGGGGGGCGGGACTGAGCTGCCGCCTCGGGGGGCCATGGTGAGGGCCATGAGGTCGGTCCACCGGGCGGTGCGGATGGCGTACTCAGCGGTGGAGGCCCCTTCGGCTCGGGGGCGGATGGCGTTGCACCGCACCCCGAATCGGCCCAGCTCCCGGGCCGCGGTGCGGGTTAGGCCGATCACGCCCTCTTTGGCCGCGGAATAGGCGCAATGCGAGGGGTGGCCGAAGCCCGAACCCGAGCTGGTGTTGATGATCACGCTGGTGTCCTGTTGCACCAGATGGGGCGCGGCGTGCTTGATCATGGCGAAGTAACCCTTGAGGTTGACGCCCACGGTGAGGTCCCACTCCTCCTCGGTGAAGCGCCAGATGTCGTTATTGCGCCCAGCGGTGGCGTTGTTGACCAAAATGTCCAGCCGGCCGAAGGCGTCCACCGCCTGCTGCACGATTTCGGCCGCGCCGTCCCAGGTGGCCGAGGTGCCACTGGCCACCGCCTCGCCCCCGGCGTCGTTGATCTCGCCGGCCACCCGTTCGGCATTAGCCGCCACCCCCTCGGGAGTCTTGCGAATACCCAGGTCGTTGACCAGGACTTTTGCGCCCTCAGAGGCCAGCAGATGGGCGTGCTCCCGCCCAATTCCACCCCCCGCCCCGGTCACGATTGCCACTTTGCCGTCCAGCCGATTTCCCATGGCGGCACCCTAGCGGCCGGTCGCGAGTTGACTCCTTGGAGATCAGGACTCGTCGAACGACGATGCCGAGTCGCCAGGGCGCATCACGAAAAACTCCATGCCGTCGGGTCCGCAGGTGAACGAGTACTTGTGGTTGGCGGCCAAGATGACCGAGTCCTTCGGCCCCAGCTCCATCGACGGGCCGTCGGCGCCATTGGGCCACACCTCGCACCCACCCGACACCACGATCAGCAGCTCGTTCTGGTCATGGCTGTGGGGAGGGACGTGGTAGCCAGCGGGCATGGTGCTGTACTGGCACCAGAAACCCCCCTCGCCTTGGGCCACCCGCTTGCGACCGGCACCGAGCTTCTTGGCCTCTTCGATCAGCTCCTTAGGAGCTTCGGTGTTTGCGGACTCGTCCACCCACTGGATGTCGTCGAACTTCAACACCTTGGGTTCCGTGCTCATTTCGCTCCTTCGCTATTGGGCCGGTGGGCCGTGGACAAGTTTGGCGAATTCGGTGGCGAACAGCTCCGAGGTGCCCGACTGGTGGGTAGCCCGCCATTGCCGCCACGGGCACACGTCGTCCCAGCGGTGGAGCACCTCGAAGTCCAAATCGGCGACCACCAGCCCCTCGGTGTCGCTCCCCTCGGCATAGATGTGGCTGAAATCGGGAAAGTGAGGGCCGCAGATGAGGCTGTGGCCGGCGTAGTTGGCCGGTAGCGCCCCGTCGAAGCCGTCCTCCACGCTCTCGCCGTTATCGATGCCGCCCACCTGGTTGGCCGAGATGGTGAATACGAAGTTTTCCTGCCCTCGGGTGGCGGCCACTCGGCGCATGGACTCCACCTTGTCGGGCCCGCCGGCGAACGCCGCGGTGGGATTGACGATGATCCTCGCCCCTTGGAGAGCCAGAAGGCGGCTGCCTTCCGGGTTGAGCCAAAAGTCGTAGCAGATCTGCACCCCGATGGGTCCGTAGCGGGTCTCAAAGACCTCCAGGCTGCTTCCGGGCCGAAACGACACGCCCTCAGTCACGAACGGGAGCGAGCCCAGGTGCAGTTTTCGATAGGTCCCGAGGATTCCCTCGGGGCCGATAACCGCGGCGGCGTTGTAGAGGGCGTCTGGATCCTCGGGATCTTGCTCGATCATGCCCACCACCAAGTACATGTCGTGGTCGGCGGCCAACCGGGCCAAAGCCTCAGTCGACGGCCCGGGCACGGTCTCGGCCAGTGACCGGTGCAGGTCGCACGGCCCGCCCAGTCGTTCGCAATCGTCGCAATGGATCGCCCCGGTCAGCGCTTCTTCGGGGAACACCAGCAACCCCACTCCAGCGCTGGCAGCCTCGGCAATCCAGCCGGTCAGCTTGTCCAAGTTGGCGGTCACATCGCCAGAAACCGGGGTGAAGTCCACCGCGCCGGCCCGCAGCCGAGCCTCATAGCCGGAATAGCGCTCTGGGATCACGGTCGTATTATCGCCTGATTTCCGGTCAGCCGCCTCCGGGGGAGGTTTTGGCCGCCGGGCGGACCTTGGGGGCGTCCTTCCAATGGGGCACACCGTGCTCCTCGGTGGCGATCCACCATTCGCCGTTGGTGATGGACGCCCAGTGGGAATGATTGAGCTGGTGGAGGGTGAAACACGCCGACAGGGCAGTGTTGAAGCCCTGGGCATCCATGGTCTGGTTCACCGCTTCCTTTATCAACAGCGCGGCCATGGTGGGCACTGCGGCGATGCGCTGAGCGAACTCCAAGGTCTGCTCCGAAAGGGTCTCGTTGGGGAACACCTTGGCCACCATGCCCATGGCGTGGGCCTCGTGGACGTCGATGGAATCGCCGGTGAGCAGCAACTCCTTGGTCTTGCGGGGGCCGAACTCCCACGGGTGGGCGAAGTACTCCACCCCCATCATGCCCAATCGGGTTCCCACCACATCGGCAAAGGAGGCGTCCTCGGCCCCCACGATCAAATCGCACGACCACATGAGCATCAGCCCGGCGGCCAGCACCGGCCCTTGCACCTGGGCGATGGTGATCTTGCGGAGGTTGCGCCATCGCTTGGTGTTCTCGAAGAAGTAGTGCCACTCCTGGAGCATCAGCTTCTCCGAGCCCCGCCGCTGCCCGCCGTTGACCTGCCAGGTGGGGTGCTGGTTGGGACCGGGCATGCGCTCCTCGATGCTCACTTTGGTGCCCATGTCATGGCCGGCCGAGAACATCGGGCCGACCCCGCCCAGGATCACCACCCGCACGTCGTCGTCGGCTTCGGCCACCAGGAAGGCCTCGTTGAGCTCCACCAGCATTCCTCGGTTCTGGGCGTTTCGGGCCTCGGGCCGATTCAGCATGATGCGGGCGACTTTTCCGTCATCCAGCGTCTCGTAGGTCAGGTACTGGTAGTCCATTTCCCTAGTCTCGCCCATCCGCGAATACTGTGCGCTGCTGGGCGCGGTTCTAGAGTCGGGTAGCCCCGGTACCCCACTTCAGGAGCTTCCATGATCGAGTCCCACCACGTCGATACCGCCGGTCTGCGGTTCCACTACCTAGCCGCCGGCGACGAGGCGGCACCCCCGGTGGTTCTGCTGCACGGCTTTCCCCAGACCTCTCACATGTGGCGCCACCAGATCCCGGTGCTAGCCGAGCACTACCGGGTCTACGCTCCCGACACCCGGGGCTACGGCGGCACCGACAAGCCCCGCATCCGGGTCACCCGCGATCTGTTGGCCCGCGACATCGTGGACTTCATCGACGCCCTGGGCATCGAGCGCTGTTCGCTGGTGGGCCACGACTGGGGTGGGATCATTGCCTTCAAGGCGGCCCTGGAGTATCCCGACCGGTTCAACCGGCTAGGGCTGGTCGACACACTGTGCACGGTGTGGATTCCGTGGGGCATTCACGGCTACTGGTACAAGTGTGAGCCCGAGGCAGAGCAGTTCTGGGAGCGCCACGCCAGCGAGTTCATCAACTCGATCTTCGGCGGCATCGAGGGCAGCTACGGTCCGCCACCCCATTCCCCGTGGAAGGCCCCGTTGGCCGACAGCGATGCCCAAGATCCCGGCCGGGCCATGTCCAACTGGGATCCGAGCAAGTACTGGAACGCCGACGATGTGGAGCACTACCGAAAGGCGTTCGACCAGCCCGGATCGCATTTCCACGCCGTCTCGTACTACCGGGATGCCCTGCCGTTCCACTTCCCCGACGACGACGGCAATCTGGTGTACCGAACACCAGCCCGAGTGGCTGAGATGTGGAACCACCCCGGCCTGCTATTCAGCCACCCCGACTTCGGGATCTTCCCGGTGTTCGGCCCCGAAGACCTAGGCCGCACCTACCCCCATCCCGCGCTGTACCTGTATTCGGCGTTCTTGATGTCCCAGGCCTTTGAAGACGGATTCCCCGCCGACGACCACATCCCCAGCGGCAACCCCTACGCCGACTCCTTCATCAATCACTTCCCCGACTACCGGGCCCGCCCTACCGGCACCGGTCACTTCATCCCCGAAGAAGACCCCGAGCGCACCAACGAAGTGCTCCTGGCCTTCTTGGCCGGCGAAATCTGACCGTTCTTTCCGCTAACTGCTTCCAAAGCGGCGGAGGCGCAAGCTGTTGGTGACCACGAACAGCGATGACGCCACCATGGCCACGGCGGCGAACATGGGCTCCAGAATTCCGGCCGCGGCCAGGGGAATGGCCGCGGTGTTGTAGACGAAGGCCCAAAACAGGTTTCCCCGAATGGTGTTCATGGTCCGGCGGCTCAGGGCGATGGCGTCGGCCACGGCTCCTAGATCAGAAGTCATGATGGTGAGGTCGGCCGCTTCGGCGGCCACATCGGTGCCGGTGCCCATGGCGATGCCGATGTCAGCCTGGCTCAGAGCGGGGGCATCGTTTATGCCGTCACCCACCATGGCCACCCGGCGACCCTCGGCTTGCAGGCGGGCGATCTCGGCGGCCTTGCCGTCGGGTCCGACACCGGGCACCACCCGGTCGATGCCCAACTCGTCACCGGCAGCCTGGGCCCGGCGGGGATGGTCCCCGGTCAGCAGCACGGTGTCGAGTCCCAGGGACTTGAGCGCGGCCACCGCGGCAGGGGCGGAATCCCGCAATCGGTCGTCCACGGTTATCACTGCCTCAGCCTCACGGCTTCGACCCACGAGCACCGCCACTCGCCCCATGGCCTCTACTTCGGCCGCGGCCGAGTCAACCGCCTCGGGCACCCGGTCAAACAGGTCCCGCTTCCCCACCCGAACCTCCGTGCCGTCCACGGTGCCGACCGCCCCTGAACCAGGACGATTCTCGAATTCTGTGACCTTTTGCCCCGCGTCAGTTGCCGCGGCAATGGCCCGTCCAATGGGGTGCTCCGACCGGGCCTCCACCGATGCGGCCAAGGCCAGCAGTTCGTCGGGATTCCCCCCCGGAGCATCGATACCCACCACCTCCATGCGTGCTTCGGTGACCGTACCGGTCTTGTCGAAGACCACGGTGTCGAGCTCCCGCGTGTCCTCCAGCATCTCGCCGCCCTTGAGGATGATGCCGAGCTGCGATCCCCGCCCGGTGCCGACCATCACCGCCAGCGGCGTGGCCAGCCCCAATGCGCACGGACAGGCCACGATCAGCACCGCCACCGCGGCCGTGAACGCCTCGGAGGAGGGCTGTCCGGCCACCAGCCAACCGACCAGCGTGCCCAATGCAATCACCACCGCGGCGGGCACGAACACCGACGAGAGCCGATCAGCCAATCGCTGGATGCGGGTGCGGTTGGTCTGGGCCTGCTCCACCAGCAGCATGATCCGAGCCAGCACGGTGTCGGAACCCACCCCGGTGGCCTCCACGACCAGCGACCCGTTGGCGTTGACCGAGGCCCCTAGCACGGCGTCGCCAGGACCAACCTCCACCGGCACCGGCTCACCGGTGACCAAGGAGATGTCCACCGCCGAGAAACCGTCGACCACCACGCCGTCAGTAGCGATCTTCTCACCCGGGCGCACCACAAACCTTGTGCCCACTTCCAGGCTGGCCACCGGCACATCGGTTCCGTCTTCGAGGCGAGCAACGGGAGCAACCAGTTCGGCCATGGCTCGCAAGGCATCTCCCGACCGGCGGCGAGCTCGGAATTCCAGATGGCGGCCCAACAAGACCAGCACCACGATCACCGATCCGGTCTCAAAGTAGAGGTGGCCGTCGCCGATTTGGGCGGCCAGCACCACCGTGGACCAAACCCACGACGAGGCAGTGCCCACCGATACCAACGTGTCCATGGTGGCAGTTCGGTGGTGGAGCTGCGCCCAGGCCCGCCGGTGGAATCCCCAACCCGACCAGAAAATCACCACCGCGCCCAAGACTGCGGCCAGCCAGTCCGACGCCGAGAATCCCAAATCAAAGACCAGCCAGTCCGCCATGGTCAGAAGCATCACCGCGGCGCCCATTACCGCCGATGCGATCAGCCGTCGCAGTCCAGGGGGTCGGATGTCGAGCTCGTCGTCGAGACCTCGGGGCACGCGGGCCGAGTAGCCAGCAGAAACCACGGCAGCTTCCAATTGGGAATCGGCGACGGTTTCACTGCAAGCCACCGAAGCTCGACCCGAGGCGTAATTCACTCGTGCTTCGATGACTCCGTCGACAGCGTTCAGGCTGCGCTCAATGCGCGAAACACAGGCCGAACAGGTCATGCCGTCCACAATCAATGCAGCCCGTCGCATCGCCACGAGTCAAGTTTAGGGACTGGGTAGAAGAACTATTCCTGAACCAGCTCGATCAGGGTGCCGAAGGCGCCTTTGGGATGGATGAAGGCGACGGTGGTGCCCCGAGAGCCAGGTCGGGGCTCGGCATCGATGGGGGTGGCTCCGGCGGCGACCATGGACTCGAGGGCGGCAGCACAGTCATCCACCCGGTAGCCAATGTGATGGATGCCCTCGCCTCGCTTGGCCAGGAACTTCGCCACGGGCGAATCCTCCCGAGTGGCCGCCGTGAGCTGGACATAGGAGTCAGCGACCTTGATAAGGGCCTCTTCCACTCCATCGCCCTCGACGATCTCGCGATGCGCCACCGATGCGTCAAAGGCCTTCTCGTAGAACGAAATGGCCTGCTCCAAGTCGTGGACCGCGATGGCAACGTGATCGATCTCAGTGAGAAGCATGGCCCGGTCATTCTAGGCTGGTCCTGTGTCGAACCTTGCTGTCGACGTCGGCTGGTCAGGCCGCTTCCCGCTGGGCCGATTCTCCCTCCAGGGCCTCCCAGAGATGGTCGCGAAGGGCTTCGGCGTCGATGCCGTCCATCCGATTGGCCGCCACTATCCCTTCGATCATGTCGGCCAGCACCGCTTCCCAGACGCGGTTTCGGACCATCACCGAGACGGTCACCGAACCGTCGTCGTGGCGGGTCAGGGTGCGGCGGCGGCCAACTTCCCGGGGCGGGCTTCGAAAACTGGGGATGACCAGTGCTTGGCCTCGCGCTGTCATTCCCAGCAGCCGGGCCGCTTCGGCAAAGGCCAGGCACCGACCGGTGCTGCTTTCCTGTCGCTGGTTGTCGCCGCGAATGACCCGCATCCCCTGGGCATCGGCCATCTTGCTCGCTGGCTTGCTCTCCGTCTTCCTCGCCGTCTGGTTCTCCTTGATTTCCTTCATGAATCCAGTATCCCGATAGGAGTGACAGTTTCTTCTCTAGGCGCTAATTCCGGTCGAGGACCTTGGTTCGGCCGCTGATCACCCACCACAGCGCGGTGGCAGCCAACAGCACACCGGCCCCGCCCACCGCGATGCGGGGACCAATCAGGTCGGCCAGAAAACCCTGAAGCTGGGCACCGAGAGGCAACCCGGCCAGCAAGGTGATGAGGTATAGGGCCAAGACCTTGGCCCGCAAATCCTCTTCCACCTGAAGCTGGATCACGGTATTGAGCGTGGCGGCGGTAGCGATGTGCGATGCTCCCAATGCCGCCAGAGCTACCACCGCCAACCAGTAGTAGGGCGATAGCGCGAATCCCAACAACGCGATGCCATAGATCGGCCAGCCGAATCCCACAAGACGACTACGGGGCACGCGACTTCCCCGGCCGGCCACGAACGGGGTGTTGAGCATCGCTCCTACTCCGGATGCCGCAGCGAGGATGCCATATTGGGTTTCGCCCACCTTGAATACGTCATTGGCGAAAATGACCACCAGGTGGATGACCGGCTGTCCGAAAAAAGCGATCACCCCGGCAATCAGTATGGACAGGCGGATGCCGGGATTATCAGCGGCGTAGCGCACTGCGGCCGCGGCATCTCTGAGTACATTCGGCCTGTCGCCACCCGATGGAGCCAGTCGGGGCACCTGGATGAGCACCAGAGCCAAAACCGCAGGCACATACGTCAGCGAATTGGTGAAAAAACACCAGCCGGGACCGCCTATCGCCAGCACGATCCCACCGATCATGGGTCCGACTGCTCGAGAGGCGTTGAACTGCGCTGAGTTCAAGGTGACGGCGTTCAACAGGGCGCCGCGTGGAACCAGTTCGCTGACGAACGCCTGCCAGGCAGGAAGCTGGATGCCGTTCACGCAACCGTTCACCACTCCTAGGGCGATGTAGGCCGCCGGCCGGTCGATTCCCGAAGCCCACATCGCCGCAAACCCCATGGCGATGAGCGCTTGGGCCAAGTTGGTGAATGTCAGCAAGATCCGCCGAGGGAAGCGATCGGCCAATGCCCCGCCGACCATCCCCAAGAACACCGCCGGCAGTGTCTGCATCATGGCGGCCAATCCCACCCAGGTCCCGCTGTCGGTGAGATCCTCGATCACAAAGGCCAACGCGATCATCTGAACCCAAACGCCGGAGTTGGAGACAAGGGCCCCGGAGATGAACAGGCGATAATTCCGGTACGACAGCGCTTGCCGCGCGCGTCGAGGATGCCGGGATTCGGTCACTGCGCCAACTTATTCGCTGCACCTCTATTGTCATGGAATGGCCCTTGTGCTCTGCCAGATCGAAGACAGTGTTGCCACCGTGACCCTCAACCATCCCGAGGTGCGAAATGCGGTCAGCCTGGAGATGAACCGCGAGCTCGACGCGGTGTTCGACGACTTGGAAGCCGATGAGTCAGTAGGAGCGGTGGTCCTCACCGGTGCGCCCCCGGCGTTTTCGGCGGGGGCCAACCTGGACGAGCTGCTGGCTGCCGATGATCCGGGCAGGCTGAGTTCCATCTACGCCGGATTTCTGAGAGTTGCCCTCTGCCCACTGCCCACGGTGGCCGCGGTCAACGGCCCGGCGGTAGGGGCGGGCATGAACTTCGCGCTGGCCTGCGATGTGATTCTGGCCAGCCGCTCGGCCATGTTCGAGAGCCGTTTTCTCCAGATCGCCATCCACCCCGGTGGCGGCCACACTTGGCGGCTGCGGAACATCTGCGACCGCCAGACGGCCATGGCCATGGTGGTGTTCGGCGAGAGGCTCGACGGACCGCGAGCCGCCGAGATTGGGCTGGCCTGGAGATGCGTGGACGATGACGCGCTCTTGGACGAGGCTCAGCGCATGGCCCGACGCCCCGCTCGTGCGCCGCGGGAGCTCACCAAGGCCATGAAGCAGACGATCATCGACATGGGCGCAATCACCGACAGCGCGGCTGCGGTGGCTCGAGAGGTCGAGCCGCAGGCCTGGTCGATGAAACAGCCCGAATTCAAAGAGCGGGTGGCCGCCCTCAAGGAGTCCATTAGCAAATCGAGCTAGCCGACTAGTTCATCCAACCGGCCACCAGCTCAGGACCCCGCACCTGCCACTCCTCTGAGGTGATGGCGTAGCGAACGTGGTCCTCCCAGCGGCCGTTGATCTCCAGATAACGCAGGGCAATCCCCTCGTTGCGGATACCCAGTTTCTCCACCACCCGGCGGCTGGCCTGATTGCGGGGAATGATGTTGATCTGAACTCGGTGCAGTCCCAGATTCTCAAAGGCGCAGTCCAGCACTACCACCAAGGCCTCCGGGGCATACTCACGCCCCGCGTGTCGGTGATCGATCCAATACCCCACATGGCCGCTTTGAAACGGGCCCCGCTGCACCCCCGACAGGTTCATCTCCCCCACCAGGCAACCCTCGGCGAACACCCCGAACCCGTAACCCGCATCCATCTGACGCTCTCGATCGCGGGCGCTGCACCGAGCTGCGAAAGCCAAGCGGTCTTCCACTACATCGGGCTGGGTACTGGGCGGCTTGGGCTCCCAAGGGGTAAGCCACTCTCTATTGGCCCGGCGCACGGCCTGCCACTCAGCGAAATCGGCCTCCATCAGCGGACGCAGTTCCACCCGAGACCCACGAAGCACCTGCCCCTCCCGAGCCCCCCGAATCCGAGACCAAGTCCGCACTCCCGCCAAACCTACTAACTCCGTACCAACAACGTGGGGGGCACTCAGTCCAACAGGCTCAGCACCATCCCATCCAAGATGTCAGCCTCCGACACCAAGCATGACTCAAACCCAAAGTGCCGCATGATCTTCACCAGAATTGCCATGCCCCCCACGATCACATCCACCCTGCCGGACTCCAGACCGGGATTGAACGCCCGATCAGCCCGAGATTCCGTAGCCAAAGTGCGGAACACATCCTCGGCCGCGGCCTTGGTTAGCTCGAAGTGATGGATCTTGTCCCGGTCGTAGTCATGCAGCCCCTGTTCCACTGCCGCCGCAGTGGAGATGGTGCCGGCTAGGCCGACAAATGTCCGGGCCTGTCGGGCGGCAGGCATCTCCCGGTCGACGTCGTCGAGGTGAGCGCCGGTCACCGAAATGCAGGCATGCAGCTCCTCGGGAAGCGGCGGATCGCCGTGGAGGTATTTCTCGGTAAGGCGAACACATCCCACGTCCAGCGACATCGCCGCCTCGCACACGGTGGTGCCCACGCTCAGCTCGGTCGACCCTCCCCCCAAGTCGACCACCAGAAACGGCCCCATTGCCGGATCGAGTTCGGCAGTAGCCCCCCGAAACGACAGCTGACCCTCGGCCAGTCCGCTCAGCAGCTCAGGGCGGGTGCCGACAACCGCCTCGCTGGCGTCGAAGAACTCCTCGCGATTGGCCGCGTCCCGGGCCGCCGAGGTGGCGGTGATCCGCACCGCCTCCACCCCGTGGTCATCCATCACACGGCGGTAGCGGCGCAAGCAGTCCAGAGTGCGCTCTATGGCGCCAGGGGACAGTCGACCAGACTCATCCACCCCCTCCCCTAGGCGGGTTATGGTCATCAGCCGGTCCAGCGGCTCGGTGCCGCCCCGGCTGACCAGCAATCGGGTGGAGTTGGTGCCGCAGTCGATGGCGGCCACTACTGGTTCGCTCATGTCAGATCGTCGGATTCCAGGATCTCAGCCACCCAGCGGCCGACCGGGTCGTCGCCCCCGGCCAGATACCAGGCGTAGTGGGCGTGCAGACACTTGACTCCCTGGCGGGTGCCGCCCACCCCCGCGGCAGGGCGGTGCCCTCGGTGGTCTTCGGGAATGGCAGCGTCCCGCTCGGTGGCGTAGCGGCGATGGGCGTCGGCCAGCTCATCGGGATCGACGGCCGATTCAGCCCGGCGCACTCCCCCAGCCGATTCCAGTCGGCTCACCCGCAGCACATCATCGGGGCCGACCAACCAGTAGCGGGTGGGCATGGGGGTGCCGTCGTCCAAAATGGGAGCGTTGCGCAGCACTCGAGGAGTGCCGTCCTCGGCTCTAACCACCACCTCGTAGGGACCCCGGGGGGCGCGGCCCAATAGGGCCTCGACCTGCTCGTCGATTTCCAAGCGAAGGGTCAGCCCTTCTTTTTCTTCCTTCTCTTGAAGATCTTCCTCACGATCCACAAAGCGGCGATTAGACCGGCGATGGGACCGAACTTCTTGGCGGCCGGCGGACCGGCCACTTCCAGCAAGTCAACCGCTTCGGGCTCAGGGCGGGATGCCGCGCTGGCGCCTGAATCGCCAGCGGCGTCGTCGCCGGAGGAAGAATCATCTGTGGAGGCTGAAAGCATGGCCTCTAGATTATCGGCAAATTGATCCATGATCTTCGAACTCACGTCGGGGATCAGGTTGCGGCCGATCTGAGCAACTTTGCCGGTGATCTTGAGGTCGGTGGTGACGCCGACCTTTGTCCGATTGTCGTCCAGCGCTTCCAGCGTCGCGGTGATGTTGGCGCTGGCGTTTCCCTGCCCCCGGGTCTCGCGACCCTCGGCCAGGATCACCACCTTGAGGGCGTCTTGATCTCGTTCGACAAAGGTGGCCTTGCCCTTGTACTGGGCGTTGACCGGCCCGACTTTGACCTTGACCACGCCCAGGTACTCCTCACCCTCGATCTCGGTGAGCTGGGCACCGGGCAGGCAAGGGGCGATGCGCTCCACGTCATTGAAGGCGTCCCACACATCGCTGGCCGAAGCGTTGACTTCGATCTCGTTGGTCATTTCCATGCTTGCAGATCCTCCAAAGTGTCAAAATCGACCGGCTCTCCGGGACAGGATACTTCCGTAACCTGCTCAGGCCTCATTTGCATGAGCATTCTGGCCCCGACATCCCCGCTGGTGGGCAGCAGCGGCCAGACCGCCGCTCCCAGCTTCACCGGAGGGCTGCGGCGGCCCTTGTAAACGGCGGTCACCAAGTCGCCCTCGGCCTCGGCAACCATCCGCCAAGACTCGGCGCCCACCAAGGGCTGGTCACCCAGCCCGATCACCACCGCGTCGTGGCCGTCGTTCTCGGCGGTGAACACCCCGGCCCGCAGCGAAGTGGCCTGGCCCAGTTCCCAGGAGTGGTTTTCCACCAACACCACGCCGTCGGGGATGAGGTCGCGCAGCTCCACCGCCCCGGTCACGATGTACACCTCATCGAGCCCGGCCTCCAGCGCGGCGCCCAGGGCGTGCTGGACCACGGTCAGCCCCCGAAACGGGGCTCGCAGCTTGTGGGTGTCGCCTCCGAACCGGGTTCCGGCGCCTGCGCCCAGCAAAATTGCGGCAACGGTCACGGCCCGAATACCTCGCCATTGGGGTGGAACGCAGCCCAGGCGAACCAGAACTCGTTTGTGTGCACCACCGGCTCGAGCCGGGCGCCATTTAGTTCACCGTCGACCGCTTGTCCGAGCACATTCCAGGTCGACCCGGTGCGGTCGTCGGTGAATCGGCCATCGCCAACCGGGGTGAACTCCAACGGCTCCCCGTCCACCCGCCGGTCGAAGGCCAGCGCCGCTCCCACATCCACCCCTTCGGCGGTAATCGGGGAATCCAGCGCATCGGCGGTGCCCGGCGACCACAGCACCACCACCGGGACCCCGGCCACGGTGTCGTTCACCGCTCCATTGTCCTGCACAACGCTGAACGGGTAGGCCTTGTTGTGGCCGTCTACCGTCACCCCGACGGTGCGCGCCAGGGCGGGATAGCGGTCGTCCAGAATGGTGGAGTCGAAGAACCGGGGGTAAGGCGACGTCCGGGAGGTGTACTGCACATAGGGATTGCGGCCGTAGCTGCTGGCCGGGTGGCCGGGCGGTACCAATACCACCCCATCGGGATAGCCGGTCTTGAAGTCGCCCCACGACACGATGGCCGACGGGATGACGTCCAGGCGAAGGCCGGCGTAGGTCCCCACCAATCCCTCGCCACCGATCTGCTGCCACAGCGACTCGGTGGCGTCGTCCCACATCACCAGGTCGCTGTTGCGCAGCAGCCCCGAGGTGCCGAATCGCAAGCGCTGGCCGTCGACCACCGGATCGAACACCAAAGCGCTGTTGCACAGTGGGCAGTAGGTGACCAGCACCGGACGGCCCTCAATCTCGTCGTTGACGATCTCATGGACGATGAGCATGGCCAACGGATAGAAGCGGGCGAGGTCCCCCATCACCAGCAGCAGGCCAGGTTCGGGATCCGACCACCCAGCCTCCGATGCCGGGGAGAATTCGGGGTTGTCGATGGGCGGTATGCGGTCGCGGATGGGGATCACCTGGATGCCGATGCGCAGCTCATCGAGGTCGATGGTGCGAGTGGACCAATCGGTGGCCCAATCACGCGACACGTAGAGCAGATCCCCAGTGGGCCCTTCGCCTCCGGTGATCACTTGGGGTGTGGGCAGGGCAGGAATCGGAGCCGGTGTGGCTGCGGGAGTGGTGGAATCCGCCTCAGTGGATACCGGAATGGACGCCGCGGTTGGGTCGGGCGCCTCGGTCGCATCGACAACCGCGGTGGCCGTGGGCGATACCGGTGCCGCGGTGGGATCGGCTACCGGTTCGGAGCTGCCACAGGACGAGAGCACCAGCGCCGCCGCCAGCAGCGGGGCGAGGCGCCTCATCCCTCAGCCGGTGGGCGATGGATGGGGCCTTCGCTGTCGCGCAGCGAAGGAGCGGCGTGGCCGGTGCGGTTGGCGATGATCTCCGCGCACACCGAAACGGCGGTCTCTTCGGGCGTGCGGGAGCCGATGTCCAAACCAATGGGGGCCATGAGCCGGTCGATGCCCTTCTGATCTACTCCCACCTCGTGCAACCGCTCCAGGCGGGTGGCGTGGGTGCGGCGGCTCCCCATGACTCCTATGTAGCCCACATCGGTGGCCACCGCCCGCTGCACGGCGGGCACGTCGAATTTGGGATCGTGAGTGAGGATGCACACCGCATCGTGGGGGCCGAGCCGGTCGCCGTAGGCATCGAACACCTCGTCGGGCCAGGCCACCATCACCCGATCGGCCATGGGGAACCGCTTGACGGTGGCGAAAACCGAGCGGGCGTCGGCCACGATCACGTTGAACCCCAGCAGCTTGCCAGCCCGAGCCAGCGCTGCGGTGAAGTCCACCGCCCCGAAGACGAGCATGATCGGCGGCGGCGAGAACGACTCGATGAACACCGATACGTCGGTCTCTCGGGCCTGGCCCTCGGCACCGTAGTGGCGCACCCCGGTGCGACCGGCAGCCAGCTCCCCCACTGCGTCTCGACTCACGATTCGGTCCAGCTCAGCATGGCCCAGGGTGCCGATGATGTCGCCGTCGGGCTCCACCACCAGTTTGGCCCCGGCGTTGTGGCCCTCGATGACGGTGGCCAGTGCCACTGGCCGCTCGTCGACGATGGCTTCTCGCAGCCGCTCGTAGAGTTCGGACAC
Organism: Acidimicrobiia bacterium; assembly: GCA_009842675.1. Classification (GTDB taxonomy): domain Bacteria; phylum Actinomycetota; class Acidimicrobiia; order Acidimicrobiales; family Bin134; genus Poriferisocius. Next base: position 25,371 of record VYEX01000064.1, on the reverse strand, counting down.
CGCTACCAGTCCAGCGGTTCGATGAACAGGTGGATCGTGCCCCCGCAGGTGAGGCCCACTGCGAATGCCTCGTCGTCGCTATAGCCGAAGCTGACCATGCGCCGCTCACCGCTCTCCAAGATGTCGAGGGCCTCAACTACTACTGCGCCCTCCACGCATCCGCCCGATACCGATCCGATCACGTCGCCGTTGTCGCTGACCGCCATGGCCGCACCGGGGTCACGGGGGCCGGAGCCCTCCACGTTGACCACCCGGGCCAGCGCCACCTGTCGGCCTTCGGCCCGCCAAGCGTCCAAATCCGAAAGGATTTCTTTCATTCTGCGCCTGCTCCAATCATGAGGCGAGCATCGGCCGGAGACCGGTCGTCGGCCAGCACCTCAGCGAGGCGATCCAACGATTGCAGCGAATGGCCTTCGATGAAGTCGTCCACATGGGGCAAGGCGGCGGCCATGCCCTGGGCCAGGGGCTGGTAGCCCGGGGTGGCCTTCAGCGGATTCACCCATACGAGTCTATGGGTCACCCGGTGCAATCGGGCCATCTGCTCGGCCATCACTTCGGGGCTGCCCCTGTCCCAGCCGTCGCTCAATATGACCACGGTTGCTCCCCGGGCCATGCCCCGGATACCCCACAGCTCGTTGAACTCGGCCAGGGTGTCGCCCAGACGGGTGCCCCCCGACCAGTCGCTCACTGCGTCGGTGGCCGCACCCAGCGCCCGGTCGGGGTCTCGCGACGAAAGCTCACGGGTAATGCGGGTCAGCCGGGTGCCGATGGTGAACACCTCCACTCGGCGCCGACCCACCACCGCGGCATGGACGAAGCGGATGAGCGCTCGTGCGTACGACTCCATCGACCCCGATATGTCCAGCAGCAGAACCACCCGCCGTAGCCGCTCACCCGGCTCGGTGTACCAGCGCCGCACCGGCTCTCCGCCGCTGCGGATGGCGGCCCGCACCGTGCGCCGCAGCTCGGGGTGCCCAGCGGTGCGGTGAGTGCGGCGTCGGCGGCGAGACCGACGGGTGCCGCCAATACGGGCCATGGCGGCCATGAGCCGGTGGGCCTCGTCGAGCTCGTCGTCGTCGTAATCGGCGAAGTCTTTGTCGCGCAGCACCTCGTGGCGGCTCCACCGCAGCGTGAGAGTGGGATCGCCGGGGTCTTCGTCGTCCCCGTCGCCTTCAGTCTCGTCGTCCCCGTCGTCGTCCACCACCAGGGTGATGGGCTGGGTCACTTCCATCACCGGGGTGGCCACCAGCTGCTGTCCGCCGTAGTAGGCGTCGAAGATCTTGTCGTAGAGCTCAATGTCGTCGGGTTCGGTGACCAGGGTGGCCCGGCCAGCCCAGTACACCGAGCTGCGCTGCTCCACGCCCACCGCGCTGAGCGCCTGGTAGTAGTTCACCGACGACCCCACGGCCACGTCGATGCCCGCGCCTCTCAGCGCATTTACGAATCCAACCGCAATCTCGTCAACCTGCACGGGCGATGGCCTGTTCGATCAGGCCACCAATGCCCTGGTCGACTACCCGCTGCTGGTCTTCCCGGTACTTGAGCACCGATCCCAGGCTGGCCTGGGTAATCTCAGGGCTCAGCTCGGCGGCCCCGAGTCGGCCCAGCGCCAGGCTCCAATCGATGCTCTCGGCCACACCGGGGGGCTTGTACAGGCCCAGCTCCCGGAATGCGGCCACCGCGGCAGCCACCTGGCGGGCCAGCAACTCGCTCACTCCGGGGGCCCGGCGGCCGATGATGGCCACCTCCCGCTCGAAGCTGGGGTGCTCCACCCAGTGGTACAGACAGCGCCGCTTGAGGGCGTCGTGAACGTCGCGGGTGCGATTGGAGGTGATGATGACCCGAGGCGGCGTGACGGCCGCGAACCGGCCGATCTCGGGCACGGTCACCGCATAGTCGGACAGGATCTCCAGCAGAAAGGCCTCGAACTCGTCATCGGCCCGGTCGACCTCGTCAATCAACAGCACCGGCGGCGGCCCTTCGGAGGCCGCGATGGCCCGCAGCAGGGGGCGCCTGATCAAAAAACGCTCGGAGTACAGCTCGTCTTCCAGGGCGTCGGCCATCTCTCGGGTGGCTCCCCCGGTAGCTTCCGCCGTGCGCAGGTGTAGGAGCTGGCGGGAGTAGTCCCACTCGTACACCGCCTGGGCCACATCGATGCCCTCGTAGCACTGGAGGCGTATCAGCTCTCCGCCGGTCCACACGGCCAAGGCGTTGGCCGTCTCGGTCTTGCCCACGCCGGGCTCGCCCTCGAGGAGCAGGGGGCGGTTCAAGGTCATGGCCAAGAACACGGCCGTGGCCAACCCCTCGTCGGCCAGGTAGTCACAGCCCTTTAGCCCGTCGGCCACCTCGGCAGCCGATGAGGGCTGAGGGCCCAAGGGCTGGGCGTTAGCGTCCAGCGGCTTCGAGCGCCCGGCGGGTGAGCACCCGGGCGAGATGCTCCCGGTACTCGGGGCCGGCGTTCAGGTCAGATGGCGGGTTGGTGCCCTCAGCGGCCGATTCGGCCGCGTCGGCGGCCGACGCTCCCCCAGACAGGGCGGCCTCCACACCAGCAGCCCGGACCGGAGTGCTGTCCATGTTCACCAGCCCCACGCCGGCGCTGCCGTTGTCGACGATGGCCGACACGCCCACGATGGCCCAGTCCTGGGCCCGGCGGTTGAACTTCTGGAAGCCCCATGTGGCATCGGGCATCTTGGGCACCCGAATCTCGGTGAGCAGTTCGTCGTCGCCCAGAGCGGTCTCCAAGAAACCGGTGAAGAAGTCGTCCACCGCGATCTCCCGCTCGCCGCCCGGTCCCCGAGCCACCAGGGTGGCCCGCATGGCCAGCATCACTGACGGCAGGTCGGATGCGGGATCGCCGTGGGCGATGGAGCCGCCGATGGTGCCCCGGTGGCGCACCTGAGGATCGCCCACGTGGCTGGTGGCCTCGGCCAGCAGCCCGGCCTGCGACTGCACCAGCTCGCTGGTCTCCACGTCGCGATGGCGGGTAAGGGCGCCGATGGCCAGATGGTCGCCGGCGTCGTTGATGTAGCTGAGGTCGTCGAGGCGGCCGATGTCCACCAGAACCGCGGGGGTGGCCAGCCGCAGCTTCATCAGCGGCAGCAGGGAATGACCCCCGGCCAGCAGCTTGGCCTCGTCGCCGTGCTCGGCCAGCGCGGCCAGCGCTTCGTCGGCCGATCCGGCCCGGATGTAGTCGAATGCCGCAGGAATCATGACGAGGCCTCCGCGCAGTGCAGAACAGCTTTGACGATGTTGTGGTACCCGGTGCAGCGGCAGAGGTTGCCCTCGAGCCCGATGCGGACTTCCCGCTCGGTGGGATCGGGATTCTCATCCAGCAGCGAGACGGCGGCCATGACCATGCCCGGCGTGCAATAGCCGCACTGGAGAGCGTGGCACTGGCGGAACGACTCCTGCATGGGGTGGAGTACGTCGCCGTCGGCCAGTCCCTCGATAGTCAAGAGGTCCTGCCCGTCGGCCTGCACAGCCAGCATGGTGCAGGACTTCACCGACTCGCCGTTCACATGAATGGTGCAGGCGCCGCACGAGGAGGTGTCGCACCCGATGTTGGTGCCGGTGAGGCCAACCACGTCGCGGATGTAGTGAACCAGCAGCGTGCGCGGCTCTACATCGTGGGTGTGGCTGTCCCCATTTATGGTGACCGTTACTTCCACGGCATCTCCCTAGTCGTCTTCCGGGTCCGCGAGAAATCTAGTACAACCGCCCCCGCTTAGGTCACCCCGAACGGCAAGCCTTTGCGCCTCTGAAGCTCAAGCTGGGCGCCAGGCGAGGAGGGTGAAGGGGCCTTCATCGTCGACGTGGTCTTCAAAGGCCACTTCGATGGGCTGGCCGGCGACAGGCTCATCGCCGCCTTGCCAGGTGGCGGGCAGGCACAGATCGTCTTGTTCCTCTAGTCGGCCCAGCACCACGGTGTAGGGGGAGGCGAATCCCGGCAGGAAGGCATGGTGGTTCACCACCCAGCTCTCCACCGTGGCCCGGCCCGACAGCGGGGTCCAGGTGAATTCGAAGGAGGCACATCGCCCGCACATGACTCGGGGGGGCCACCGCCAGGCCCCGCACCCGTCGCAACGCTGCAACTCGAAGCGGTGCTGGTTGATGCGCTCCCACCACGGCGCCGAGTCCCGCTCGGGATAAGGGCGGGGCTTGGGGGCCTGATCGGCCGGGCGGTCAACGGCGGTCATCGGCTCCAGACTGTCACTAGAGTGAGCCGAAGCCAAGCAAAAACTCCCAAGAGAGACCCTCCCATTAGGACGCTGAAGAACCCAGTTGCGCTGATATGACGGTAGAGCGAACAGCCGCCTATCAACGGGCGTCTCGGACGTTGATGGCCTCGGTGGTCCCCACCTCGGCGGCCATGGCTTCGGGGTTTGCGGCCGCCGCGGTACTGGCCAAGGAGATCACCGACAGCGAGACGCTGGCCGGGGTGGCCGCCGCCATGATGCAGGTGGGAAGCGTGGCGATGACCGTTCCCTTGGCTCGCCGGATGGCCCGCCTGGGCCGCCGCCGGGGATTGGTGGCGGGGTGGTCGATAGGAACGGTCGGTGCCACCCTCGCCTTCTTGGCCGCGGTGGCCGACTTCTATCCGCTGTTGGTGGTGGGGATCATCGGCATCGGCGCGGGCAACGCCACCAACTTGGCGGCCCGATTCGCCTCGGCCAACCTAGCTCCCGATGATCGCCGAGCCCGGGCCATCGGGATGCTGGTGTGGTCGACAACTTTCGGCGCGGCTCTCGGGCCAACCATCGCGCTGGGTCCTGCTTCGGCGGTGGCTGAGTTCTTCGGGCTGCCGGAGCTGTCGGGCCCGTATCTGCTGGGAATGGTCCTTTTCGTCATCGGGCTCATGGTCACCCATGTGTGGCTGCGTCCCGACCCGCTGGAAGTGCTGGGCACGGTGGGCCAAGCCGCCGCCCGGCCAGCACCGCTGCGGGTGGTGGGGCGCCGAATCGCCACCGTGCCCGCGGCCCGGCTGGCGGTGATCGCCATGCTCACCGGACAGGCGGTGATGGTGGGGGTGATGACCATGACCCCGCTGCACATGGACAACGGGGATCACCATCTCCGGGTGATCGGCTGGGTGATCTCGGTCCACGTCATCGGCATGTTCGCCTTCTCGCCCATCGTGGGCTGGCTGGTCGACCGAATCGGCCCCTACCTGATGGTGGCGCTGGGCGGGGTGATCCTGTGCATCGGCGCGGAGACTGCCGCCCACAACAGCGCAGAAGACAGCGCCGGGATGTTCGCCGGCCTCCTGCTGGTGGGCTTGGGTTGGAGCTTCGGGCTGATCGCGGGGAGCGCGCTGCTCACCGCCGCGTTTCCAGTAGCCCAACGGGTGGAGATGCAGGGAGGCGCCGACTTGCTGATGACCGGTGGTGGGGCGGTCGCCGGTTTGTCCTCAGGCGTGGCCATGGAACACATCGGCTTTCACTCGCTGAGCCATTGGGCCGGGCTCAGCGCCCTGCTGCTGGTGGCTGCGGCGGCCGCGGCCTGGTATGCCGCTCGCCAGGAACAAGAGAAGCCGGTCAGCTATCGCGGCGCAGGATGATGGCCGAGGAGTTGCCGGCCACATAGCCGGGCTGGCCGGTGGACAGGGCCACCTCGGCATCGGGCACTTGAAAGCGCCCGGCGGCGCCCCGGACCTGGCGGACGGCCTCGTGCAGGTTGTTGAGACCGTGGACGTAGCCTTCCGATAGAAATCCGCCGTGGGTGTTCACCGGTATTCGGCCACCGGGAGCGGTTCCACCCTCGGCAATGAACGCCGCCGCCTCGCCCTTGGGGGCGAACCCGTAGTCCTCCACCTGGACCAGCACCAGGTGGGTGAAGGCATCATAGAGGGACGCGTACTGAACGTCGTCGGGGCCGACCCCGGCCATGTCGTACAGCCTCCGGGCCATCTTGGCGGCAATCGAGGTGGTCCAGTCGGCCTGCACCCGGTTGCTGTGCATCATGTGGCCGCCGCCCCAGGTCATCCCCGATATCAGCGCCGGGGGCTGGCGCAGATCACGGGCCCGCTCTGCGGTGGTGATCACCACCGCGGCAGCGGCGTCGGTCTCCAGGCAGCAGTCGAACAGCCGGAACGGCTCCACGATCCACCGGGAAGCCAAATAGTCGTCCATGGTCATGGGGGCCCGCATCATGGCCCGCTCGTTGTGGGCGGCATTGGCCCGCTGCTGGACGGCGATGCGCCCCAAATCCTCAGAGGTTGTCCCCCAGCGGCTCATGTGGGAGCGGGCGAACATGGCATACCACTGCGGCGGGGTCACCCAGCCGATGGGGTGCTGGTACTGGGTCTCCACAATGGCCGGAGGCGGGCGGCCGGTGCCGCCCATGCGGTGCTCGGATCGGGCGTTGATCGAGCGCCACACCACGATGTGACGGGCATGTCCCAGTGCCGCGGCGTTGGCGGCTTGGCCCACCACGGAGTGGGAGGTGGAGCCGCCGCCGAACTGGTCGCAGAACCACGACAGGTCGTCCACCCCCAGGCACTGGGCCACGATGGAAGCGGTGATGGAGTCCTGCACCTGGTGGCAGGCCACTCCGTCTATGTCCTCCCGGCGGAGCCCGGCGTCGTCGATGGCAGCCATGATCGCCCGCAGCGCCAGCGTGAGGGTGCTCACCCCCGAGTTCTTGGACAAATCGGTGATGCCGATTCCCGCGATGGCGGCCTTGTCGCGGAATGGATGGCTGCTCACCATGCCGACACTAGAGCGCAACGGCTATCTTCGGGCGACGTGAACGACTATCCCATCCACGTTGGCAGCATGCTCTTCACCCTTGTGGACCCCAATCCGGGCCACGAGAAGGAGTACAACCGCTGGTACGAGCGAGACCACTTCTACGCCGGGTGCATGATCGGCCCCTGGATGTTCGCCGGTTCCCGCTGGGTGGCCCCCCGGGCGCTCAAGGACATGCGCATCACCGACGGCAGCGGCGAAGTGTCGCAGGCCGGCGACGGCTCATTCCTGGCCGTTTACTGGGTGCTCGACGGCCACGACGAGGAGCACTGGAAGTGGGCTGGCGACCAGGTTCACTGGCTGTACACCAACGACCGGGGATTCGCTGAGCGCACCCACCGCCACACCATCTTGGCCGACGTCGGCTGGGCTGCCTACCGCGATGGCGACCCGGTGCCCCTGGAGCTGGCCCTCGATCACGGCTACGCCGGCATCGGAGTGGTGGCCATGGACAGGGCCGACGGGGTGAGCGAAGACGAACTCCACGCCTTCCTGCGGGACACCGCCATGCCCGAGATGATGGCTGGCTCGCCGGTGGCCATCGGTTCCACCTGGAAGCCCCGCCAGCGCGACGAGATCACCTCCAACTCCCCCATGGATCTGGGCTCGGGCACCGGCACCGAGGCCCGCACCCTCCAAATCTTCTTCTGCGACGAGCAGCCCGACGGTTGTTGGGACTCGTTCGCATCGTATGTGGACGCCGTCAACGGCTCGGGCTTGGCCAGCGTTTGCTGGGCCGGTCCGTTCTACAAGACCGTGGTGGGCACCGACACCTACATCGACCAGCTCTAGCGGCGAGTTGTCAGCCTGGGTCAGGCCCTACTGGAACGAAACGAACAAAGGTGTGGGGGTTAGTTCCAGTACTTGATCCGGGGTTGCGATGGTGAAGTCCTCGTCGAAGAAGTTCTTCCAACCCCAATAGAACTGCCCGGCATCGGGCTGTCTGGTCAACAAGTTCCAGGTGTTGATCTTGTCTCGAACCGGACCCTGACCGTCCATGTGGACCAACACCGCCAGCTCTGGAGGAGTCTCAACCAGATGACGGTTAGTGATCATCTGCAAGCGGAACTGGTGAAGGATCAGCAGCTTCTGGGGAAGGGCTTCCTCACGGACAATTCCGGCTAGCCACTCGACAACCTGGTTGATCTCTTCGGCGTCGACCGTGCCGATCTGGCGCAAATGAACCTCGTTTGGCTTGAGCCTCCACTCGGGATCCAGCGCAAGGCCGACATTGGGCAGGCGCAGGAACTCTTCGTAGATCTTGGCCTGGGTGAGGTAGTCGGTTCGCCCCGGCTGTAGGTCCAGCACCACGTACATATCGTTGGCCGCCGCTGTCTCGACCCAAGGCCGTATCTCAGCCCGGGTGGTCTCAGCCGAATAGTCCCCGTCCTCTCCGGGGCCGGCAGAGGCAACGGTGGCAATGATCTCGAAGGTGGGCAGTATCACGGCGCCGTCGGCGTCGTAGCCCTCGGCGATGGTCTGGAGGCGCTCGACTCCCTCTTCGGCGTCCTGCTCGCCCAGCACCCCGAGGCCTGGCGTCGACGGGTGTCCGTACATCGCCACTAGACGGCGGTTGAAACCGGCATCGAACATGAGCCACCCGCCACCGGGCAGTTCATCGCCCCGGAGGACCACCGCCAACTGCCAGTCTGCGTCCTCCCCGAGGTCGGAGAGCACTTCAACCTGGGAGGCGCCGAGAATCATCTCCATCGTCTCGGGAGGAAGGGCTCGCAGATCGCCGCCGACAATCACTGCCCGGGCGCCGATTGGGGCGCCCAGTGCAGTCAGCGTGGCCACCGGCGCATCATCGCCGACTAGCCAGATGCGGTCGCTGGACCCTTCGGAGGGAGGCACCGTGGCCTCCTCATCGACAGACATCAGCTCGAATTCGAAGTCGGCCAAGGAGGTATCGAGGACCTGTTCTTCGAACCCGGCCACCACCACTACCTGGGGGGCGAGACGCCCAAGCTCGGCCATGAATGCGGGTTCGAACCACGATTCAAGCAGCAGCAGCGGGCCGTTGACCCCACGAGACGCCAGTGTGGCAATCGCAGCATGGTCCCGGGCCAGTGCAATGCCGACCTCATGAGCACAGCTATAGGCCGCCTGCGTTATCTGGACACTGGCCGGGGCGAGATCGGTGGTGGACAGACGGAAGTCGTCGGGGACTTGTGGCGAGCACTCGCGATCGTCCCCTATGGGTTCGGGGGTCGGGGTCGCCTCGGGCGTCGGGGTCGGCGTGGGTGCCTCAGTGGGTTCGGGTGCCGGGGTCGGCTCGGGCGTCGCAGTAGGCGTGGGTGCCGCGGTGGGCTCTGGTGTCGCAGTGGACTCGGGGACCGCCGTCGTCGTGGGGGCCTCAGTGGGCGCAGGCGGCTCCGGCGTAGTGGCGACCGCAGTGGGATTTGCCGTGGGCGCAGGGCTTGATTCGGAGGGAATGGGAGTCTCTGAAGCGCTCGTCGGCTGAGAATCCGGTTGGCCGGCAGAGCGGTCAGAACAGGACGAGGCCAGCAACAAAACTGCTATGAGAACAACAATTCGACCGGCCAATTGACAACTCCCGATCGGAGGCTAGCCCGGCCACCGCCCACTTTTATGTCACCGCTTGACCAGGGGATTTAGCGGTTCTCAGCCCACCAGGCGTCGAGTCGGGCCTCGGTTGCGGGCCGGTCCAGGTCGGGTTCGGACCGCTTCAGCTCCAAGAGGAACTTCAGCGCCGCGCCCACCTCGGGTCCAGGGCCGATTCCATAGCGCTCCATGACCTCGTTGCCGTCGATCAACGGCCGCTCAGCCGCCCGGCGCTCCTCATCGGCTAGTCGGGCAATCCGGGCTTCCAGATCGTCGACATGGTGCTGGAGATCGTTGGCCTTCTGGAGGTTCCGGGTGGTGCAGTCGGCTCTCACCAATTCGTTGAGGTAGCCCAACAGGGGACCAGCCTCTCGGGCATAGCGGCGCACCGCGGCATCGCTCCAGCCGTCGGCGTAGCCCTTGAACCGACCCGACAGCCGCACCAGTTCGCTCACGTCGTCCACCACCTCCTCGGGATAGCCCAGCTCGGTGAGGCGCTTGCGGGTCATGCGGGCCCCCACCGCCTCGTGGTGGTAGAAGGTGACCGTTCCCCGCTCATAGGAGCGGGTGCGGGGCTTGCCCACGTCGTGGAACAGCGTGGCCAACCGCAAAACCAGGTCAGCGCGGGTCTTGGCCACCACCGCAATGGTGTGGGCCAGCACGTCTTTGTGGCGGTGGATGGGGTCCTGCTCCAAACGGAGCGCGGGCAGTTCGGGAACGATCTCGTCGGCGAGGCCGGAGTCAACCAGATGCCACAGCGGCGGGGCAGGGTCTTCGGCCAGCAGTGCAGCCGTCAAAGTCTCTCTCCGTTCGGCCAGCTGTGCGGCCGTCAGGAGCACCCTGGGCTCGTCGTCGGCGGTGGCTACCGCTCCTCCTTGAACACGACGTGCTTGCGGGCCACAGGGTCGTACTTCTTGAGCTCGATCCGCTCCCGGTCGTTGATGCGGTTCTTGGTGGTCACGTAGGTGTAGCCGGTTCCCGCCGTGGACTTCAGCTTGATGATCGGTCGTTTGTCGCTAGCCATGGCTCAGAACTTCTCCCCGCGCTGGCGCATCTGGGCCACCACTTTGTCGATGCCGTGCTTGTTGATGGTTTTGAGACCTTTGGCCGACACATTGAGGGTGATCCATCGCTTCTCCGACGGTACCCAGAAGCGGTGTTTGTGGACGTTCGGGTTCCACCGGCGCCGCGTTTTGCGGTGCGAGTGGGACACGTTATTGCCGAACGACGGGCGACGACCGGTCACCTGGCAGACCTTGGACATAGGGAACCATGTTACCGGTCGGGGAACGGCCAGCGGCAAACGGATAGGGGCACTCGCGCCCAATCCCGACAACGGTCTCAGCAGGTGATCGGGATAGGGTCGCCGCCATGAAACTCGGACTGGTCTGGGGATATTGGAGCCGTGGGATGCCGGAGGGCTTCGTGCCCCTAACCCAGGAGGCCGAGCGGATGGGCTACGACTCGGTGTGGACGGCGGAGTCGTGGGGCTCCGACGCCTTTTCGCCCCTGGTCTGGCTGGCCGCCCACACCGAGCGCATCCGCTTGGGCACCGGCATCGTGCAGCTGGCCGCCCGCACCCCCACGGCAACGGCCATGCATGCAGTCACCGCCGACCACCTGTCCAACCAGCGGCTCATCCTGGGCTTGGGCGTGTCCGGCCCCCAAGTGGTGGAGGGATGGTACGGCCAACCCGGCAACCGTCCTCTGGCCCGCACCCGGGAGTACGTGGAGATCCTGCGGCGGGTGTTCGCCCGAGACGGCTATCTGACCTTCGAGGGCGACTACTACAACCACCCCTACAAGGGAGAGGGCGACACCGGCCTGGGCAAGCCGCTCAAGATCATGACCCATCCCCCCCGGGCCGACATCCCCATCTTCATCGGCGCCGAGGGTCCCAAGAACATCGCCCAGACGGTGGAAATCGCCGACGGCTGGCTGCCGCTGTACTACTCCCCGTTCCGCCCCGAGGTGTACGCCGAATCGATCGCCGGGCGCTCCGACGACTTCGAGATCACCGTCCACACCACGATCAAGGTCACCGGCAACTCCGACGAAGAGCTGGCCGAAGCGCTGTTGCCCACCAAGGCCTCGCTGGGCTTCTACATCGGGGGCATGGGGGCCAAGGGCCAGAACTACCACACCAAGCTCATGGCCCGGATGGGGTTCGAGGAGGAGGCCTACCACATCCAAGACCTCTTCTTTGAGGGCCGGCGGGAAGAGGCCATTGCCGCGGTGCCCGACCAATTCGCCGACGAGATCTCCCTGGTGGGATCGCCAGAGCGGATCCGCGACCGGCTGGCGGCCTGGGAGGAGAGCCCGATCACCGGCATCAACGTGGGCGCCCGATCGGCAGACGAGCTGCGGACCATCGCCGAGGTCATCCTGGGTTAAATTGAGAGTCCGATGAACTGGAACAGGGAGAGAGCCTGATGAGCGAGCCCATCACCTTTTATTTCGACCCGCTTTGACCGTGGTGTTGGCAGACAGCCCGTTGGGTTCGTCAGATCGAAGACGCCGGTGAGGTGAGCGTGACCTGGGGCCTGTTCTCCTTGGCCATCGTCAACTGGGACAAGCCGATGGAGGAGTTTGACCCTGACCGGGGAGTGGGCGTGGCCTCGCTGCGCACCGCGGTCAAGGCCCGCGAGGTGGGCGGCAACGAAGGCATCGGCGCCTACTACCAGGCCATCGGCCACCGGGTGTTCGACCTGGTGGAGTCGGTGAATGAGATTGACACAATTAAGGCCGCCGCAGTCGACGCCGGATTCGACGCCAGCCTGGTGGATGATGCCCTGGCCGACGACAGCACCTGGGAGACGCTGAAGTCCGAGCACACCATCTTGTGCGACGAGACCCGCAGCTTCGGGGTGCCCACTATCCGTTTAGAAGGCGGCCGAGGCCCAGCGCTGTTCGGCCCGGTGATCAGCAACCCGCCGGAGTCGACCGAAGAGGCGGTGGAGCTGTGGCGCCACACCCGCTGGCTGACCGCCTACGACAACTTCGCCGAGCTCAAACGCGACCGCCTGCCCCCCGATCTGGAGGCCTACAAGCAGAGGTATGGCGACGGCGGCTGACGCTGTCTCACAGGCGGCGGCCAAGCCCCGCCCCCTCTGGCGCCGGCGAGGGGCCCGATGGTTCGCCGCCGCCGTGGTGGTCGCTCAACTCGCGCTGGTGGCCAATGGCTACCGGGATCCGCACAACTACTTCGCCTTCCAGCCGTTCAACGAGTCCAGCACCTATGCAGTGGAACTGGTTCGGGTTCTGGACGACGGCGAGCGAGTACCGGTACCCAACGGCCGCTGGGAGGGCTACCACTGGAACGAGCTGATCGACTGGGGACCTCTGCGGTCTCCATGGCATCAGCGCCACGCCTTTTCTGGCGTGGATGCAGTGGTGGACTTCTTGGACAACGCCCTGAACTGGGTGGCCGACAACACCCCCGGTGATACCGAAACCCTCTACTTGGAGGCCACCGTCACTTACTACCGCAATGCTCGCGGCCCCTATGTCACGGTGGTCCGCAGCCATGAGCGGGAGCTGGGCGGACCATGACGGCCACGGCTTCTGCTGCGTCGGCCACCGGCTGGCGGATGAGGTACCAGCGGTGGCTGAGCGAGGCATTCGACCAGCCCGCCAGCGTGCGGGGTGTGGCCGTGCTGCGCATTGTGCTGGGTCCGTCGGTGATCTGGCACTTGCGTCCGTTTCTGGCCGACGCGCTGGACGGCATCACCTACCACGACCGCTTCCAGCAGCCGTGGTGGTCGTGGTATCCCAACGCGCCAGCCGGGCTGTATGTAGCGCTGCTATGGGTCGGGGTGGCCGCCGCAGTGCTGATGACCGTGGGCTGGTGGTCGCGCACCGCCACATGGGCCGCCTTCGCGGTGGTGGCCTACAACCTCTTCTTGTCGCAAACCCACTTCCACCACAACCGGGCGTTTCTGGTCATCCTGTTGGCCGGGGTGGCCCTGTGCGACAACGGCCGGGCGCTGTCGCTGGACGCCCTTCGCCACCCGCCGTCTGACGACCGGGGATTGGTGTGGCCCCTGTGGCTGCTGCGGTTTGAAGCCGCCGTCGTCTACTTCGCCTCGGGGTTCTCCAAGCTGATCGACCCCGACTGGGTAGGCGGTCGGGTGCTGCACGACCGCACCGTGCGATATCAGCATGAAGTGCGCGACGCCCTAGGCGACACGCTGGCCGACCCCATCTTGGACGTGCTGACCGCTCGGGCGTTCCACTGGGTGCTTTCACCAGCCGCGGTGGCCACCGAGCTGTTCATCGCCTTCGGTCTGTGGTTCCGCCGAACCCGGCTGGCCGCGGTGTGGGTGGCGGTGGCCTTCCACGTGGGCATCGAGGTGAGCGCCCACGTTCAGGTGTTCAGCGTGATCGCCATCGGCGCCCTGGCCTTGTGGGTAGTTCCCTCCACCCGCGACCGCACCCTGGTCACCCCTAGTCGCTGGGTGCGGTGGCTGGACTGGATGGCCCGGTTCGACATCACCGTGGCGCCAGGGGCATCGTGGAGCATGGTGGATCGCGACGGCACGGTGCTGGAGGGACGAGAAGCCCGCCAGTTCGTGCGGACCCGGCTGCCGGCCACCTTCCTGTTTTCTCGGTTCTGGCGGTACCGGTGAGCGCTTTGTCGTCGCTGCGGCGACTCTGGACCGGGCGAGCCACCCGCCGGCTCATGGCCTGGGCGGTGGTGTGGGTGGTGATGGCCGCGTTGTTGCGGGTGACGCTGGCCGCGCCCGAGGTGTGCCCGGCCTACTCCCCCGGCGACGGCCAGTCGGCCATCGACGCCGGGGCCGACTGGATCGTCCGCACCCAGGAGCCCAGCGGGCGGTACCTGTACGAGTACGACCGGCGAATTGAGTCAGCGAAGCCGGGGTACAACCTGGTCCGCCACGCCGGGGGCACCATGTCGCTCTACCAGCTGGCCATTGTCCAAGAGGGCCAAAACCAGGAGGTAGTGGAAGCCGCCGATCGGGGCATGAACTACCTGTTGGAGCGGGCCGTGGACACCAGCAACGGGGGCATGGGACCGGCGCTGTCGCCCCGAGGTCCGGTGAAAACCGGCACGGCCGCGCTGACGCTGGTGTCGCTGGCCCATCGGCGCATCCTCACCGGCGATGACCGCTATGACGGCGAGATGCGGGCGCTGGGCCGGTTCCTGGTGGGCCAGCAGCTGCCCGACGGCGGGATGCTCAATTTCTGGGACCCCAAGACCGGCGCTCCGGTGCCCGGGGAGCGGTCCCGGTTCGCCACCGGCGAGGCCTCTTGGGGTTTGGCGCTCTTGCACGAGATATTTCCCGGCGAGGGGTGGGATGCCCCGGTGTGGGCCATCTTGGACTATCTGTCCACCGAGCGGGACGAGTTGGAAGAGCTTTGGCCTCCGCCATGGCCCGATCAGTGGGCGGCCTACACCTTGGGCGAGACGGCCGAGTGGGGCTTGGAAGACCACCACCTGGCCTATGCCGAGCGCTTGGCCGGGCGGTTCGGGCAGATGATCCGCTGGGACGCCCAGCGGGAGGGCGTGGCCAAGATCTCCCATCTGCCCATGCCACGCGGCGGCGGCTACGGGACCATTCTGGAGGGGCTGGGCGCCCTGGAGTGGCTCTGGCTCAACGAGCCCCGCCTCGCCGACGCTCCGTTGCGGGATCGGCTGGAGTGCGGCGCGGCCCGCTTGGCCGAAGCCCAGGCCGACGACGGCGCTTGGTACTACGACGATCAAACACGAGTGGACGACCAGCAGCACGCCATCTCCGGCCTGTTGATGGCCGATGTCAGTTTCAACCTCGGAGGAAACAAGCCATGAAAGCAGGAAGACCATGAGCGGACTCGGATTGTCGTCAACCGGTTCGATTGAAGAGGCCATTGACACGAAAGGGCAGTTGGCATGAGCGGACTCGGACCGGTGATGTTGATGGTGCTGGCCGCGGCCAACCCGGCCGCGGGCGCGCTGAGCGTGGCCTGGCGGCCCTCCAACCGTGATCAGTGGCGGCCCCGGGTAGCGCTGGCCGTGGTTGCCGCGGTGGGCGCGCTGTGGGTGATCGCCGCGCTGGCTGATCCCATCCTCGACGGCCTGTCGGTGACGACAGGCACGTGGCGGCTAGCCACCGCGGTGCCCTTCGCCGTTGCCGGACTGTGGTGGATGGTGTGGCCCGACCACCCCGTCCACGACGAGCCCCGGGCCGGGACCCAAGTGGCCCTTATCGCCCTGACGGTGCTGTTCACCCCCCAGCTCGTCGCCGTGGTGCTGGCCACCGCCGCCCACGACGGCACCCTCCGCACCATGGCCGGCGTGGTGCTGGCCGCATTGGTCACCGCCGCCCTGCTGTGGTTCCGAGCCGTCCCCACCCCCCTGCTCTCGGTCACCGCCCGCCTCCTCGGCGGCATCGCCATCGTCCTCGCCATCGCCCTCGGCGTCGACGGCACTCAAACTATTTGAATTCTTGACGCACCTGTTTCCTAGTCAAGCACGCCAACCTAATTTGTGATTGGTGCAAGCCTCTATCGAAGACGCGAGCGAGTTGATTTTCTGCGCGAAAACCTAGAGCCAATGGCTGGTTTGAATCTTGATCCCCGATAGGACTTATCTGAAGACCTGAATATAAGCCGATCGCCAACAATTGTGCCCATATACTTGCCGTCACTTCCGAAGGCCTTGTTGCCCTTAAGTGTGGCTACTTGCCGGCCATCCTTTCTATATATTTTATTTCCCCTAACCTCCAGAGGATCTCCATTCTGCGTGTATATTACTCCCATATGCCTTTTCTCCTTGCCAAATGTAGGAAAACAATCTCCAACATTATTGCGGTATTGTCATCAGATTGTACAGCTTTCAACCGAAACTATCGTCTGAGTGAAAAGCCGCATCCAATTTTGCGAAAACAATAACAGTTACAATTGCTTTCTCAACCCCAAATCACGTAAGGCTTCCCCATCGACGTGTCAGAATTTGATCTCTTTCATTGGAGTCAAGAATCGGAATTGTAGAAGTTGGAGTTCTGAGCCAGAAAATCTCGTCTACATCATTGCGCTCAAGGACTGGGAAACCTGATGGGTCGATGCTGATTCGGGCTAGATGGTTGCCGTTGACAGTGTGGAACTCCCAGGAGACGAGGGGGAGGACCGCATCACCTAGGCGGCTGCGAATCAGATTCTGAAGGTGCTGGCCCCACAGGTCTTGGTCACCTCGCTCGCCGCGTCGAGAGAAGGTGGCGTAGTCGTCTTCCAATCCGTGGATCGAACCGTCGTCGGCCACACCAACCAGGAGGGTCCCTCCGTACTCGGAGTTGGCAAAGCCAGCAATGGTCTTGATTACGGCGTCCTCAGGAATGCCTCCCCTTCGCTGCTCTCGGATGTCCCAGCGGAGGGTGGACTTGTACTCCAAGAACAACGACTCTCGATCTGGTCCAAGCAGATCGCCTATGGGGCAGGTCCGCTGCCTCGCGACGGCGGCGCGCCTCTGAACATTGACGGCAAAGATGTCCATGACCTCGGCCTGAAGCTCGTTGCTGTCGAGGTAGGCGTAGATGAGGTCGCTATTGCGGTCAATCCGAGACAACAGGGCTTTCTCGTAGCGCGCCGGGAAAACGTGGGTGCGGAAGGTGACCTCGTCGTTATTCACCGCCTGGTTTTGGATCTCGGCGTCCGAGACGAGATCCCCGGCTGCGGCCTCAAACACCAAGCGATCCTCTTCGGTCCAGTCGGTACCAAAGCGCTCGTTGAGGCGGGCGATGATCTGGGACAGCCGTTCTTCCTCTGGGTCGGTGAGCGGTCCGGTACCGGAGTAGATGGTGGTCACCTCACCGTCGCCGTCAGGCAGTGAGATCGAGCCCTCGAACGCGATCTCGTGCCGAAGATGGGTGAGCTCCACCTCCGTGCCCAAGTTGATGCTCTCACCAGGGTCTCGATCCCGAATGAGAGCGGCCAGAGCTCGGCAGAACAGGTAGTCGCGCTCCAATTCAGGATTGCGGAATGGCACGACCAGCGACAAGAACCCGTACACCCTCACAAATCGAGCCAGCGAGTCCCGGAACGCAGCCTGGTCGTCATCGTCCAACGCCCTGAACCGGTCCGCGGCAGGCTGAAGGGCGGCGTCAATTTGAGCGTGGTTGCCCTCCCCCAAGAGCAGCGTCGCCGCCCGCTGCATCTCTCCGGCATCTAGGACGCCGAAGCCATCGAGCTCACGACGAGTGTCGAACAGCAGGTTGGGATCGGTCGGCGGTGCGACGGTCTTGCCGTGGTACACCGCGAACTCCTCGCCGATCTGATGGGCGTCGTTCACGAAGTCAATCACGAAAGTGCCCGACTTATCGGGATGGATGCGATTGAGCCTTGAAAGGGTCTGCACCGCAGCCAGGCCTGTGAGGGTCTTGTCCACGTACATGGCGACCAGCTTCGGCTGGTCGAAACCTGTCTGGAACTTCTCTGCCACCACCATGATCTGCCACTCGTCGGTGTCGAACTGCTCCGCGGTCTGGGACTCTGGGAAACCGTTGGCCTTAGATTCGGTCATCCCTTCGACCTCGCCCGAAAATGCCACCAGCACTCCGAGGTCGTATCCCAGGTTGTTGGCGTAGCCTCGCAGCGCCTCCCACATCCGCACCGCATGGGGCCGCGACGAGCACACCACCATCGCCTTGGCCTCGCCACCCATCTGTCGAGCAATCTTGGTGCGGAAGTGCTCGACGATGATCTCCGCCTTCTGCGCCAGATTGTCCGGATGTAGGGTGACGAATCTGGCAAGCGCAGTGCGGGCCTTGTCGGTGTCGTACTCAGGGTCGTCGAGGATCGCCTTCTCCAGATGGAAGTACTGGTTGTAGGTCAGATACCCAGCCAACACATCCTCGATGAAGCCCTCCTCTATGGCCTGGCGCATCGGGTACAGGTGGAAGGGCTCGTGCCTGCTGCCGTCACCAGCCTCACCGAACAGTTCCAAGGTGCGGCCCTTGGGGGTAGCAGTGAAGGCGAAGAACGACAGGTTGGGCTGACGGCCGCGGGCAGCGACCGCCTCGGCGAGCAGCGTCTCGACCTCTCCCGCTTCCATATCCGTGTCGGTCTCGGGCTCGGCCGAGCCCAGCACCCGACGCAACTCCCTGGCCGCCTCGCCAGTCTGCGACGAGTGGGCCTCATCTACGATCACGGCGTAGTTGCGCTCGGGCAGCGACTCGATCTTGTCGATGATGAACGGGAACTTCTGCAACGTAGTGACGATGATTCGGGCCTGTTCACCAGCAAGAGCCGCTGCCAGCTGAGCCGAGTTCTCGTCGATTCGCTCCACCACACCAAGGGCGTGTTCGAACTGACTGATCGTGTCCTGAAGCTGGCGGTCGAGCACGACACGGTCAGTGATCACCACCACCTTGTTGAACACTTGGGCGTCGTCGTCGGTGTGCAGCTTTGATAGCCGGTGCGCCAACCAGGCGATCGAATTTGATTTGCCCGACCCTGCCGAGTGCTGAACCAGGTAACTGCGACCCGCGCCGCGCTCTTTGGCGTCGGCCTCAAGACGCCGCACCGCATCCCATTGGTGGAACCTCGGAAATATCACCTCTGGGCGGGCCTTTGAGCCACGGGATGGCTTCTCTACATGGATGTAGCGATCCAGAATGTCCATCCATGCATCTCTCGACCACACCTGCTCCCACAGGTACGCGGTGCGGTGCCCGTCGGGATTGGGTGGGTTCCCAGCGCCCAAGTTGTGCCCCCGGTTGAACGGCAGAAACCGGGTTCGGGTACCAGCCAGACGGGTGGTCATGGCCGCCGATGCGGGATCGACCGCGAAATGCACCATGCCCAACCGTCCCAGCGTTCTGTTGTTGTAGGGCCGGTCGGTTCGGTACTGGGCAATGGCGTTCTCGACGGTCTGGCCGGTGAGCGGGTTCTTCAACTCCGCGGTGGCCACCGGTATTCCGTTGACGAACAGTCCCAAGTCAACGGTTCGGGACGTGTCCGGCTCAAACGGCAGTTGCCGGGTAACCGACAACACGTTCGCCTCATACCGCTGGGCAAGCTCCGGCGTGCGACCCTGGGCTGGCTTGAAGTACGCCAGGTGGATCTTGACATTCCGGTCCACCACACCTCGGCGCAGCACGTCCACCGTCCCCCGCTTGTCAAGCTCCGACGCCAATCGCTGCACGAATCCCGACTGCGCCTGGTTCGGATCGCCCCCATAAGCCGATTCCACCAACCGCTCCCAGTGATCCGCCTGAGTCGCCCCAATGAACTCGAACAGATCAGCCGTATCCACCCCCGCGCCGGGATCGAAATCGCGCGGCTCTCCCATGGCATTGCCGACTTTGGCTCGCCGATACCCCCCATGCTCCACCAACCACGAGGCGATGTGCTCCTCGAACGCCGCCTCGTCAGCGGGCATCAGCCATCACCCTTCCTGCCTTCGAAACATCCCGTACACCTTATGCCCCGTCGATACCCGCTCCCGCGCACTCCGCTAGGGAGGTAGTAAGGCCATCTCGAAATACCGGCAAAACAGGCAGTGTGCCCATTTTGCAAAAGTTGCATAAGTGGGTCAGGTACTGGAAAGCGAATAACGCGGCACCAGTTTCCCAACGCCCCCGCTGCTCCCATCGTGGTGCCTGGTTGTAGACAACGATAGCCTGCGAGCAGTGAGCAAGACAGAGCTACAGCTTGTCGTGGACCACCTAGGGCCGGTCGAGCACGGTGAAGTTGCGTTGCGGCCTTTGACGGTATTCATCGGCCGGAACAACACCGGCAAGACCTACGTCGCGCAGGCCCTGTATGCGTGCCGACAGGCAGTGCGCAGTGTTATGCCCCGACCTGTCGAGGAGCTAAGCAACGACGAGGGAACGGCTTTGGAGGCCTTCGCTCGGGAGCGTCACGATGCCCTTGTCAACGATGGAATTGCAAGACAAGGGCTGCCAGTCCAGCTACACGACTACGTCGCCCAAGCGCTCCGAAGCGGACTTGAAGACGCCGGGCGTGAAGTTTCGCTTAGGTTGAAGGCCACTTTCGGCGTAGATGAATTGACGCGCATCACCTCTTGGGGCAACGGCGAAGGTCTTCGTTTTGAAGTGAAGAGTTCGGAGGTAGGTGGTGCTGATGTGTGCTTGTTCGGCAGTGGAGGGACAACGGCACCGGTCGGCAGAATCCTCAGTGAGCTGGAGATTGATTGGACGGAATTCGATGAATTTTTCCCACTGCCGACACTGTTCGACCAAGACACAGGCAGCGAAGAGCTAGCTAACCTCTACGGTCACCTTGCGTGGATTGTGACGCAGGGTTACTGGCACAGTTTTCTTGTAGACGCACGTCTTGGCGGCAATACTCACTATCTTCCAGCAGGTCGCTCCGGGCTGTTGAACGCCTGGACAGATGTCGTAAAGCTGCGCATTCAACTAGAAAAGGAACGTTATGGGCTGCCCTCGTTTGCAGATCCATCCCTAGATGGAGTCGCCCTAGACTTCATTTCTTCGCTAGCCGATGTCCTCGGCCACGGCTCCCGACGCCGGTTCCGTCCCTTTAGCTTCTTCGGCTCGGAACGACCACCAGAACAAGATGCTCTCATGCCAGCCATTTCACTGCTCAAGGTGCTCATGGAAGGAACGATCAGCCCAGAACCAGATGGCGAAATCGTCCCGACGCTCGCATACGAGCAGGACGGCCACAGCATTGCCATACGCCATGCCTCTTCAATGGTGGCGGACCTGGCACCGCTGGCCATCTGGGTAGAGAGACTGCTCGCACCCGGCGATTTGTTGATCGTTGATGAACCAGAGTCGCACTTGCACCCTGAGGCCATCAGGTTGATGGGACGAGTACTCGTTCGCCTGGCAAATTGCGGGGTTCAAGTCGTTTGCGCGACACACAGCTCAATACTCCTCAATGAAATCTCAAACTGTGTCCTGCGCCACGAAACTTCGGCATCAGCATCAGATGAGCTGACGCCCGCCTATACCCAAGACGATTTTCTGGCGGTGAACGACCTCGCAGTCCACCGCTTCGTGCGGAACGAATCAAAAAAGATGGTGACCGTAGAACGTGTCGAAGTTGATCCCCAATGGGGCATCCCTGAAGATGAGTTCGTCAAGGTGGCAGAAGACCTCACCGAAGAATCTGCCCGCTTGATTGGCATGCTCGATTGACCAATCCTCAAGCAATCCGCCACCTGCATGCCGGTTGTGGGTGCCTCGTACGGACTGCCTCTGCAAACTTCGACCAGCCGATCGCAGTGACCCATAAGGGCTGCCGGCTATTGATCCTTGGACTTCGCCTAATGATTGAGTGTGATAAGTGCTCGGCATTCGGCCCAAGCGATCCGAAGCCAGACTTGGTCATCTTGCGAAAAGTCCGTAACGGCTACGAGTGGCTGGTGGTTGAGATTAAGAATGTCATGGACAAGGGTGCGATTCCGCAAGTTCAAGCGGGAATCGACAAGATCACCGGTGACGGGATGTTCTCACCACTCAGTTCCGCCAAACTAGCCGCCCTGTTTGCCAACAAAAAAGCCAACCGAACCGCCAATGTAGATGTACTGCGCAGATCACTGAGATTTCAAGGCCGCCTTGTCCCTTCCCGAGTAGAACGCTGCGGAAACAACAAACGACTTTGACTCGCTCTGACAGTTCTTCACTCAAAAAGACAAACGCACGCGCGCCGTTTTCCACAGTCTGAGAATGACCGGACTCGGGCACTGCTGGATGAAAAACAGACCGTCCGGCATTCAGCAGTCTGGGAGGTATGAAGAAGTCTCTCCTGCTTCTACCCAGCGCTCGAACGACTCGCCAATAGCGGGGTGATTGCGCCTGCCCTCAGCCCATGCGAATCCCGCCGTTTGAACCCTTGCCATCAGACGAGTGTCGGCGTAACCGTCGTCAAGCCCCGACTCCGCAACGCTGGGATCGAATAGGTCGCCAAACCATCTTTCGAGTCGGCCTTTGAATCCATGCTCTCGCCAATCCTCAGCAGCGTGCTTCAGGACCGGGATGGCATGGTGGGCGATTGGACCAGTATGGGTGCTGTCGTCGGTCTCCCAAAACCAGAGATGAGGGAAGCTTTCGAGAACTTCGATCCTCCGAGGTGGGTCTATGTCAAACATTGCCTGTCCTTTCTCTGGACTCCTGAGTTCCCTCTGCCCAGCGGAAATGTGGTGCTTGAGTTTGGGTGGAATGAGCCCGTTCGAATTCTATGGGGCCATATGGTGCCGCCGGTGGCAGATGTTGACGTCTGCTGTATCGGCTAGCGCACCGCTGCCAGCAGTTCGTCAACCGGTGCATCCCCTCGACGCGAACGCGCTGGTCCCAGCATCGTGCTGTGCATTTTCTGCCCTGGGCAAACCATCGCTAGAGACCGCTGGTTGCTGAGTCTCTGTATTGCTAGGGCCCAGCACGGCTACAGCACTTCGAGCATGCCGTGCACTTCCGAAGGCACCTGTCGCATGCCACGGGCATCCCTTAGCGAGATTTCAGACTTAGGTGCCTGTAACGCCAAAGACACTTGCAACTAGCTGACCGTGGGCCATCTGAAGCTACGACGCCAATGACTGATTTCGCCTCCCTGTAGGGTGTTTCAGCACTCCCTATATTCCAATACGACGCTGTCGACGATTTGGTGATCTTGGCAGTCGTCTGTTTGCAACAGGGACATCGCTACAAGAACGACTACGCCATTGAATATGAGCCAAACAATTGCTCGAGATAAGTTACGTCTTGCAGCATTTGATTCATCCAACTTCTTTCCTGCCGTCCATTTTGCAAATGGGGCCGCGTTGACCTCTTCTTGTGCAGCGACTCGAATTTGAGATGCGCCATTCTCTTCTGCGATAGGTCCTGGTCTCGGTGCCATGCCAAGACCTACCCGATCGACTCCAAGTGATTGAAGAGCTGATAAGACAAGAAAGACAAGGGCAATCGCAGACGGGACAAGGAGTAAATAAGTTGTCCACGAATTACCTTTGTATTCGATAAGGCGATTGAGCAGGAACCCTGCAGACGCAAAGCCAATAACAAGAAGCGCTAAAGAAGTTCGCAATTGACGTATAGCTCGGGCTACTGCCTGTTCTAGACGCTTCTCTTCGTACACTCTTGTAGCTTTCGCCGCGTCTAGGACAAGTTCACTACTAGCTCCATCCTCCGTAAGCCAATACGGGTATTTTGGAGTGGGTGGTTTTAGTCCGTCTGCTGGCTTGTCTTTAGAACCAGGCCAGAGGTCCCACCAGAGTTTCCTCTTCCAACTAGGCCACACTCCATCATCCTCAAATTCGCTATTATCCCCCAACGAAGCCTTACGTGCAGTAATCTGCTCTTTCCGCCCTCGTAGTCGAAATCTACTCGCCATCCAACTCTCCCAGGAGGAGCTTGGCAAGTAGGGGAGGAATCACTTCAGCGGCAAGATCCAAGAATAGCCATTGTCCCTGCGGATTCACTTCAAGAAACACGGGATCCTTAGTCAATAGCCAGTCCTGTACACTAAACGTAAGATTGAGTGATCGCGACATCTTGTTAGCTAGTCCTTCCGTGGGGTCGCCGTCTAACAAAATAAACTCAGTGCCAGTTGGATCCGACATTCGCCAATCCAATGGTTCGCGATCAGATCGGTCTCGCTTCCATGCCACTACTTGACTTCCGATCGTCACAACTCGTAGGTCTGATGCTGCGTCAATTTGTGCCTGCAGTTGCGTCGGACAAGATTCCAAGAAGTCCCAATCTTGCGGGGTTATCTGTGCCGCAAATGGAGCTAAACCGACTCCTGATGATAGAGCTTTTGCGATGATCTGATGTCCTTTTGGCCATACATTCTTTGAACCTCGAGAGTTGGTCACAACTGTTGTAGGGATTGTGATGCCAAGCTCTTTTGCTGTTGACAGTTGGAGCAGTTTATTGGCCGCACGGTCTATAACCCAGGGGTCGTCGACACACCGTCCTGTTTCACTCACTGCAAGTCCCGGCAAAATGTCTGCCACTTCGTCATAGACTAGCTGTGCTTCCTCAGTAGAGAGGCCAGATACAGTTGGAATGCCGGGGCGGCGCCACCAAACTGAAGTGGCACGGTCGATATTCGTGGTTGCCTCATCAACGACCATCGATAGGCCCTCTCCAGGGACCCAGGTCAACTCGGTGCGATTTAGATCACTCGCGCTCCAAATACCAACACTTCGCCCCAGTCGGAGCAGTTCATTTGCTACAGATGCTGAATGCCCATCATCACAATTGCCGAATATCAAAACATCCAGTGTCAACGCCATGCCCTCCTGATCCGACGCCTAACAAAACATCCATAGAATTGCGATAAGCCCTGAATCCCGAATGGTCGTTTGAGGCGTTACCCGTTAGTCGATTCCCCCCTAACAGCTGTGTACGGGCCCTCTCCTCTCACAACAGTCTCGCTTCGCTGGCGCATATTCGGGGAGTTGTCAATGCGTGCCCTTGTCTCGGGGCTTTCATCACGCACAGCAGTCACGCCTCGTCGGCGCATATTCGGGGAGTTGTCAATGCGTGCCTTCGTCTCGGGGCTCTCGTCGCGCACTACGGTCACATTTGGAGCACCGGCCAGGGACTGCCCACGCACGGCTTGTCTAGCCGCCATCCTTCCAAGGACTGTGCTCATTTCGTCCTCGCCCATCAAGCCTTCGCTCCCAAGAGTGTGTTGTGAAGACCGGAACAGAGGGTGCAGGGGGGTGGATGAGGTGTGTTTCATCGGTTTTGATTCCATTGATCGATCAGCTTACGCCACCTAGGCCATCGCTACATGCACACAGGTGGTCCTACGATAGGTAGCTGGATACCATGACCTGGGAAAAGACCACCCACGACCACCTGTAAGAATTGCAAAATGTGGTCGGGGTGGAGAGGTACGCCTTAACGCCCGAGGCCTTGTCGAAATCAGTCCAGCAAATCGTTCCGAGCCCTTGATACCAGTCAAGGCCGCGGGCCATCTGGGTAGCTTCATGGTCTGGATGTAGGGCCTCATTTGCGGCCCGGACCTTTCGTTTGGCTTCTTTGCGCGGGGGGGGCGCCCCCCCCCCACCCACGCAGGGGGCCGGCCCCGAGGAGGGGGCGACGGGTGGCGGGAGGCTGCGGAGGGG
>VYEX01000041.1:62850-67841 GCA_009842675.1 Acidimicrobiia bacterium | reverse complement strand
GCCTCGAACTCGTCGCCCCCTTCATACCCACCATCCCCGGCACCACCCGCTACCTAGACGAACTCTGGTAGGCGCTCCGAATTCCTACACCAATTCCAGGCGGTCGACCTCGGATTTGATTTCTGACCAATTGACCGGTTCGACCAACCGATCCAACGTTCCGGCACCAACGCTCTTCTGATCCCCAAGCTCGTCGTCGAGGTTCTTCCTTGAAATCACCCAGAATTTCCAAGATTCAGGGTCGCGGACATTCTCAGAGGTTGCCTTCTTCGGTTCATGAAGGCAAAACACGTACATGTCGGCAAATCTCACAGGCGGATCGTGCTCGACCCACTTGTTGGTCTTGGCCTCCCATGTTCTCCGCGTCTTGGCAATATCAAATCTCGGCTTCGACGGATGATCCTGAGGCCAAGTCTGACTGTGACCTGATGCCTTTACCTCGACCTTGACCTTCCCGTAGAGCAAGTCGTACGCATCCCACTCATGCCTAACATCATCGTCACTGATTGCCCCCAGCGCCTGCCCCACCAGCCATTCAGCGAAGATCCCCCGATTCCGGTTGTCGACGAGGTCCCCCATCGCCCATCGATAGAACCCCTCAATATCGAGTTCGCGCTCTCCCACGACAGAGAAATTATTGATCACAAGTCCCGGGAGGCTTGGGAGGGTCACTCTGGGCTTGGGTCGTAGGCAGTGGCCACGGGCCCCGGATCTCTTCCAAATAATCGTCAGAGCTTTCTTCTCCACTGAGGATCCCATACACCTGCTCAACGGGATGCTGTGCAGCCGTCGACTCTTGGGGGAGATCCACCTCAAGACTCTATGGGAACGTCCCACGCAATTGCCCCCAAATTCAGTCTCGAATCGCAATCACAATGGCCCAGTGGGCAAGATTCAACAATGGTGCGAACAACCGCACAGAGAGTGAAGGATTCGATCGCAAAACTTGAGGCTGGAGGTGACGCCTGGCTGGCAACCGCGGGACCTGCTGGACCACATCTCGTCCCACTAACCCTTGTTTGGGACTCGGCGGCTGGCGAATTGATCTTCTGCATTGAGCAGGGAACCGTCACCGCGCGCAACATCGCGACTGAGCCGTCCGTTCGCGTCGGGATCGGACCGACCCGCGACGTTCTGATGATTGACGGGACAGCTCAAATTACCGGGCTTGTCAACGACGACATCTCTTTGGCCGCCTTCTTCTATGAGAAGGCCGGATGGGATCCCCGCCTCAATGGCGACAACATGATCTTCATTCGCGTAACGCCCTCTCGGATGCAGGCATGGCGGGAAGTCGATGAGGCCGCGAACCGAGCCGTAATGGTCAACGGGGTCTGGAGGACGACCGACGAGTCATAGGGTGAATTGTCTATGTCGCTGTCGGGGTCATGATGCTGGTCCAGAAGGCCATCATGTCTTTGACGAAGAGGGGGGCGAGGTCGGGGGTGCCGGCGATGTGGGCGCCGCGGACTCCGAAGCCGGCTTTGGCGGCGTAGAGGAAGCCGTCGAGATCGACTAGGGCCGGGTCGGGCACATCCGAGGTGGGGAGGATGAAGGCGCCGTCGTCGGCGATGTAAACGGTGGGTGCATTGGGGGCCACAGCGGCATCGGGCACGTGCTCCAGGGGGGTGGTGCGATCGAAGCTGTGGTGGGCATTCGGCAAGATCCGGACGCTGGCGTCGCTGCCTGCGACCCGGATGGCGTGGATGTGGGCTTGGACTTGGGTTGGTGAGCACCAGTCATCCAGATCGCCGATGATGGCGCGGACCCGCGTGCTGCCTACGGCGGGATTGAGGAACTGGTGGCCGCACCAGGGGTAGGCGGCGTACACGCCGGCGAGCTGCGGGGCGTCGGTTGCTGCGGCGAAATGTACTGACGCCGCGCTCAGCACGGCGGAGCCGCCACGGCTGTGGCCTTGCGCTCCGATTCGCGAGGCGTCGATCTCGGGGCGGTCGGCAAGATACTCGGCAGTGGCCAATACATCCCAGGCGCTGGCTGCAAAGGAATACTGGATCTGGTTGTCCACGGTAGAAACGACGTCCCGAGGGCCGAAGGGATCGATGGCGCATGCTGCGATACCCGAATCGGTGATCGTCGATGCGTGGGCCAAGTGGTGAGCCTGGAGTCCCAAGCTGCCGGGAACGACAATCACCACCGGGAACGGCCCAGCCCCATCAGGCACAAAGAGCTTGGCCCAGAGGTCGAGAAGAGGCATCGCTGCCGTGTCGGAAATGGCCTGGTAGAAGTTCTTGGGATTGGCCGACGCGATGGTCAGCGCCTCCCCAACCAACCCATTGCCCAAGCAAAACCCGTCGTCGTAGACAGCCCCGGCATCGTCCACCGAGTCACCTTAGTGGCCTCTTGGTTGATCTCGGAGAAGTGCCGCGGACAACATATGGCAACCCTTTCCGTTTGCACACCATCGACACGGAGGAGGCAACGTGACCACTCCTGAGCAGCCTGGACAAGGCGATTCCGACATCGATGCAATCAAGCGCGGGCATGTGCCGGTGGTCGATCTGGAGGCCGCTGCTTCGGGCGATCCGGCGACACGCTCGGACATCGCCGCCGAGGTAGGGGCCGCATGCGAGTCTCTGGGCTTCCTCGTTGTTACGGGGCACGGTGTTCCGAGTGAAACTGTGCAGGAGCTGATGACGGCATCGTGGCGGTACTTCGATCTGCCCGAGGACGACAAGCGGCGTTGGATGCCCCCTAGCCCGTACGTTTTCCGGGGATACTTTCCGATCCAGAGCTCGGCACTGGCCGGAAGCCTCGACGTGGAGACGCCGCCCGACCTGTGCGAGGTCTTTGCCGTCAACCGTTTCGATGATCCCGCCGCCGCGGATGCTGCCGGCCTTCGCGAAGGCCGCGAGGGGTTCTTCGCTCCCAACATCTGGCCCGACGTCGAAGGTTTCCGCGACGCCTGGACCGGCTATTACCGAGCGATGGAGAGCCTGGCCGATGAACTTATGGCGCTCATGGCCAGGGCGCTCGGCCTCGAGGATCACTGGTTCGACGACAAGATCGATCAGCACATCTCCAACCTCGTCGTCAACCACTACCCGACCCAGCGCACGCCGCCCGTCGAGGGTCAGATCCGGCGAGGGGCGCACACCGACTACGGGTCGCTCAGCATCCTGTACCAAGACGACAACCCCGGCGGCCTCCAGGTTCAACTTCGCGACGGTGAGTGGGCCGACATTCCCCACGTTCCCGGCTCGTTCGTGATTAATCTCGGCGACCTGATGGCCGCGTGGACCAATGACCGGTGGGTATCCACCATGCACCGTGTGGTCAACCCCAAGCCCGATTTCAGCGACACGTCGCGCATGTCGGTCGTGTTCTTCCACCAGCCCAACTACGACGCCGAGATCCGCTGTATCCCCACTTGCACCACCGCCGACGATCCACCGCACTACGAACCGGTGACATCGGGACAATGGGTCCTGGACAAACTCTCAAAGTCCGTCTACTGACGTAGTGGCCTTTCAAGAACCACACCTGTTCAGGACCCGTGGGCCACTGTAAATAGTGGTTGCTACTATGTTTGAGTGACGGTGTGGCTCCCCAATAGACGTTCGGGTTTGGCACTGGCCTTGCTGGCTTCGGTGCTCGCGTTGGCGCCGTGGCCGGTTGCCGCCCAGAGCGGCAGTGTGCCGGCCACACCGGCCCGCCCGGTGATTGACAGCATTGCCCACAACTCGGTGACGTTGTCTTGGGCTGATCCCAGCGACTCGACCATCACCGGCTATCAGATCTTGCGGCGCCATCGGGCGACCCAACCGGCGGGTGTGTTCTCCGTTATCGAGGACGACACCGGCTCGGCGGCCACCACCTACACCGACTCGACCGTCGAGGCATCGACTTCCTACGTGTATCGAATAAAGGCCCGCAACGCCCACGGGCTCAGCTTGAGATCTGTCTACCGTCGAGCCGACACCCCCGCCGCGCCACCCGAGCCGCAGATACAGACGGAAACCGACGACTCGGATTCGGCGGGAACCACGATTGCGTTGGCTGAGGCCAACCGGGCCAGCAGAGGCGTCTGGTCCGACGGCACCACCGTATGGGTAGCCGACAGCAGCCAAGACAAGGTCTACGCCTACACCCTGGCCGACGGCAGCCGCGACGCCGCCAAAGACATCGACGACCTCAATGCCGCAGGAGCCAATCACCCCCGCGGCATCTGGTCCAACGGCACCACGCTCTGGGTGGCCGATGGCGGCGACGACAAAGCCTTCGCCTACAGCCTGGCCGACGGCAGCCGCGACGCCACCAAAGACATCAACGGCCTCGATGCGGCGGGCAACAACCGCCCCATGGGGATCTGGTCGGACGGCACCACGCTCTGGGTGGCCGACGATGGGCAAGACAAAGTCTTCGCATACGACCTTGCCACCGGCAGCCGCGACGCCTCCAAAGAAATCGACGACCTCGACGCCTCGGGCAACGCCCACTCCCGCGGCATCTGGTCCAACGGCACCACGCTCTGGGTGGCCGATAGCGGCGACGACAAGGTCTATGCCTACAGCCTGGCCGACGGCAGCCGCGACGCCACCAAGGACATCGACAGCCTCGATACCACCGATTCACGCAATCCCTGGGGGTTGTGGTCTGACGGCACCACGATGTGGATCGGCGACAACTCTCAGAACCACCTCGCCGCCCATGACATGCCAGAACCCGCCGCCCAACCCCAAAGCGAGGACTTCACGGGGCTGTCCACGGGCTCCGGTTACACGTGCCTCCTGCGCCCCGACGCCACCGTGGCCTGCTGGGGAGCGACTCCCCACGGGGAAGACGTAGTGCCAGCAGGCACCTACCAGGCGGTGGCCACCGGATCCATCCACGTCTGCGCCATCAAAACCGACGGGCAAATCGCCTGCTGGGGGGACGGCTCGTTCGGGCAGGGCAATGCGCCTGCCGGCACCTACAAGCAGATCGCGGCCGATGGCCGGACCACGTGCGCCATCGCCACCGACGACACCATC
>VYEX01000041.1:0-62750 GCA_009842675.1 Acidimicrobiia bacterium | reverse complement strand
CTGCGCCATCGCCACCGACGACACCATCACCTGCTGGGGCGACGACGCATTGGACCAAACCGACGCCCCCACAGGTACCTTCACCGCCATCGCGGCCGGCGACGACCACAGCTGCGCCCTCGGGACTGACGACACCATCGCCTGCTGGGGCTACAACTACCACGGGCAGGCTGACGCGCCGTCTGGCACCTACACCGCAATCGCGGCCGGTGAGGATCACAGTTGCGCCCTCGCCACAGACGGCAGCGTTGTGTGCTGGGGAGATGACTCTGATGGACAGAGCGACGCGCCGACTGGCACCTTCACCGCCATCGCCGCAGACGACACCCGCAGTTGCGCCATCGCCGATGACGGCACTCTTGCGTGCTGGGGCGACGACTCCCACAGGCAGACCAGAGTGCCTGCCGGCACCTACACCGCGATCTCGCTCGGCTTGCTCCACAGCTGTGCCATCGCCTCCGACGGCTCGATCGCCTGCTGGGGCCACAACCGCTACGGGCGAACCAGTGCTCCCTCCGGCACATACACCACGATCGAGGTTGGAGATCGCCACGGCTGCGCCATCGCCTCCGACGGCACCATCGCCTGCTGGGGCGACGCCCGGGGCCAGCCGCCCGACGCCGCAACCACCACATACAGCTCAATGGCAATCGAAGACAAGCACACCTGCGCCATCGCCACCGACGGCACCATCACCTGCTGGCCCCGCTCGCCCAAAGGAGTCAGCTGGACAACGTAGTGTGCTCTTGACGTTCACCTCTGGTCAGCGAATCACGGCGCTTCCCGAAAATCGTGTGGAAGATTCATGATGTTGCGATATCATGCTTTCATGACCAAACAGACGACGGTGCGGCTGCCAGACGAGTTGGCCCAAGAGGCCGAGGCATTGGCCCGAGTCCAAGGATCGAGCATGAACCAGCTGGTTGTTGATTCACTTCGTGCTGAGATCAAACGGGTGAAGGCCGACGAGGAATTCATCGCACGAGCCAAGCGGCTGCTGGAACGAGACAAAGAGCTTCTCGAACGCTTGGCCCGTTGACCAGGTACCTCAGCTTGGCGGAGTACCTGTGGCTCGCCGAGCAGGTTACCGGTACACCCGCAGAAACGCTGTGGACATCTGGCCGCATAGAACTGGCGGATTCCGCTTTACACGCTCCGATGGCCGAATTTGACGGCCAAGAGTTCTATCCCGACATCTTCGACAAAGCAGCGGTTCTGTGCTGGCGGCTGGCCCGCAACCATCCGCTGCCCGACGGCAACAAGCGGGCTGCGTGGGCTGCTCTCGTCGTCTTCATCGACCTGAACTCGGGCCGGTGGTCTCCTGACCCACCTGATGTCGACAACGCCGAACAGGCAATGCTGGCCGTTGCTGCTGGCCAGATCAGCGAGCAGGACTTCGCGGCGTGGTTGCGAGAGCGAGTCGTCTTCGACTGAGCCTGGCAAACCTAGGTGAAGGTCTCCTCTAAAGGTGAGATCTTTGCGATCACCTTCAACCAGCAGGTACACGGCACCTTGCCGAGAGTTTCCTTCCCTCTGAAGGTTGGGGGTCCATGACCTTGCACATGAGAAGCCTGTCCATCAGTCTCGCAGCCTGTGGCCTGACCTTGCTTGGGCCAATTGGTCCCATGAGCGCACCACTGGCGACCCGTCGGAGGGTGCCATTTCTCGGGCGATTTGACCATTGATTGGCGGTTCGATCAGATCGCCGAGCCCGAGACATAAGTAGTGAGTTCCCGCACCGCTACTTCCAGGCTCCGCCGGATAGCCAGTTTCTCTGAGGTCCCCTCCGGACCTCACATAAAGTGCACCAGTTGTTCGGAACGCTGAAACCTCGTTGCTGTTGCTGTCATACAGGACTACGAACTCAGCGTTGAGCACAGGCGAGTCAAGTGTGACGCTCCCATTGCGTTCTGGGTCGGCACGAAGGTTGTAGAGGCGCTGCTCGGCAACCCAACGACGGTGCCTCGGGCTGCGGACGAATCCAAGCAGAACAGACGAGTCGGCTGGAGGTAGTTCCAATGTTGGGTTGTAGTCATAGCGACGCTCTTCGTCCCCTGTGCCTGTATACGTCACATCCTCCCAATACCGGGCACGTTCGCGTCCAGTGCCTTGCGAAGCGGCGTGATCGATCACGTCGGTGAGAAATTCCCTTAGATGACCGGCAGCTGCGAGGTCAGCCTGTCCATTCTCTGAAGGACGAAGCACAAAGGCGCCGATCCCTGGGAGCACTTCGTGGTATTGGCGACGCGTGTCCGGTTGGCTTTCGTCTTTGCCTGGATACAGCACATAAGCACCCGCTGTTCTTCGAATGGCGTCACGGTAGGCGTGCATCTTCCGGAGGTCGTCGCTCTTTGGATTTGTCAGGGCAGGCGTCGCTTCCTGCTTATCGGCATCATCGTCAAATATCGAGGAGTACTGATCAATCCGGTACTTCGCATCAAAGTGGACCCAAGTGTCGGCGTTCCACCCGCCTTCAGCTGGCTGGATACGCAAAGAGCAATCAGGTCGCATCGAGACGGTCCAGCTTCCGCCCGTGCCACCATCACGGCCGAATGTTCGATTGAACGCGAGCTCAAGGTCAACTAGCCGGCCGCGGCGCTGGCCCCTGCCACCAAGAACAACATGATCACCTCGTCTCAAGTTGAGACCCAACCCGTCCTTCGTCCTTACTACGAGTTCGGATCGGTCGAAGACGAATCCAGGGATGGACTCAATCACTCGCGCCAGTTCGAGGAATACCCAGTAT
The DNA here is from genome assembly GCA_009842675.1 of Acidimicrobiia bacterium. Taxonomy (GTDB): domain Bacteria; phylum Actinomycetota; class Acidimicrobiia; order Acidimicrobiales; family Bin134; genus Poriferisocius. The sequence continues at coordinate 60,004 of VYEX01000041.1, read as the reverse complement.
TCATACAAGGTGGCAACGTCGCGCTTCCCTGCGCTGAAGACGTCTGCGCCCCCTTCCCAAACCAGCGAGGTTGCCACTTCTCCCAAGAGAAACGCTCGAAGTATCTCTCGGTAGCCCGCTCGTCCTGTCAACACGGTGTCGTCACCAGGAAACCGATGCAGAGGCCCAGCCTCCGCAACGGCTGGAAACGTGAGGAGATGATCTAAGTGAGCCTCCACCCGACGGGCGTCTCGACGGCCTCTATCCGTCGAGACGCCTGAGCCTGCCAGCTGATCTGCGACGGTGCCTGCTAGTGACTTCCAATGCTCGAATGCAAAGCGCACAAATCGGTTGGGGACGGTATCAAGAGTCTCAATGTGGCACTGACGCGTCACGGTCCTTGGGATCGATTCCATGCCTGCCACTGGCCGGAAGACCTGCTGCCGACCGGTTGGCCGGGCAAGTTGGCGAGCCAAGTCTCGGTCAGGCTTTAGAGCGCGAGTGGGATCGACGACTTCGTCCACGATTTCATGTCGGGAATAGGGCCGATGGCGGATGACATCTACTGCCTCGGCGAATACCTCCGAGTCCAGCAACGATTCAAGGAAGGCGAAGCGCTGGTAGAGAGTTTGCGCGTCGGAGATCTGATCTGGCTGAAATCCGCCGAAGGAGCCAGGGGCGAACGAGGACTGAAGGAGTTCGGCCCCCTCTTCCGCAAGCCTAAGCATCATGCGGCGATACTCGGTTTCGTAGTTGAGCTTTCTCGAACGCACCTCGAAATCGCATGTGTAGCGATTGCCACCTTGGGTGACGATTGACACTCTGACTGTGCCAGTTACCCGTCCCGTCCGAAGCCGTCCGTCAACGAGGTCTGCTGAGTTCGGGCTGAAGATCTCGCTCGGCTCAAGCTCAGCAATGTGTCCGTCACCACCGATCTTGACCCTGTACTGGTAGTCCGTTTCCTCTAGGAGGCGGACATCCGGAATGCTGTCCGACTCGGTGATCTCCAATGTGGCGAGGTCGCCCCACCTTTCCCCCTTAGGCAAGCATCTGATTGATAGCTCACCACGCGACTGGCCATCTTGATCAACTAGCTGAAGGACAGCAAGGGTCGTCACTCGGCAAAACTCACAAAGTGATTGTCACGAAGCTTCTTGGCCATTCGGTGCAGCTTGCTGAAGCTGACAGGCAGTTCCGGAACTCCATCGCTTGGTAACGCAGCACATTCGAAGCCATCAGGCACCGTGTTGCTGGGACCGTAGAAACAGAGACCGCCAAGTTGATCTATCAGGGTCGAGAGCTCTCTCCGGCTGCCGTGTAGCCGGGGCAGAACTTTCTGGGCGATTTGCAGATCAAGACTGATTAGCGGATCGTGCTCACCTGCGAGTTCGTGAAGACCCGCAAATCGAAGTGCCTCCTGGAACGTACGGTGGCCAAACTCGCGATCGGAAGATGCAAGGAGTTTGTGGATGTCCCTCAGCCAACCTTCGAATCCTGCAGGCGCCGGTGGGGCAGGAGTCCTTGCGGCCTTGAGAAATCCCGCTACCAAACCTGGTTCCGCAACAAAAGGCCTACTGCGTTCGACACTAGCCACCAGATCAGGGGTCTCAACTCTGAACTCGAACGTATTCGCCCGGTCCAGAACCTTCGGCGAGAACATGTACGTTGTCTCATCGACGTTCACGGTTCCAACAACAAAGAGGTTTTCGGGCAGCGGTGTCCATGCCCTGGGCCCCTCACGCAACCGGTACACGTCCCCCCCTTCTTTGATGAGATCGGGAACAACCGGTTCCCCCGATTCCATGCCGGACAGGACGTCTGCGAAATACCTCTCGACGTGAGCGAGGTTCATCTCGTCTAAGACCAAAAGGTGCGGCTGGTCCGGTTGGTCCCTTGCTTGGAGGATGAACCGGAGCGTGTCTGGCACATTCCACGCGTAACGTCCGTTGACCTGTTCTGACAGGGCATTCTCGAATCCGAGTAGAGGGTCAGGACTGGTCCAGTCCGGTCGAACGGCAATGACTTTCACCGAGCCAAGCCAGTCACCAAGCGATTGCGCCAACCGCGTCTTGCCAGATCCAGAAAGTCCCGTGAGAATCACGAATGGCTTTGTTGCCAGAGCCGTGACAAAGGACCGAACCGTCTTCTTGTGCTTGCCGCCCGGCTTGTCCTCCTCGTCCGGCGGTCCGAACCTGAGCCCACTTGCAAAGGTCGCTTCTACAAAGGTCTCAACAACCTCTTGCAGCGAGCGTGGCTTCGTTTGCGTACCTAAATCTGGCAATAGACTGACAATTTCATCCCCAAATTCTTCTGGAAGCCGATAGAGATAACCCTGTTTCGCTCTGCCATCCAAAGCGAACGGCCCATTTCCAGTGGCACGGAGAGCCTCATCTATGGAAGAGAGCGGTATCGGATCTGCAAGCTCTTGATATTCGACATCAGCCATACAACCGGCAACACCACTCATTTCGTCGGGACGTGCACCCGGATAGTTAGCCTTGTAGCCGTCTGAAGTGGCAATGCCTATGGCGCGTATGTGCCCTTTTACATTGTGGACAATTCTGTCGCCCTTAAGAACTTCAAGAACATTTGTGTGGTAGAAGACGGAATGCCCGGCCTTAGTGGTCTGGGGCGCCCAGATTCGCGACTCGTCGCGTTCCTGGTCGTAGTTCCCACCTTGGTTCACCCACCATTTCAGTGTCTCCGGCTCTAGGCCCCCGGCTTGCCCACTAGTGCGCCACGCTACGAAATCCGAGTGTCGTTCAGGAAGCAGCCGGGAAACTTGACTAGGAGACCAATCTGCCACGATCCAGCAGGCACCTTGGACATCTAGTCGATCCACCTCGCGATGAGCCCTTGGAGCGAGGTTGGCCACGATTTCATCACAGAAATCGAGAAACGCCTTGTATCGAATGGAAGGTAGCCCGGTGGAAGCATCACGCCCTGCGAGTCTCATTGCAGTTCGAATTGCGTTTGTCTTGTACGGCGGGAACTGCGTTGCGTCAAAACCCATCAACAGGGCACTGGCGACTGTTGCTTGCTCACCCTCTGCAACACCGATCACACCATTCAGCCACTTCCCAAATCGATCGATCCTGTCCTCAAGATCCCCTTCACCAAATAGATGGCTGGTCTGCGCTGCCAACTCATTACCAGCAACATCAGCAAGTGCTCTAGTTGTCCTCCACCCAACAATGTTGTTGGGAGAGTCGGTTAGCCAAGCAAGCACGGCTTCCGAAGACAACTGGTCGGAAAGGACTTCCTTGAACCGAAGGCTAAGTTCGAGCTTGTAGTCCCGCTCTCCCTCGTCGAATCCCTCGGCTGCGATCAGGGTTTCGACCCACTCCACGAAGGTCTCGAAGTCGCCAAGTGCCGCCATAGGTCTACTTGAGTCCTTTCCGAATGCTTGGTGGGGATCCGACCTGATGGTGCCAAGGTGAGATCATTCGCGTGAATGTGCCCATGATCGTGCTGCACCATAGTTGCTGACTCTCAACCTCGTCGATCACGTTGGTCCCTTCTGAGAAGTCCAATCACCTAGGGCAGAGTTCCCTAAGCAAACCGGAATACCAGGCACTGACCCCGTTCTTCGAATCAATGGACTGTTGAAGAAACGAACGCCAGTACACACAGGAAGAGTAGTTATGCAGCCGCAGTATGGCCCTATGTCGAATTCACGCAATGGGTCTGGACCCACGAGGCGAGCCGGCTATCATAAGGCCAGCCAGGGGACTGGCCCTAACGACGAAGTCCTGGCCACAGCAGCGCTGCATCTAGGACTTCGTTTTGTGGGATCTCCGCGCCTTATTCTGTGGCTCTGAGCTGGGGATTTAGAGGCCAGATCCCGAATGCCGCTATACCTCCACACCTCTTGCAGGGGTCCCACCGCAATTTTTCGAAGCAGGTTCTGACTCCGAGATTGTTGTGGTGCCTTTCCTAGTCTGCGGTATGAATTTTGGGACGTGTGAGGATTGCCTTCTATATGGACACCCGATCAAAGTCCTGGCCTGCAGGAGCGACGGCCGTATATCTGAAACAAGGTCATCGGAACGAAAGGGGCCGGTCCCAGTCTCGGAGGTCGCCGCCATCGTCTCCGGGAGTGACCTGGGCAACAATTTGAGCTGGCCTCTGAGTTGGAAGCCCTTTTGCGCCGTCATCCAGTGGGCTTTGGCAGGTGGCCCGTTGTTGGCGCTGACGGCTGTTATGCTCCGTTGGTCGCCCTGATGGATGTCGGGAGCGACGACACATCAAGCTAGGTCCGCGGTGGCGGGCACTGGAGAAGAGAAAAATGAAGAACCACGTTGTTCCTGTCGTGGCCAAGAGCGCTCGGCGCATGCCTGATCCCAACTTTGGAGGCGCTGAGACCCATTACATGCTTGTGCCGGCGAGCGAATTCCCGGTGGGTATCCCCTTGGATGCAAACCCCCGGGAGCCCAATGTCAATCGGCCCGTGTACCGGGATGTGTCGAGGTCACTGCGCCAGCAAGATGACAGTGTGGAGGGGACCTTTCACCTGAAGCACCGCGGGATCACTGTTGTAGCGTCCGCCGTTTCAAAATCCCGGGAAGCCCGCGAGGACGGCATGGACGTGTACGAGCTTCATTTCCCGTCCGACTCGGGCTATGGAATTGTCGACGGGGGTCATTCCTATGCGATCGTCTGCCAGGCGGTGGAAGAAGGGATGGCGCCTAGCAACGAGTACATCAGGCTAGAGGTCATGACCGGGCTCCCCGCGGCAGATCTCATCACTGAGATCGCTGGCGGCCGCAATACAAGTATTCAGGTTCAGGCGAAATCCCTTCTCGATCTGAAAAACGAATTCCAGTTCTTGAAAGATGCCCTTGCCCCCGATGGCTGGGCGGACCGCATCGCCTGGCACGAGAATCAAGAAGGTGATGTCGACGTCGTCGACATCATTGCCATCATGTCGTGTTTTGACATCGCGGGCCACCCCGACCGCAGCAGCCATCCGGTAGATGCCTACCGGCGCAAGGCGTCGATGATCGACCGCTTCGAGAAGGATTCAGATCGGTACCGTCGCCTCACCCCCGTGCTTCGAGACATCCTGCACTTGCACGATCTGATTGCCAGCGACTCGGAATGGCGGTGGCAGGAAATGGGAGGAGTATCAGGGTCGGGCGGAAAGTACGGAGCCCTAGAAATGGTTGAACAGGTCAAGCAAGGGAGGCCGAAGTTCAAGTTTCCATTCTTGGAAGGAGTGGAATCATCGAAGAGGCTCAGGCGTCCCGCCCTGTTTCCTATCCTCGCGAGCTTCAGGCTGCTGCTCGTCCAGTCGCTGCAAGGCGCCCCATACGGGCAGTACCAAGGAGTCGAATGGCGCGACGGTTTCGACAGCGTGAAGGAACTCTGGGCCGCGGCTGGCTACCAACTCCTAAAGGTGTTTTATGAACACTGGGAGTCAACGGGCCGAGACCTCCACGCTGCAGGCCGATCCCCGGCGCTCTGGGGATCGATCTACAAAGAACTGGCAGTCATCGACTTCGAGCGGCGAAGTGCAAACTGACCCTCCAGCAAATCTCGCTCAGGTCAATGCACTCATCGAGTGGTTCGGGAGCCTCGGCGCCGCTGGCTGTGGTCGCTCTGAATTGTCGACTCAGCGAGCGGGTCTGGCTGTGGACCACTCTCAGAGCACTCAAAGAGGAGGGTTGGAGTAGTGACAGGTTTTGAAGGCAACGCCGGTTACACACTGTGGTGGCCGCGGGGCTTGTTCATCGATGCGATTCAAGACCTTCACTATCGCGGAGCGGTGTCTGGCATGGGCCGAAACTGGAAGGATGCAGTCCTATTGCTCCTTCGCCAAGCATTTGCTTCGAAGGCTCCTGTCGACGACTTCGAGCAAATCTATAGTGAATGGGAACCATCGGAAGATGACGTGAATCCTTGTCTGCGATGGTTAAGGGAACTGGCAGATGCTGCCAAGAGCCAGACCATGGGAACTAGGCCGTATTTCTCCCAGCGCGAACTAGATGCCTCAATATCGAGAGAGTCTTCATTGCCAGTGATCGTCGGTCGAGTTCGCTCACTGGTGAAGAGGCTGTTCAATGCCGACTATTTCTGTGGAGAACTTGGATATAGCTGCCTCCATGAGCCGGACAGCCTCCTTTCCACACCGGTGAGAGAACTCGACCGCCGAATCGGAAAACCCAAACTATGGGGAAGAGTAGAGACCCTGTGGTCGGAGTCAGACCTCTACGACTTCATCGAGGTATTCCACGACTTAGCTGCCCGACCGACCCGTGTTTGGTATTGCTACGCCGGCTGTCAGAAGTGGCACCCGACAGACCAATCCCGAGAGTTCGGCCAGGCGCTCTATCGAGGACTCATGAATGAACTCCTCAACACGACCGCGCTCGACCTTCAGATCGCCGCATCTGGCGAAGATATTGGACGATTGGTGCAGGCTTCACCAGAGGGCGTAGGACAACTGATCGAAGAGATGCTCGAAGGTCAGTCGCCCGCCCAAGACCAGATCAGCCACGCTATCGCCATCTTCCGCCATCGGGAGGGAACCATAGAGCAGCGCCGATCAGCCGTGGTCGCTCTCGCCGGTGTCCTAGAGGAGCGTAAAGCGCTCATCGAAGAGAAGTTGCTGAGGAATGACGCAAAGGACCTCTTTCACATCGCCAACAAATTCCACCTCCGGCACCAGAACGAACAGCAGAAAAAGGACTACGACCCGGAGTTCCTCGACTGGATCTTCTACTGGTACTTGGCGACAGTGAATCTCAGCGATCAACTATTAGCCAAAAAGGCTGGCTCGTAGAGCTCTCTCCAAAAGAGACTCAGACTGCAAATGCCAGCCAACAATTGATAGGAATATACCAAGATAATGAATCAGAAGGCTAGCAGTACTATATGCATAGTTTATCTGATTATTGAGGACTTTAATCCTACAATGGCATTATCTAGTTCTGAAAATTATCAACATGGTGCTAAAGTGTTTGGCAGGTAGCCAAACAATATATGGCATCTGCTCTTATTCCAGCAATTAGGCGTCAGTCATCTCAATACCACGTTTTCTGAGAATTCCCACAAGTTCCCGATAATTGTCAAGTTCAGTGGGAACAACCGATTCCATATCTTCAACTTCATCCTGGAAACGATAAACCGCTTCACTGGCAACTCTTTCAGGGTGATATGCAAGTACGGGTAAAAACTGTCGCTCGGTTGCCAGACGCTTAAATTGACCCATAGTTAAGGCGGATACATTTGCTTTGTCACTAGTACTTGCCGCAAATAAGACTACGTCTGCACCTTCACCGGAATTAATCTGAAGATCAGCACGGTAATTTGCCCTGGTTCGATCTTGAATTTCGGGAGGTGACCAATTCTCATTATAGCTGGGCGTCTTCAAACGATTCTTAACTGATGTCCTAAGAGTCGTAACGTAACGAATCTGATCTCGGTCCGTCTGAGACATGAGGGCGACACCTTGGACTTGAGCAACCAACTGAAGAAACGTACCTACGTCGTACGCTCTAGGAAAGTCATGGAGTTGAAGAGTGATTTCATTAGTAGGACTCAATTCAGCCGAATGGTAGTCAACCAACTGCATAATTCTCTTGAATCGAGCTTCAGTATAAGCGAATTCATCAAAAAACAGATGTGAAATGGCTATTCCATGGTCCGTAAGCGACCAACGACCGTCCTCACACTGTGCAAATACCGGGAGGACATCACCGTCATCAAAGAGTAATGGTGAAGTTATTGCTACTCCATTATCACCTTCAGTTCGTATCAAAAAACTCTCACGGAGTTCATTCGTCAACCTTCTGATCTCTGATGACAGAATCATAAGAACAACATTCCCACTGGTTGCAGATTTATCGTCTCCGCCAAGAAATCTATCGCAGTAGCTACAGAGTCATAAGCATCAGTTGGCTCTGCAAAACCATCCGGCCTTGGTGGATTGAGTTTCTGATATCGTTCAGTCAAGCGATGCACATGCGGCGTTCGTATTATTAGATCGCCTTCAATTGAGTTTCTGTGGTCCGATGGATGGGCCCCATTGCAGCGAATCACCCTATAGCTTCGACCGGCGTAGTCAGTGAAGATCAGCCCGACTGACCAATCACCAGTGACATGAGGATTCAGATTCTGTCGAGAGTACAAGTGAATACGCCCACGGATCGGGGCTACAGCCGGGAGATCCCCTAGATCAAGACGGCCGCGAAGGTCATAGGAGGCCGCTAGTGGCGGGACAAGTGCAACCCGCCAGTTTGGGTCATCTACTGGTTTGGGCACCTGCAGCAGATAGGCGATCGCCCCCTCCTCAAGCACTGGTAGGCGAGTCATGGCGGCAGTCTAGAAGCATGAGGTGACACCGTGAAGTCTGAATGGGCTCGTCGTGTAGGGCCTTGCCCAGAGGAGGCCCAGCAAACGTCGAGCTGCATCACGCGGCTTGTCGACATTGACCAAAGGGGCAACCGCACCGCTTCTAGTGGCGGGGGCGGGATTTGAACCCGCGACCTTCGGGTTATGAGCCCGACGAGCTACCAGACTGCTCCACCCCGCGTCGAGTGGACTGATTACTCTACCCCCCTGCCGCCGGGCTGTCACCTGGTTTTCCATGGTTCGTCGGTGACCACCCGGCGGTCGCCTAGGGGGTCAGGCGAGTCGTTTGAACGGCGGGGCTAACCGGGGCTGGCCAGGGCTTGGATCTCGACCACGCCAATGGGATGGGGCAGGGCGGCAAGCGCCTGGGTGGGGACGGCGGGGGGCGGATTGGTGCAAGGCCCGCCGTCAAACACGCACACCACCGAAATCTCCCAGAAGGCGGTGAGCGCCACCTGATAGCGGAGGTCGGGCCTCCTGACCGAAGAGTGCCGGTAGTAGTGGAAGCAGTTGGAAGGCTGATTCAGCGGGTCTCGGGAGTGATCGAAGGCCACCACGTCGTCGGCGTCGCACCACAGCGTGTTCCCGTCGCCCATGTCAATCCGCAGAAATCCCAGTCGACGGGGTGAGGCGGTGGCGGTGAGGGTCAGCTCATGGCCATCCAGGGAGGTGGCAACCGTCTCAGACACCGGCGTGCGATCGGCAGCCGACACCCACACATATGTGGGGAGTTGGACAACTGCGATCTCAGCCGGAGCCGTCAGCGCGGTCGGCTCGGGTATGGCCAGACGACCCCAGGCCTCGTTGCGCAGCCGGGTGGTCTCCATGAATGTGGGCGGCGGGGGCCCTTGCGGCAGCGCAGGCCGGTACACCCAAAACGTGACGAGCCGGGTGTCGTCGTCGGTCTCGCAAAGCTTGAAGACATACACCTCATCGGGGTTGGGATCGACCACATAGCCGTTGTCCAACCAGGCGTTCAGCTCGGTGGAGTCGCCCTGCTGGAAGTAGCAAGGCGGCCTCGAGGGGTTGGCGGGATTCGGGGCGGGCGCAGACGCCCCGGGCACGTCCACTTCGATCCATACCCCGATCTCGAACTGGCCGTCGTCCGTCTCGACCGAAGTGCCTTCGTCCTGCTGCTGCCAACCGGCAGCCGACCCGGCACCAGTTGCAGTCAAAAGACATGCGGCAGCCAACACCAGCAGCGCAGAGCCTCGCATTGAACTTCTCTTCGGGCCTTCGGGGGCGCGTCACGCGCGAGAAGGGGGAAGCTCAGGGGGAAGGGGCCAACTCTCCTACGCCAGCCATCGAGTGTCAATAGGCAGATTCAGTGGCCAGCATCAAAAGACAGGGTCAGTGGGCAGCGTCAGTGGCCAGCATCAATAGACAGGGTCAGTAGGTCACTTCAAGCTGGGGCCGAACCAGAGTTCGGCTCACCACTAGGGCCACCACCGACAGCGATCCACCGGCGAAGAAGGCCATGGAATATGACGACACCTCCACCACGCCGCCCAGAATCAGCCCGCCCAATCCCACAGCCAGATCGAAAGCGATGCTAAAGGTGCCTATGGCTTGACTGCGGCGATTGATCGGCGCCGACTGGATGGCCATCACGAACAGGGCCGGAAACAGGAACGTCTGACCCATGGCCAAGATTGCGGTGCCGACGAAAACGCCGGGGACCTGATGCCAGAAGGCGATAATCCACAGCCCGGTGGCCGAGCACACATACGACATGGTGCTGGTGCGCTGTGGCCCCAACCGGTCGGGCAGGCGGGCCAGCAGAATCCGCAGGCTGATCACCATCACCGCGAAGGTGGCGAACACTGCCCCGGAGTGGGCGAATCCGATGTCGTCCACGTGCAGCTTGATGAAGGCCAGGAACCCGGAGTAGCCCAGCAGCCCCAGCCCCAGCAGCAAGGCCGGGCGGAGGGCGGGCCAGTGGATGAAGGAATCGGGCCATCCCGATGGTGCTCCTTCGGGTCGGCCGGGCATCGAGGCCGCGCCCAAAACGGTGCCGACGGCGCACAGAACGCCCCCCAGCAACCACACCGCGTCGGAGCTGACCGCGGTCGCCAACTGCTCGCCGATGATCGGCCCCACAGCCAGCCCGGAGTACACCGTGACCGAGAAGTACGAGGTGGCCTCGCCTCGGCGGTGTTCCGGGGCCAAGTCTTGGGCGGCCGCGGCGATGCCCACGAAATAGAAGGCCTCGCCCAACCCAGTGACCAGTCGGAACATCACGGCCACCGCCACCGAGGAAACCCACAGGTTGCCGAGGATGCCGACTCCGGCCAGCACGCACCCCCACACAACCACGAAGCGCCGGCCCTTGGAGTCCCCCAGCGGGCCGATAAGCGGGCGGGCCACCGCAGCCGACAGCCCGAAACCGCCGACGGCCAGCCCCACCGCCACCGGCCCCCCGCCCAAGTCATTCTCCACAAAGCCGGGCAGCACCGGGTACACAAGTCCCTGGGCCATGAAGTAGAACACCCCGCACAAACACAGCACCACGAATCGGGCCGTGAGCAAGGGTTGGGACTGGGCAGTCACTGTTGGCTATCGGCGGTCTTCCAAGAACGGATAACGGGACCGGACCTCTTCCAACCGGGCGAGGTCGATGTCGGCGTACAGCACTGTCTCCTCGCCCTCGGGTGCACTAGCCACCTCGACCCCGAACGGGTCGATCACCACCGAGTCGCCCTGATAGTCGATGCCGCCCCCGGTGCCTACCCGGTTCACCCCCACCACGTAGGCCTGGTTCTCGATGGCCCGGGCCACCAGCAGCGCCGACCAGTGGGCACGGCGGGGCGCCGGCCAGTTGGCCACCACCACATAGCAATCGGTGTCGTGGGCCAGCGTCCAGAAGTCATCGGAAAACCGCAGGTCATAGCACACGAACGGGGTAATCCTCACCCCTTCGACGGTCACGGTCAGCCGCTCGGCCCCGGCGGCATAGTGCTCGTGCTCGCCGCCGTAGGAGAACGGATGGATCTTGTCGTAGAACGCCTCCACCCCGTCGGGGCCGGCCAGCACAAACCGGTTGAAGGGCAGCTCGGCACTCGATGGGTCACTCACCGGGACCGATCCGCATACCCACACGCCGTGAGCGGCAGCCTGGTCGGCCAGGAAACCGACGCTGGGTCCGTCAGGCGGCTCGGCCACCTTGTCGGAGGCCATGGAAAACCCGGTGGAGTACATCTCGGCCAGCACCACCAATCGAGCGCCGTCGGCCGCGGCCTGCGCCACCATGGGGCCCAGCAACTCGAAGTTGGCCTCCGGGTCCTCCCACACGATGTCGTGCTGGACGGCGGCGATCTTCATGAGCCAGCCCCCAACTTGGCCAACCGCTCCACCGCCTCATCGAGAACCTCGGGGCGCTTGCAGAAGGCGAATCGCACCAGATGGCGCCCCTCATCCTCGTTGTCGTAGAACACCACGCTGGGCACGGCCACCACGCCGCACAGCTCGGGCAGTTTGCGGCACAGGGCCATGCCATCGTCAAAGCCCAGTGGGCGCACATCGGCGGTCACGAAGTAGGTGCCCGCCGGGCGGAACACCTCGAACCCGGCGGCCGCCAAACCACCAGAGAGCTGATCGCGCCGGGCCATTAGACCGGCCCGCAAACCGTCGAAGTAGTCGTCGCCCAGCCGCAGCCCCACCGCAATGGCGTGCTGGAACGGCGCACCGTTCACAAAGGTCAAAAACTGCTTGGTGGTCGTCACGGCATCGCGCAACTCGGGCACTGCGCACACCCAGCCGATCTTCCACCCGGTGAACGAGAACGTCTTGCCCCCCGACGACACAGTGATCGTGCGCTCCCGCATCCCCGGCAGCGTGGCCATGGGGATGTGCTCGCCGTCGTAGGCCAAGTGCTCGTACACCTCGTCGGTCACCGCCAACAGGTCGTGGCGGCGGCACAGCTCGGCTATCAGGTCCAACTCCCCCCGGTCGAACACCTTGCCGGTGGGGTTGTGGGGCGAGTTCACCACGATCATCCGGGTTCGAGGGCCGATGGCCGCAGCCAGCTCGTCGGGGTCGAACCGGTAATCGGGAGGCCGCAGGGTCACCAACCGCCGCTGGGCCCCAGACATGGCTATGCCGGCGATGTGGGAGTCGTAGTAGGGCTCGAACAGCACCACCTCGTCGCCCGGCTCCAACAGCGACAACATGACCGCGGCAATGGCCTCGGTGGCCCCGGCGGTGATGAGCACCTCGGTGTCGGGGTCGAAGTCCAAGTCGTAGAACCGCTTCTGGTGCTCGGCCACCGCCAAGCGCAGATCGGCAATCCCCAGCCCCGGCGGATACTGGTTGTGCCCCGCCCGAATGGCCGCCACCGCGGCATCGGCCACCTCCTGGGGCCCATCGGTATCGGGAAACCCCTGCCCCAAGTTGATGGCCCCTGTGGCCATAGCCAGCGCCGACATCTCGGCGAAAATCGTCGTCCCAAACTCCACCAGCCGTTCGTTCAGCAGTCGCTCGGGCACCAAAGAAGCCTACTTGGGACCCCCTCCCCCTCCCCTTGCCAATACCTCAGGGGTGTCTTGGAGGGCGATGTGCTCTTGCTTTGGGGTGACAAGAGCCAGATCTATCGCATCTTCCTCATACAAAAGTATGATGAATGTATGCCGAAGGAACGAATCACCATCACGGTGGAATTAGACCTTCTCAACCACGCCAAATCAGCCGTCCAGGCGGGTGTCTGTCGGTCGGTGAGCGAGTGGATCTCACAGGCCATGGCAGAGCAACTGGCCAGGGACGACCGACTGGTGGCACTCGACGAGCTGATCGCGGAATTCGAAGCCTTGCATGGTCCCGTCACCGACGAGGATATCGCTGAGCAGAGACAGCGCGACCGAGAGGCGGCGGCGTACTGGAGGCAAAAGGGCGAGAGATGGCTGGCCGAGCGGCAACGGCTCCTGGCTCAGCAAGCCGAATGAGCGTCCTCCTCGATGCGGGCGCGTTCATTGCCATAGAGAGCGGCTACCAGCCGATTAACCGGTGGTTGAATGGCACCCGACAATCGGGGATCCCGCTGAAGACCCACGGCGGCGTGATTGCCCAGGTGTGGCGAGGGGGAACCCGAGGCCAAGCTCGGCTGGCTCGGGCTTTGCGAATGGTGGAGACAGTCCCTCTGGATGAAGAGCTGGGGCGGCAAGCCGGATTGCTGCTCGCCCGCAGCGACCTTTCCGACGCCATCGACGCCGCCTTGGTGGCCATGGCCGATCACGGCGACGAGATCATCACCTCCGACCCCGACGACCTGTTTAGGCTCGTAGCCGCCAGCCAGCGCAGGATCAACATCACTCCACTCTGAGCCTCCTCTCTCCAAAGAGATCGTGCAGGCGAATGGGCAGGGCGGTGGGCTGTCACCCTGGATGTGCTAGCAACACCGCATGACTCCTGATCCTCAGACATACGGCGGCGTCGTTGGCAACACCGTCGCTGAATCCACTCCGTGGTGGCCCGATCCAGTAACTCCACCCCCCGGCAGCCCCAACATCGTCATGGTCGTCCTCGACGACGTCGGCTTCGCCGACCTGGGCTGCTACGGCTCCGAGATCGACACCCCCACCATGGACGCCCTGGCCGCCGCCGGTCTGCGCTACAACAACTTCCACACCACCTCCATCTGCTCCCCAACCAGGGCGTCGCTGCTAACCGGACGCAACCACCACTCGGTGGGCATGGCGGTGGTGAGCAACTGGGACACCGGCTATCCCGGCTGCACCGGGCGCATCACCAACCGGGCAGCCACGCTGGCCGAGATTCTGCGCCCCGCGGGCTACTCCACCTTTGCAGTGGGCAAATGGCACCTGGCTCCCATCGAAGACACCACCCCCGCCGGTCCCTTCGACCAGTGGCCCCTCCAGCGAGGCTTCGACCGCTACTACGGCTTTCTAGACGGCGCCACCAACCACTGGGATCCCGACCTGGTGGCCGACAACCACCACATCGACCGCCCCGACCAGCCCGACTACCACACCACCGAGGATCTGGTGGACCAGTCCATCGCCATGATCACCGCCCAGACATCGGCGTGGCCCGAACGGCCCTTCTTCCTCTATCTGTGCTTCGGCACCGGCCACTACCCGATCCACGTCCCCAAGCCCTACATCGACCGCTACGACGGCCGCTATGACGCCGGCTGGGGCGCCATTCGAGAAGAGCGGTACAACCGCCAGAAGGAGATCGGGATCGTCCCAGCCGACACCGAATTGCCCCCGTTCAACCCCGGCGTTCCCCGATGGGAAGAGCTGAGCGCCGACGAGCAGCGGGTGGCCACCCGAATGCAGCAGGCCTATGCCGGAATGCTCACCCACACCGACGAGCACCTCGGACGCCTAATCGCCAAGCTCGAGGAGATCGGCCAAGCCACCAACACCGTGTTCGTGCTGCTGTCCGACAACGGGGCCACCCAAGAGGGCGGCCCGTCGGGCCACGAGAACGCCATGCGCTACGTCAACGGCCTCGGCCCTCGGCCCATCGACCAGCAACTGGCCGACATCGACGAGATCGGCGGGCCCAATACCTGGGTGGTGTACCCGATGGGATGGGCCATGGCCGGCAATACCCCGCTCAAGTGGTACAAGCAGAACACCCATGCCGGCGGCGTGCGCGACCCGCTCATCATCTCCTGGGCCGACGGGATCGCCGATGGTGGCTCGGTGCGCCCCCAGTACCACCACGTGAGCGACATCACCCCCACGCTGTTGGAAGCGATCGGCTTGGAGCCCCCCGCCGAGGTGGGCGGGGTAAACCAGATGCCCATGGAGGGCGTCAGCATGGCGTATTCCTTTGCCGATGCCGACGCCCCCAGTGCCAAAGCCGAGCAGTACTACGAGATGTTCGGCCACCGGGCCATGTGGGTGGACGGGTGGAAAGCGGTGACCCGCCACATTCCCGGAGAGAACTTCGACGACGACCGCTGGGAGTTGTACCACCTCGACGAGGACTTCTCCGAAGCCCGCGACCTAGCCGACGACGAGCCCGAGCGACTCGCCGCCCTCATCGACCGGTGGTGGGAGGCGGCCCGGGACTATCAAGTGCTGCCCTTGGACGACCGCATCTTGGAGCGGTTCCACGTGCCCAAGCCCCGGCCCATCACCGGCCGTTCCCGATTCGTGTACTACGACGGGGCCTACATCCCCAGCGACGGCTGCCCCGACCTCAAAAACGTGTCCTATTCGATCACCGTGGAGCTCGACCGAGCCGACGGCGACGACGGCACCCTGGTGGCCTGCGGCGACGTGGCCTCGGGTTTCACCCTGTTCGTGCAAAACGGCCATCTGGTCTGGGACTACAACATGGCCTGGGAGCACTACGTGGCCGAGACCTCGGCCGAGCTGCCCACCGGGCCGGCCACCGTGACCGCCGCATTCGAACGAACCGGCAGCTACGCCGGCACTGGACGGCTATTGGTAAACGGCGAGGAAGCCGGATCGGTACCCATGCCCTACACTCATAACACCCACATCCACGCGGTGGGCATCAGCGTGGGCTTCACCAAAGCCCCATCTCCCAGCCCCCGCTACAGCGGCCAGTTCCCGTTCACCGGCACTCTCAGCCGAGTGGTGATCGACGTGGCCGACGACCGCGAGCTGCCCGACCAGCTGATGATCCTCGACTGAGACCAAAGAGCGACCCCAGCCCGGCTCAAAAAGATAACCGGACTCGGCCCACCAGGCCGGGGCCGCATGACTGATCAAGATACCAACACCGGGTGCCAGGGCATGGCGCGATATTTTGGCCTCGTGGCCGCAGAAGACCAGAAGTGGAGCTTCGTGGTCGTGGCCAATCGGCTCCCGGTGAGGCGGGTGTGGGAGGGCGATACGGCCAAGTGGGTTCCCAGCCCCGGAGGGCTGGTATCGGCGTTGCGACCGGTCATGTCAGGCAATCCCGACGCAGTGTGGGCGGGCTGGACCGGCGTTCCCGGCCCGGGATCCGAGCCCTTCGAGGTCGACGGCTTCCAGTGCCACCCGGTAGGGGTCAGCCAGGGAGAGCTCCAACTCTTCTACGAGGGGTTTTCCAACGCCACCCTGTGGCCCCTGTTCCACGACGCCCTGGTGCCCCCCGAGTACCACCGCACCTGGTGGGATGCCTATAGAACCGTCAATCAGCGCTACGCCGCCGCCGTGGCAAGCCTTGCTGCCCCTGGCGCCACCGTGTGGATCCACGACTACCACCTGTTGCTGGTTCCCGGCCTGCTGCGAGAGGCCCGGCCCGATCTGCGGATCGGGTTCTTCCTCCACATTCCCTTCCCGGCCCGCGAGCTCTACATCCGGCTGCCGTGGCGAGCCGAGATCATCAACGGCCTGCTGGGCGCCGATCTGATCGGCCTGCAAACCGCGCTGAGCGCCGACAATTTCTGCCGGGCGGTCGCCCGAATCACCGGCGCCAAGACCACCGGCAAGCTGATCCAGCACAACGGCCGAGCCACCCAGGTGGGCGCCTTCCCTATCGGCATCGACACCGACCGGATCGCCAGCTTGGCCGCCGACCCCGCGGTACAGGCAAGAGCGATCGAAATCCGACAATCCCTGGGCTCGCCCGCCACCGTGCTGCTGGGAGTCGACCGCCTCGACTACACCAAGGGCATCGAGGTGAGGCTGCGTGCCTTCCGGGAGCTATTGGCCGAGGGGAGGCTGTCGGTGGACGACTGCGTGTTGGTGCAGATCGCCGAGCCCAGCCGCTCTCAGGTCACCGGCTACGCCGAGGTCCGCCAAGCGGTGGAGCAGTTGGTGGGCGACGTGAACGGGAACTTCGGGGTCATGGGCAGCCCGGTGGTCCACTACCTGCACCAGAGCCACCCCATCGAGGAGCTGGTGGCCATGTACCTGATCGCCGATGTGATGCTGGTGACCCCGCTTCGCGACGGGATGAACCTGGTGGCCAAGGAATACGTGGCCTGCCGCCCCGATAACACCGGCGTGCTGGTGCTGTCGGAGTTCACCGGGGCGGCCCAAGAGCTGCGAACCGCGGAGCTGATCAATCCCCACGACGTCGAGGGGCTGAAGTCGGCCATGGAGGCCGCAGCCCATCGCCCCCAAGCCGAAGCCGAGCCGGCCATGCGGACCATGAGGCGTCTCGTTCGGTCCAATACCGCCCAACGCTGGGCCGAGCGGTTCTTGGCCCGCCTGGAGGCCTGCGAATGACCGAGCGCTTGCCCGCCCGCTTAGAGGCCTGCGAATGACCGAGGACAGCCGGGCTGGTCCGATAATGACCCCCGAAGAGGTGGACGCCCGGCTGCGGGAGCTAGCCCGGGTGCCGGTGCTGCTGGTGGCCTGCGATTACGACGGCACGCTGGCCCCCATCATCGACAACCCCGATGAGGCCCGACCCCTCAGGGAGTCGGTGGCCGGGCTGCGCCAACTGGCCGCCATGCCCGACACCCATGTGGCGGTGATCTCGGGGCGGGCGCTGCGGGATCTGGCCGCCCTGAGCCGCCTGCCCGAGGAGATCCACCTGGTGGGAAGCCACGGCACCGAGTTCGACGTCGGCTTCGCCGAACACCTCTCTGCCGAACAGCGGGATCTGCGCGACCGGGTGATGGGGGCACTGAACGACATCGCCCGGCGCGACCATGGATTCATCATCGAGCCCAAGCCGGCCGGCGTGGCCTTCCACTATCGCAAGGCCGACCCCGAGATCGCCGG
The DNA here is from genome assembly GCA_009842675.1 of Acidimicrobiia bacterium. Classification (GTDB taxonomy): domain Bacteria; phylum Actinomycetota; class Acidimicrobiia; order Acidimicrobiales; family Bin134; genus Poriferisocius. The sequence continues at coordinate 42,017 of VYEX01000041.1, read as the reverse complement.
GGCCGCGGTCACCGATGTGCTCAAGGGCCCCGGCAAGTGGAAGGGCGTCCACCTCAAGACCGGCAAGATGGTGGTGGAGCTGTCGGTGTTGAACCTCAACAAGGGCGACGCCTTAGACCGGCTTAGGGCCGACGTGTCAGCCGAAGCGGTGGTGTTCGCCGGCGACGACGCCACCGACGAAGACGCATTCGCCCGACTGGCCGGCCCCGACCTCGGCCTCAAGGTCGGCCACGGCCAGACCCTGGCCCGAGCTCGGTTGGACGACCCCCAGTCGGTGGCTCAGATGCTCGCCTTATTGGCCGAGCGGCGCCGGGCATGGCTCACGGGCGAGCACGCCCTGCCCATCGAGCGCCACAGCCTGCTCAGCGATCAGCGCACGGTGGCGCTGGTCACCGCCGACGGCTCGGTGAATTGGATGTGCCACCCCAGAGCCGACTCCCCCGCGGTGTTCGCCGGGCTGCTGGGCGGAGCCCGAGCGGGCCACTTCTCGGTCAGCCGCCCCGACGACAGCCCACCCATCTCCCACCGCTATCTCAACGGCACCATGATCACCGAGACCCGATGGTCGGATGTGACGGTCACCGACTACCTCGACTGCTCCGACCAGCGCCCCACCGAGCCGGCCGGTCGCACCAACCTGATCCGGGCCATCGAGGGAACCGGTCGGATCCGCATCGAGTTCGCCCCCCGGCTGGATTTCGGCCGAGCCCCCACCGGACTGCACGTGATAGACGGCGGCCTAGAGGTGTGGGGCGCGGCCGAGACCATGGTCTTGCTTTCGCCCGGAGTGAACTGGGAAATCGTCGACCAAGGCCCCCACCAGACGGCAGTCGCCGACGTCCAGCTCGACGGGACCCCTCTGGAGTTGATGCTGCGCCTCGGCGTCCACGGCCGGCCCCTTCGCACCGACTTGACCGAAACCGACCGCCGACAAGCCACCGAGCAGCACTGGCGCAACTGGGCACAGAAGCTGACGCTGCCCCCGGTGGCCAGCGAGGAAGTGGAGCGGTCGGCGCTGGTGCTCAAAGCACTGTGCCACCAGCCCTCCGGCGCCATGCTGGCCGCTGCCACCACCAGCCTGCCCGAGGTGATGGGCGGGGTCCGCAATTGGGACTACCGCTACTGCTGGCCCCGAGACGCCGCCATGAGCGCAGCCGCCCTACTAGCCCTGGGCAGCAGCACGGAGGCCGGCAACCTGCTCGATTGGATTCTCGAGCGAGTCGAGCACCTCCCCAGCCCTGAGCAGCTTCGGCCGGTGTATCCGCTGGTGGGCGACGAGGCCCTGCCCGAGGCGGTGCTGCCCGAGCTGGCCGGATACGCCGGCAGCCGCCCGGTGCGGATAGGCAACGCGGCTGAGCACCAAGTGCAGCTCGACGTGTTCGGCCCAGTGGTGGATTTGGCCTGGCGGCTGTGCGACGCCGAGGTCACCCTCACCAACCGGCACTGGGAGGTGGTCAAAGCAGTGGTGGGGGCGGTGGCCACCCGCTGGCACGAGCCCGACCACGGCATCTGGGAGGAGCGCCGCCCGCCCCGCCATCATGTCCACTCCAAAGTCATGTGCTGGATGGCGGTGGACCGGGCCATCAAGATCGCCGAGCGCATCGACCCCGAGCTGGCACCGTATTGGCGCCCCCTTCGCCACCAGATCGCCGCCGACGTGATCTTGAACGGGTGGAATGAGCAGCGCCGCTCCTACACCACCGCCTACGGCTCGACCGACCTCGACGCCAGCCTGCTGTGGATCGGTTTGAGCGGGCTGTTGCCCCCCAGCGACTCCCGCTTCGTGTCCACCCTCAAAGCAGTGGAGAGTGAGTTGCGCGATGGCCAGACGGTGTACCGCTACCGCCACGATGACGGGCTGCCCGGCACCGAGGGCGGTTTTCTGATCTGCGCATCGTGGCTGATTGAGGCCTACGTTCTGATCGGCCAGCTAGAAGACGCCCAAGCCCTATTCGACCGCTACCTCGACCTGTGCGGTCCCACCGGCCTGCTCCCCGAGCAATACGACCCGGCCACAGAGCGCCTCTTGGGCAACCACCCCCAGGCCTACTCCCACCTCGGCCTCATCAACGCCGCCATAGCCCTTTCCGGCACCAACTAACCGGCTATTTCCCTTCAGCCAAGTCGTAGCACTGCGTGCTACGGTGGCGTTGTGAGCCGGGAGATCAGCCAGCGGGAGCTGCGGAACAACAGCGGATTGGCTTGTGCGTTGTTGGAGGACATTGACGATCTCGAGGTGGCACTTGAGCGCTTGCGAGACCCGCCCGACCCGGTGCTCGACTGGGACCAGGTAAGACAAGAGCTGCTCAACTCGGAGTAAGCGACGCATTTTCCCCAGCCAGCTAGGTGTATTGGTGGTGTATGCTTTGTGCATGGCCCGAACGAACATCGATATCGACGAGGAGGCTTGCGCTGAGGTCATGCGGCGCTACCAGCTGAGCACCAAGCGGGAAGCCGTGAACCTGGCCCTGAGCATGGTGGCCGCCGAGCCGATGACGGTGGAGGAAGCCCTTCAGATGCAAGGGGCCGGCTGGGAAGGCGACCTCGACGAGATGCGAACCCACGAAGTCAGGTGATCCTCGTCGACACCTCGGTGTGGGTTGAGTACCTCCGCAACACGGGAAGCGACTCGCACATCAGACTCAGGCTGTTGATGAAAACCGAGGCCGAGCTCGCCATTACCGATGCAGTGAGGCTGGAAGTGCTAGCCGGCGCTCGCGACGACATCCACGAACAGAATCTCAAGCGTCTCTTGGCCCGAGCCGTGATCCTTCCCACCCACCCCGCTCACTACGACCACGCCGCCGCGGTCTATCGGTCCTGCCGCAGAAGGGGCGAAACCATCCGCAAGCTCTTGGATTGCTTGATCGCCGCCGTGGCCATCCAATCCGGGGTTCCGGTTCTCCATGCCGACAGCGACTTCGAAATCATGGCTCACCACACCGACCTAGAGGTCGTGGCCCTGCCCTAGAACCTGTTCGGCGGCCTTCTGAATTGTTTGAATTGGACGGTCAGTCGAGAATGGAGTTGAACCAGGACAGGTCTTTGAATCGGGCAAAGCCGGCGTCGGGGAGGATCATCGCCAGCCGTCGGCGTCGAGGGCTTCCCACAGGGCTTCTTTGTCGGTGAGGTCGACGAGAATCTGGCCGTCGCCGTGGTAGGCGGGCAGAGGCGGCGGCGGATCGCCGGACGGACCCTGCAACACCAGATGGAGGCCGTCAGTCACAAGCGATGTGAACGTGCACCCGCGTTCGACTGCATGCCTTTTGACCTGTTCGGCCAGACCATCAGGCAAGATGATCGTGGTTCGCATATGTAAAAGCATATTTTATGTATGCCTGGTCGAAATCCGAAGGGCATTCGGTGCAGCACTAGGTGCTACACTCTTGACCATGCCGACAACCCGCCCTCGTCATTCGGTGACCGAGACTGACGAGATCACCGATGTCCTCGACGAGGCATCGCGAAAATGGCCGGATGCGCCCCGAGCCGGCCTCATAAGGCTCATCATGCTGGACTGGATCCAAAGCGGTCGCACGCCCACTTCTCGTGCTAGCGCCCGGGCGGTGCTAGAAGGCTCCCTGCCCGGCTCTTCGACGCTCTATGACCGGTCCCAGGACTGGCCCGCATGATCGTTGCCGACGCCAGTTGGGTTGTGGCGCTGCGCGACCCGCGCGATGGACATCACCGCCGAGCGGTGGCGATCAATCGGGAGATTGCCGAAGAAGACGCCCTTCTGCACCCGGTTACCCTGGCTGAGTGTCTCGTGGCACCAGCCCAACTCGGGATGCTCGATGCCGCGGCAGACGGACTTCGCTCCTCATTTGTCGTTACCGATGTCGAAGCAGATGCACCAGAACGATGGGCGGCACTGCGGGCCGATACCGGGTTGCAGTTGCCCGACGCCATCGTCCTCGATACTGCCCTCAGCCATAATGCCCGCGCCATCGCCACCTTCGACACCCGCCTTGCGGTGTCGGCCGTCGAACGCGGCCTGGAAATATTGGGCAGATCATCCTGAGGGGGGAATCAACGCCGAAGTAGGCCTCTCAGACTCCAGCGGCTGCTAGACGGTTCCTGTGGCTGCGACCCGGAGATCAGCTCCCAGATTCGCTCGGGCGTGGCCGGCATCTCTACGTCGTCGATACCCAAAGGTGCCAGCGCGTCGGCGATGGCGTTGATCACCGCCGGGGTGGAGGCGATGGTGCCGGCCTCGCCGATGCCCTTCACCCCCATGGGGTTGGTGGGGCTGGGGGTCACCGTGGAGTCGGTGCGAAACGACAGGGTCTCGGCCGGCGACGGCACCAGATAGTCCAGGAAGCTCACGTTGCGGGGCTGACCCTCGGCGTCGAAGGCAGCCTCCTCCCACAGGGCCTGGGCCACCCCCTGGAGGATGCCACCGTGGATCTGGCCCTCCACCACCATGGGGTTGATCTGGTTGCCGCAGTCGTCGACGGCCACGTAGTCCACCATCTCCACTTCGCCGGTCTCGGTGTCCACCTCCACTACCGCCACATGGGTCCCGAACGGGAAGGTGAAATTGGGCGGGTCCCAGGTCATGTGGCCCTCCAAGTTGGGCTCCATGCCGTCGGGCAGGTTGTGGGCGGTGAACGCCTCGAAGGCCACCGCGGCCAGCGGCATCTCGGCATCGGGCTGGCCCTTCACCCGGAACGTGCCGTCGGAGAACTCCAAGTCCTCCACGTTGGCCTCCATCTGGTGGGCGGCAATGAGCTTGGCCTTGTCGATCACCTTGTCGGCCGCCATATACACCGCGGTGCCGCCCACCGACAGCGAGCGGGAGCCGTAGGAGTCGAGCCCCAGCGGGGAGATTGCGGTGTCGGAGTGCAGCACCTCCACGTCGTCGGGGTCCACGCCCAGCTGGTCGGCCACGATCATCGACCAGCACGTCTCATGGCCTTGACCGTGAGGGGAGGTGCCGGTCACCACCTGCACCTTGGCGGTGGGCAGAACCCGCACGGTGGCCGACTCCCACCCGCCGGCGGCATAGTTCAGCGAGGCCAGCACCCGGCTGGGGGCCAAACCGCACATCTCCACGTAGCTCGACAGGCCCAGGCCCAGTTGACGACTGTCCCCCGCCGCCCGGCGCTCGGCCTGTTGGGCCCGCAGCCCCTCGTAGTCCACCAGTTCCAGGGCCTGCTCCAGGGCCTGGGGGTAGTTGCCGCTGTCGAATACCAGCCCGGGGGCCGACGAATAGGGGAACTGCTCGGGCCCGATGAAGTTGCGCCGCCTGATCTCAGCCGCGTCCACCCCAACGGCTGCGGCCAATGAGTCCATGGCCCGCTCGATGGCATAGGTGGCTTCGGGGCGGCCCGCCCCCCGGTAGGCGTCGGTGGGGGTCATGTTGGTGAACACCCCCGTACACACGAAGGAGTAGTTCGGGATGTCGTAGCAGCCGTGATACAAGAAGGCGCCCAGCAGGGGCACGCCGGGGGTGACGAGTTGGAGGTAGGCCCCCATGTCAGCCACCAGCTTCACCCGCACCCCGCTGATGCGGCCCTCGGCGTCGGCGGCCAGCTCGATGTCTTGGATCTGGCCCCGGCCCTGGATGGTGGAACCGGCGGCCTCCGATCGGCCCTCGGTCCAGCGCACCGGAACGCCGTGGCGCAGCGCCAGAGCGGTACACATGATTTCCTCGGCGTAAACGTTCAGCTTGGAGCCGAAGCCGCCTCCCACCGAGGGCGCTACCACTCGGACCTTCTGCTCGGGCAGACCCAGGGTGAGGGCCACCATGACCTTGAGGATGTGGGGGATCTGGGTGGCCGAGTAGATGGTGATATCCCCGCCGAAGGGCGCGGGCACGGCCACCACGCCTCGCGGCTCCATGGCGGCGGGAATGAGCCGCTGTTGGATGTAGCGCTCCGACACCACGTGATCAGCCGCAGAGAAAGCGGCCTCCACCGCGTCGGCGTCAGGAGTCAGCTCCCAGGTGTAGGAGGCGTTGGTGCCCAGATCCTCGTGGATGACGTTGCTGTCGGCCAGGGCGTCTTCAAGATCGACCACCGCGTCGAGCGGCTCGTAGTCCACCTCCACCAGGGCAGCAGCATCCACCGCCCCGTAGCGATCATCGGCCAGCACCACCGCTACCACGTCGCCCACGTAGTTGGCCTTGTCCACCGCGATGGGTAGGTGGGCCGGGTTCTTCATGTCATCAGTCACCGGCCAGGCGCACGGCAACGGCCCCCAGGATTCAGCCAGATCGGCCCCCGAATAGGCGGCCACCACCCCATCGGCCGCCAAAGCGCCGCTGAAGTCTACCGAGTTGATGCGGGCGTGAGCATGAGGACTCCGCACACACGCCACCCATAGCGCCCCGGTGAGGTCGAGATCGTCCACGAACCGGGCTTCCCCGGTTAGCAGCTCGGGATCCTCCTTTCGAAGCAGCCTGCTCCCCACCACCGCCGTAGAGGAATCACTCATCTCGCCACCTCCCAAGACTCCCCCTGAGCGTATCCCCCCATATTTCTTAGTGCAGCCGATCCTCCGCGCCGCGAAAGGGAAAGACAGGCGGGCCTGCGGATGGAACATGAATGCAGGTGGCTGGGGGGTGGCGCCGGTGGCGGACCTGGCCGCTCCGACGGCCAGGCCGCTTCCGGTGACAGGACCCGCCAGCCACCGGAAAACGCGCGAAACCGCCAATCAGCAGACCCGCCGGGGGTTCTAGTTAGAAGCGGCGGTGCGGAGGTCGGCCAACGTCTCCATCCACCAAAGGTTCGTAACCGTGGTGTTGCCAGGAAGCGTGGCCAGGCAGTCGTCGACTTGGGCGACCACATCAGGGAGTTCGGCAGCGGCGAGGCGCAGGTCCAACAGTCCGTCTACCACCCGGGAGCGGCTTGTGAGCTCTCCATCGATGGCGTCCAGCAGCCGATCCACCAATTCGGTGATCTCGATTAGGGCCGCTGGGTTGCGGACGGTTTCCAATGTCACTGCTCTCTCTCCTTCGCTATCGGTTGAGGTTACAACCGCCGGGCACCCGGATGTGTTCCCTTCGGCCTCATGCTATCGGCCCCGGCGACAATCCGTGAACAAGGTTCTTCTACCTGCGCCTTCCCGATAGCGTGTCACGACGTGAAGGGAAATACGCGACCAATCCACACCAGCCGCTGGACGCGCTGGCTCGTCATTCTGCTGGCACTCGGGCTGCTGGCCGCCGCCTGCGGCAACGACGACTCGTCGACTCCGACCACCCAAGAGCCCGCAGAGCAAGAGTCCTCAGAGGCACCGGCGGCGACCGCGACCCCCGCACCGGCTCCCGACGACGAGCCCACCAGCGTTGTCGTCGGGCTGGAGCAGGAGATCACCAACTTCAATAACTTGACCGCCGGCGACAACCTCCTCGCCGGCCGCCAGATCACCCGGGCGATCTACCCCACCTGCGTGCGCACCCGGCCCGACTTCAGCTTCGAGCCGTATTTCTGCGAAACCCTCCCCACCATCATCCAGGAGGATCCGCTGGTGGTGGAGTACCGGCTGCGAGCCGACGCCACGTGGAGCGACGGTACCCCGGTGAGCTCCGACGACATGGTGTTCTACTTCGAGAACTGCAACGACCCCCAAGACGACTGCGCGGCCACCCAGGGCTTCGACAGCGCCGAGTTGGAAGTGGTGGACGACAAGGCGGTCCGACTGAGCTGGCCGGCGGGTCAGCCCTTCGTGGAGTACATCCTGCTGTTCTCTGGGCCGTTTCCGCCTGCCCATCTGGGCCGCGACTGGAGCGATGGATTCCGGACTGACCCTGGCGTGGGCGCTGGCCCATACGTGATGGACGAGTACAACCCGGGCAGCGATCTCACCTTGGTGGCCAACCCCACCTGGTTCGGCGAAGGGCCCCACATCGACGAGGTCACCTTCCGGTTCATCAGCGATGTGGGCAACCTGCCCCTCGCGCTGGAGAACGGCGAGGTCGACGTGATCTATCCCCAGCCCCAGGTCGACCTCGTGGCCCAGATCGGCGGCATTGGCGGGGTGGATTCCTCCATAACTTTCGGCCCCACCTGGGAGCACATCACGTTCAACACTGCCACCGTGCCGCTGGAGGCGCGCCAGGCCATCGCACTGGCGCTCGACCGAGAGCTGATCGTGACCGCGCTCATGCGGCCGTTTTCGGAGTCGGCCCAACCGCTGGGCAACCGGATCTTCATGAACGGCCAAGCCCAGTATCAGGACAACACCCCGGCTCAGTTCCAACAAAGAAACGTAGCCGCGGCCCGAGCCGTGCTGGAAGAAGCTGGCTGGGAGCTCGACGGCGACGTGTACGCCAAAGACGGCCGCCAACTCAGCCTGCGCATCCGCACCACCGGCGGCAACGATCGCCGGGAGCAGTTCCAGGAGCTGGTGCAAAACCAGCTGGGTGAAGCCGGGATCAGAATCACCATCGACAACCTGCCCGGCGGTGAGATCTTCGGACCGGTGTTCGGCTCAAACAACGACCCGCCCGGTCCCCCCGGAGACTTCGACTTGGTGATCTTCGCCTGGGTGGGAGGCCCGCTGCCGGCCACATCGGCCCTTCAGGTGTTCGGAACCGGCAGCGACAGCAACCCTGGTGCCTACGTTGACGACCGGGTCAACGAGCTGCTCACAGAGGCCACCTTCACCCTTGACCTCGACCGCCAAGCCGAGCTGTTGAACCAGGCCGACGCCCTGATGTGGGAGACCCTGCCCAACACACCCGTGTACCAATTGCCCTTCTTCTTGGCCTGGAACCAGAACATCCAGAACATCCAAGACAACCCCACCCTGGAAAGCTTCACCTGGAACCTCGAGGAGTGGACTCTCCTCCCCTAACCAAAAAAGGTGGGGGCAGGAGGAACGCTAGGCGGAGCGGCGGGCCACAAATTGGGCCGTGGTGGGGGGTGGCGCCGGAGGCGGACCTGGCGCACGCGAAGCACGCCAGGCCGCCGTCAGGCGACAGGACCCGCCACCACGACCCCATTGGAAACAGTCCGCCGCTACGCCGGGGGCTGGTACAGATAGCGTTCTAACGGATGCTCGGATTCGCCACCCGCAAGCTGCTCATATCCGTCGTCGTCCTATTCTTCGCCACCCTGGTGGCATTCCTACTCGTAGCCACGGTCGACCCCATCGCCGAGCAACGGGTCTTCTTGCTCTCCCAACCCGGCGGCGCCGAGCAAGTGCAGCGGCTGGAAGCCAGCCTGGGCCTCGACAAGCCCCTGTTCGAGCGCTACGGCAGTTGGCTGGGCGACCTTCTCGTCGGCGACATGGGCACCTCCACCGACAACGGCCGCGCCGTCACCACTTTGCTGGGCGAGTCCGTCCCGGTGACCCTGCGCCTGGTAGTGGCGGCCACGGTGGTATCGGTGATCCTCGGCGTGGCGGTCGGGGTATTCAGCGCTATCCGCCAGTACGGGAAGTTCGACAACATCTCCACCTTCTTCGCCTTCTTGTTCTTCGCCATGCCCGTGTTCTGGCTGGGAGCGCTGTTGAAAGACTTGGGCATCCGGTTCAACGACTGGTGGGGCCGGCGGATCTTCTTCACCATCGGCGAGCAATCGCCCCGGCTCGATGCCGATTTCTGGGGCACGTGGGCCGACCGGGCCGGGCACATCGTCCTCCCCGCGCTCACCCTCATCCTGATCCAGTTAGCAGCCACCAGCCGGTTCCAGCGCTCGGCCATGCTGGATGTGCTGGAGAGCGACTACATCCGCACCGCCCGGGCCAAAGGGGTCCCCCGGCGGCGGGTCATCACCCACCATGCTCTCCGCAACGCCCTGCTGCCCGTAGTGAGCTACACCGGGCTCACGTTCGGCACCCTCATCGGCGGCACCGTGGTCACCGAGGTGGTCTTCAACTGGAAGGGCATGGGCCGCCTGTTCCTCGACTCCCTGCTCAACGGCGATGTGGCCGTGACCCAGGGGTGGCTGTTGGCAGTGGGCATCTCGGTGATCATCGTGAACCTGCTGACCGATCTGACTTATGGCTTTCTGGATCCGAGGGTGCGAGATGGCTGATTCCGTCTCAAATCGATGCAGCCGCGGCTTTCTGGATCCGAGGGTGCGAGATGGCTGACATTCCCGCCAACGTGTTCGCCGACGCCCCAGTCGAAACGGAGGTCAGGTCGCAGTGGCGGCTGGTGCTTCGCCGCTTTCTGGCCCATCGGCTGGCGGTGGCGGCGGGCGTCGTGCTGGTGGTGGCCTACCTGTTCAGCTACCTGGCTGAGCCGCTTACCGGCTGGGGCTACAAAGACCTGTCCCCCGATCTGTCGCAAGGACCGTCGGCCGACCACTGGTTCGGAACCGACACCATCGGCCACGACATGTTCGCCCAGTCGATGCGGGGGCTGCGGGTGTCGGTGCATGTCAGCCTGGTGGTGGCCGCCATCGCCACCGTGCTGGGTTCGGTTTTGGGTGCGGTGCAAGGGTGGTTCCGAGGCCGGGTGGACGGTGCTTTGGGGCTCTTGGTGGACTTCTTGCTGATCCTTCCCCTGCTGCCGGTTCTTATGGTGCTGGGCACCCGCACTCGGGCCAGCGGGGGCAGCTCCCTCATGTTCGTGGCGGTGGTGATCGGCCTTTTCCTGTGGGCGCCGTTGGCCCGGGTGGTGCGGGGCGAGGTGTTCTCCATTCGGGAGAAGGAGTACATCGAGGCGGCCGAGGCCCTGGGAGCGTCGAACACCCGCATCATCTTCCGTCACCTCATCCCCAACGCCATGAGCTCGATCATCGTTTACGCCACCCTCACGGTGGCCACCGCCATCCTGCTCGAGACGGCGCTGGCCTTTCTGGGCTTCGGCATCCAGCCCCCCGAGGTGTCGCTGGGGTCGCTGGTAGACGAGGGGCGCGACGCCGCCCGCACCCGTTGGTGGCTGTTCTATCTGCCGGGGGCGGTGCTGGTGCTGCTGGTGCTGTGCGTGAACTTCGTGGGCGACGGCCTGCGCGACGCGCTCGACCCCCGCCGGGAGCAGAGGCGATGACCGAGACCAGAGCAGAGGCCCCGGTGCTGTCGGTGCGGGACCTGGAGGTGGTATTCCCAACTCCCGACGGCGACGTGCAAGCGGTTCGCGGGGTGAGCTGGGATGTCTTTGAGAACGAAGTGCTGGCCATTGGGGGTGAGTCGGGCTCGGGCAAGTCGGTGAGCGTGATGGCGGCGTTGGGACTCTTGCCTTCCAACGCCCAGGTGAGCGGATCGGTTTCCTACCGGGGCCGCGACGTGCTGGCCATGGCCGACAAGGAACTCGAGCGGCTTCGGGGCTCGGCCATCTCCATGGTGTTCCAAGACCCGATGACCTCGTTGAACCCGGTGATGACCGTCGGGGCCCAGATCGCCGAAGGGGTCCGTATCCACCAGCGGACCAAGGCAGCCAACGCCCGGTCGAAAGCAGTCGAGCTGCTCGATCTGGTGGGCATCCCCAATGCCCCCCAGCGGGTGGACTCCTACCCCCACGAGCTGTCGGGAGGGATGCGCCAGCGGGCCATGATCGCCATGGCCATCGCCAACGACCCCGACCTGTTGATCGCCGACGAGCCCACTACCGCCCTCGACGTCACCATCCAAGCCCAGGTGCTGGAGGTGCTGGAGAGGGCCCGCCAGGCCACGGGCTCGGCTTTGGTCATCATCACCCACGACCTCGGCATAGTGGCCAGAACGGCCCACCGCCTGGCGGTTATGTACGCCGGGCGGCTGGCCGAGACCGGCCCGGTGGACCCGGTGTACAGCCGGCCGACCCACCCCTACACCGCCGGGCTGCTGGGCTCGATACCCCGGCTGGACTCGGCGGCCAACCGGCGGCTCACCCCCATACACGGCACCACGCCGTCGATGCTGGCCCCTCCGCCGGGTTGCGCATTCGCACCCCGCTGCGATTGGGCTAGAGATGCCTGCACCCATGAGGTGCCAGATCTGAAGGCGGTTGGCGAGCACGGGCAGTCTTCGGCCTGCATCCGTACTGAGGACTTCCAAGCGCGGGCCGAGCCTGCGAATGCGGTGGAGGCTCGGCTTGAGCCACTAGACCGAGAATTCCCCCGTCATCCCCAATACACGCCGGCTGACAACGCTCTCTTACAGGTGAGGGAACTGTTCAAGGACTTCCCCATTCGAGCCAAGGGCCTGCGGCGAAAGGTGGTGGGCACAGTCCAAGCCGTCAACGGAGTGTCGCTGCACATCGACAAAGGGGAGACATTGGGGCTGGTCGGTGAGTCCGGCTCGGGAAAGTCCACCGTGGCCCGCTGCATCCTCCGGCTAGCCGAGCCCACATCGGGATCGGTGATTTTCGATGGAGCGGAATTGACATCGCTGGACCGGCGGCAGATGCGAAGCCGCCGCCGCGCCATGCAGATCGTCTTCCAAGATCCAATGGCCTCTCTGGACCCCAGGATGACGGTCTCGTCGATCATCTCCGAACCCCTCCGGGTCCATCGCACGGACGACGACATCCGCGATCGGGTAGCAGAACTATTGGAACTGGTGGGCCTCAACCCCGAGCACGGCAATCGCTACCCGCATGAATTCTCCGGGGGGCAACGCCAGCGCATAGGTATCGCTCGGGCACTGGCCCTCTCGCCCGATCTGTTGATACTGGACGAGCCGGTATCGGCCCTGGATGTGAGCGTGCAGGCCGGGGTTCTGAATCTGCTGGAAGACCTGCAAGAGAAGCTGGACCTCACCTTTTTGTTCGTGGCCCATGACTTGTCGGTGGTCCACCACATTTCTGATCGGGTTGCAGTGATGTACCTGGGACGGATCGTGGAAGTCGGCACTGCACAGGAGGTCTACGAGCTTCCCGCCCACCCCTACACCCAGGCACTGCTGTCGGCGGTACCTGTCCCCGATCCGCCCCGGGAGCGCCAGCGGCGGCGAATAGTGCTGGAAGGCGACGTGCCCAATCCGGCCGACCCTCCATCGGGCTGCCGATTCCGCACCCGGTGCTGGAAAGCCCAGTCGATTTGCGCCGAGTACGACCCCGAGTTGTTGGACTTGGGGGTTGGACACCCGGTGGCCTGCCACTTCCCCACCCCCGACGACCTAACGGGGTCAGAGCACCGATAGGGTTTCGCCCAGTGTCCGACGTTGTCATCTCCGCTCGCGGGGTGCAGAAGAGCTACGGCTCGAACCACGTTCTCCAAGGCCTGGACTGCGACATAGGGCGGGGCATCACCGGGCTTCTGGGACCCAACGGCGCGGGCAAGAGCACTTTCATGGGGCTGGTGTTGGGGCTGCGCCCCCGCCAGGGTGGCACCCTCAACGTGCTGGGGGTGGACCCCGACCAGAGCGGGCCTGAGCTGCGAGCCCGGCTGGGCTATGCCCCCGAGCACCACGACTTGCCCGCCGACGTGCAGGCCGCCGACCTGGTGCGCCATATTGCCCAGCTCCACGGCCTGCCCCGGAGGGCGGCCACCGAGCGGGCCAGCGACGCCCTGTGGCAGGTGGGCTTGGGCGAGGAGCGATTCCGCCCTATCGGCACCATGTCTACCGGTCAGCGCCAGCGGGTGAAGATGGCCCAAGCCCTGGCCCACGATCCCGACCTTTTGCTACTCGACGAGCCCACCGACGGCCTCGATCCGGTGCAGCGCGACGACATGTTGGCCCTCATCCGCCGGGTGGGCAGCGAGTTCGGCATCGACATCCTGCTGTCGTCGCATCTGCTGGAGGAAGTGGAGCGGGTGTGCGACTCGGTGGTCATTCTCGCCAATGGCGTTGTGGGCCACAGCGGCACCCTGCAAGACCTGGGGACTGCCACCGCGGGAATGAGAGTAGAGCTCGACTCCGATTCCCAACCTCTGGCCGCGGCGTTGACTGCTCGGGGCGCAGAGGCTGCCGTCGACGGCCACATCCTCACGGTGACCGGTGTCGACTCCGCGGCTGATCTGATTCGGGATCTGGTAGCCGATCTGGACCTGGGGCTGCGTCGGCTGGAGCCCCGTCGCACCACGCTGGAAGACGTGTTCATCGAGGCCTCCCAATGACCGAGGCCCGCATCCACGACCGGGGTTACCTGGCCTACGACGGGCCCCGTCACGGTCCAGGGCACGCCATGGTGGTGTTGGGCTACCACACCGTGCAGCGGGTGCTAGGCCTCAAGCGGTCCAACTGGCAAAAGGTCATGCCCGCCATCACCCTGCTGATCGCGTTCGTGCCGGCCATCGTGTTCATTGGCCTTGCTGCCCTGCTGCCCGACAGCTCCGACCTCGACCTGGGCGACCCAACCGGGTACTACTGGCTCATCGTGTGGATGGTGTTCTTGTTCACGTCGTTTGTCACCCCTGAGGCCATCTGTACCGACCGCCGCAGCGGACTGCTGGGGCTCTATCTGGCGTCGCCGTTGAGCCGCGACACATACCTGGCAGCCAAGTTGGCGGCCATCGTGACCGTACTGGGCATCATGACCATCGGTCCGACGCTGCTCATGCTGATCGCTTTCACCTTGGAGGGGAGCGGCCCGGACGGAGTCATCGACTGGTTGACCGAACTCGGCCGCGTGCTGGCCTCGGGCTTGGCCATGGCGGCATTCTGGGGTGCGCTGTCGCTGGCCGTATCCAGTTTCACCACCCGCCGCGCCCTGGCCAGCGTGGCCATCTTCGTGAGCCTGCTGGTATCAGCTGCGGTAGGCGATGGGCTTGCTGAAGGCGCTGAGGTGGGCGACTCGTTCGCCCTGCTGAACATGATCACCCTTCCCCTCGAAACCGTGTATCGCATCTACGGAGAAACCAACACCGACGGGCCTCCCATTGGCGAAGTGGGGACTCTGCTGGTTCTTTTCACCCATATTGGGCTCATCGTCGCCTTCGGAGCGTTCGCCCGCTGGCGCTATCAGCGGATTGAGGTCACCGGATGAGTACCCAAGCCGGCCCTCCGCCCATGGTGCAGGCCACCGGCGTGTCCAAATGGTTCGGCGACTTGGTGGCGGTGTCCGACGTGAGCTTCGCCATCGGTGCCGGGGTCACCGCGTTGTTGGGACCCAACGGCGCGGGCAAGTCCACCCTGCTGCGGATGATGTGCGGCTTGGCCAAGCCCTCCAACGGATCGCTCACCGTACTGGGCAAAGATCCCCGCGCCGACGTGGCTGTGCTGGGCCGTATCGGCATGGCCCCCCAGCAGGAGTCGCTGCTCGATTACCTGAGCGGTCGGGAGTTCGTGGAGTTGGCCGCCCAATTGCACCACGTTGACCACCCGGTCGAGGCTGCCCGCCAGGCCATCCAGACGGTGGAGCTCAATCCCGACGATCCCCGAAAGCTGTCTACCTATTCCAAGGGCATGCGCCAGCGGATCAAACTGGCCCAGGCCATCGTCCATGATCCCCTGGTTATCGCCTTGGACGAGCCCCTCACCGGTCTTGATCCCCGACAGAGGCGAGAGATGATCCAGCTTTTCCACCGGCTGGGGTCAGAAGGCAAGTGCGTGATCGTGTCCAGCCATGTGCTCGACGAGGTGGAGCGGTTTGGCTCCCGGGTACTGGTGATCGCCCAGGGACGGCTGGCCGCCGAAGGCGACTTCCGGGAGATCCGCAATCTGATGGACGATCGGCCGCTGCGCATCAGCATCCGCACCAATCAGCCCCGAGCGCTGGCCATAGCGCTGTTGGACCGCGGGGCGATCTCGGGATGCCGACTGGAAGCGGACAATTTGGTGGTTGTCGACACCTCGGATGCAGTGGCATTCCGCCGAGCAGTAGCCCCGGCCGCCCGGGACCAAGATGCCTCGTTACTGGAATTGCGCCCGCTCGACGACGACTTGGAGAGCGTCTTCCGATATCTGGTGATGCGATGAACCCCCACATCTACCGCGTCGTGATTCGCAGCCAAATCAGCACGGGCCGACTGCTGGCACTGGCCGGGCTGAGCGGCGTTGCCATCTTGTTGGCCTTCGTGGCCCGGGCAGCCGACGACCCGGTAGAAGTGGCCACCCAGAGCATGGGCACGTTCGGGACCAATATCTTCGCCCCGTTCATCGCCTTGGCTCTGGGTTCGGCCGCTCTCGGCAACCTGGTGGAAGACCGCACGCTGGTGTATGTGTGGCTGCGCCCTGTTCCCCGCTATTCCGTTGCCACTGCGGCCTTCGCGGCAGTACTAACCGTGGTAGGACCAATCGTGGTGGCGGTGATGACGGTGGCCGCGGCGATCACTGGCGTCGACGACCTGCTGGTGGCCACCGCGGTGGCCACCGCGCTGGCAGTGTTCGCCTACTCGGGACTGTTCCTGGCTCTCGGGCTGCGGTTCAAACGGTCGCTGCTGATCGGTCTTGGCTACATCGCCATCTGGGAGCTCCTGATGTCCCGACTGGGCGACTGGTTCGCCCGCCTGTCGGTGCGCAGCTACCCGATGAGCATCCTGTCTGACGCCACCGACGTGAGCATACGGCTGGCCGACCGGTCCACGCTGGCGTCCTACATCGTGCCGCTAGCCATAGGCTTCGCCGGACTGATCTACACCTCCTGGCGCCTCACCCGCACTGAGATCGATTGACGGCCGCTAGGGGCCATCTGCCAAACGGGGGCATAAGATTCCCCCATGCTTGACATGATGGTTGCCCCCACCGCCCAGCACATTGGAGAAGACGATCTCCCCTGGGCCTACGGACCAGACGGCATCGGCCTCAAGGTGCTCCAGATCAAGGAGAGCGAGGGGCTGTGGGTTATCAAGAACCAGTTCCCGCCGGACTACTCGGTACAGACCCACAAGCACACCGGCCAGGTGTTCGCCTACACCAGCGCCGGGGCCTGGGGGTACAAGGAAAGCGATTTTTTGAACCGGGCCGGGTCGTTTCTCTACGAGCCGGCCGGCTCGATCCACACCCTGTACACCCCCGAGGACAACACCGAGACCACCGAGGTGTTTTTCGCCATCTGGGGCGCCAACCTGAACATGGACGCCGAAGGCAACATTGAGAGCATCACCGACGGCCAGACCGTGTTGATGGGCTACTACTTCTTGCTGGAAGAACAGGGCACGCCCCGCCCCGACAACATCCTGCTCGACTAGCTGCTTTTCGGTCGCCCCGACAACATCCTGCTCGACTAGCTGCTTTTCTTCGACTAGCCGCTAGGGGAGTCCAGCAGCGACTCCAGTTCCTCAATGAGGCCGTCGAGGGCTTGGCGGTCCTGGTCGATGGACTCCTGGGTGGCTCGCAGCTCGGAGATGAGCTCGCTCAAAGCCCGACGGGTGTCGTCGTCGATAGGTCCTTGTTCCGATTCTGACGGCACCGCGGTGGGTGCGGGCGCGGGTTCACCAGCGTCGGGTTCGGGCGCCGTCGGCTGGGTGGGAAGCACCGATAGCCCGCCGGGGTCGGTCAGGGCGGCCAGTGCTTCGTCGAGCGTCGGTCGGATGCGGAGAATGAAGTCGTCGTCGTTGCCGACGCCGGCGATCACCTGTTTCACCTGGGGAAGCTCGGTCTCCCCGGTGGCCTGCACATAAACAGGACGCACGAACAGCAGCGAGTCGCCCACCGGGATCATCAGCAGATTCCCCTGAAGCACCGTTGAACCCTGCTGGTTCAACTGGGTGAAGGCGTCGGCGATCTCGGTATCGGCCTGGATCTTGGCGTCCACGATGCTGGGACCGGGAATGCTGGTGCCCGGCACGGTGTACACCACAAGCTGCCCGTACTCTCCCAAGTCGCCGTTCTCGCCGACGTCGCTCTTGGCGGCGATGAACGCGGTCAGCTCCTTGCGCTCGTCCTCGTCGTCGCCCGACCCGGACACGGGCACGAACGTTCGGAAGATCACGAAGTCCAAGTCGTCCTCACCGGGGAGCTGGAGCAGCTGGTAGAACGGCCGGATCCTCCGCTCCAACTGGCGGGTGGCCGCGGCGGTGGCCGTCTCCTCGGCGGCAATGGCCTCGGTCAACTCATCGACGAAGGTCCGGGCGGTGATGCGGGTGCCCGGATCCTGGGCCACGGCCCAGGTCACCGAGTTGGCGTAGAAGGTTTCGGGGTCGTCGATGAAGTAGCGAGCCCACATGGAGGTCTGCACTCGGAACAAGTCCTCGGGGTAGCGCAGGTGGTTCTTGAGATCGAGGGGCATCTTGTCGAAGTCCTCGAACAATCCAGGGAATATCTTGCGCCAGGCCTGGATGATGGGATCTTCGGGGTCGATCACATAGAAGGTCGTGGTGCCGTGGAAGGCATCGACCACCACCTTCACCGAGTTGCGGACGTAATTGAAGTCCTTGCGCAGGCCGCTTCCTGCCGGCAAATCGCTTATGTCGGGGGTCTGGCCGTAGGGATACCGGTTGCTGGTGGTGTAGGCATCGACGATGTAGAACACCCGTCCCTCGGAAACCACCGGATAGGGATCGGCGTCCAGCTCCAGGAACGGGGCCAGGTTCTGGACCCGAAGGCGCAGGTCGCGATTGAAGATGATCTTGGAGTTGCTGTCCACAAAGCCCGAGATCAGTGGGTTTATGTCGCCGAAACGCAGGGCAAACGCGGTCTGGCGGAAGAAGCTGCCGATGTCGACTCCGGCTTCACCGTCGTAGACAAAGGGAACCGTCTCGTTGGCCTCGGTGTAGTCCACCTCGGGAATCGTGGCCCCAACGATGGCGTAGCCGGTGAGATTCTCGCCTATGTAGAGCTGCGGCCGGCTCAACTCGAAATCGGGGCTGGTGACCACCGGAACGTCGCCGACCGTGAAGTCGGGAGACCCCTGGGTGGTGACCGAGTTGACCGGCGCCACCGCCACGCCATAGCCGTGGGTGTACTGGATGTGGCGACCCTCCCACGACTGCTGGGGGACGTCGGCCACGTTGAGCTGGCGGGCGCCGATCACCACCTCGGTGATCTCGCCGTCGATCTCGTAGCGGTCGACGTCGACTTCGCTGTTGAAGGTGTAGAAGGTGCGCTCCGACTGCTCCACCTGGAAGGCGTTGGGCACGATGTCGGGATCCAACAGCCGTATGTTGCGAACGCTGGGATTGCCGGCCAGCTCTTCGACGGTAATCGAGGTGTCGGGGTCGAACGCGATGGTGGTCACGTTGTCGGCCGTGTTGTCGTCGCCGGGGTTTTTGTCGAAGCCCAGCGCGTGGCGGGTGGCCTCGATATTGCGCTCGATGTAGACGGCTTCCTTCTGGGATTCCTCCGGCTCGGCGCGGAACCGCTGGATGATGGCCGGGTAGATCGCGCCCATGACGATGGCCACGATCACCCACAGACCCACCGCGGTCACCGGCAACACCCAGCCCCGCTGCCAGATGTTGATCACCAACAGAACCGCCGACAGCACCGAGATCAACAGCAGCAGGTTTATGGCGGGAAGCTGGGCGTTGATATCGGTGAAGGAGGCGCCGTCCACCGGTCCCCGAGAAGAGAAGTTGAGGCCGAACCGGTCGAACCAATAGCCCACGGCCCGAACCAGGGCGATCAGGGCCAAAAGAACCGAAAGATGGACCTTCACCTGGGGGGTGACCCGCTGTCCGGTGGTCTGCACCCGGATGCCGCCGTTCACGTAGTGGGCGATGGCGGTGAGGACGGCCACGATGATCAGGGCTCGGAACACCCAGCTGATGAGGAACTGGATGAACGGCAAGCGGAAGACGTAGAAGCCGATGTCGTAGCCGAACTGGGGATCCTCGATGCCGAAGTCCACGCTGTTGAAGAACAGCATGGCCTTCTGCCACTCCCCGCCGGTGCCGCCGCCCACAATGAGGGCGAACAGCACGGCCAACACCACGCTCACCAACCGGCGGCGATGGCCTACGGCATCGTGGTAGTGGCGGAGCAGCTCCTCTTCAGGCCCCGGCGGTCGGGTTTGGGGGGCCAGGCGATCGGCGATGGCCAGATTGGAGTAGAGCAGCAAGAAGAAGAGGACGATGAATATGACCGACAAGATGATCCGGTAGACCAGGATCTCGGTCCAGACATCTCCGTGGCCCAGCGAGTCGAACCACAGGTAGTCGGTCCACATGCGGGCCGTCCCCCGCAAGGACAAGATGGCGGCCAGCAACAGCACCAGGATGAGCCCGGCGATGATCTTGGACCGGCGCGAGAACCGCGGCCGAGATGGCGGGCGCGGCCTGAACACATCTCGGGGATTTCGCATACCGAATGGAGACTAGTCTTTGCCGGCTGGAGCTTCGGCAGCGTCCGGCGCGGTTTCGCGATCTTCTTGAGGCTGATCGCTCTGGGATCGAAGGCGGGCGAATATGGCGTCTACGTCGTGGCTGTCGTCGGCACTGGCCAGTGCGGGGTGTTCGGCCGCGGCCTCCACCGGATCGCGGTCGGTGGAGGGCAGCAGAGTCACGCCTTCTTGGGCTTCGGGACCTTCTTTGACATCGGGATCCGCAATCGCTTCCCTTTCCTCGACTGGCTCCGGTTGGGTCGTTGTCTCGGAGGTGGAGTCGGGCTCGGGGATCATTCCCACTCTCTCGGCATCGTCCAGCTCTGAGAGCAGGGCCAAGTCGGTGGGCTGGGCCTCGTCCTCTACCCGGCGGGCCGCGGCATCGGCCAAGAGCTTGGCCTCGGCCAACGACAGCTTGGCCGAATCAATGGACTGGTCGATGGAGGAGCGGGCCTCGCTCAGAATCGAAATGAGCTTGTCGCGCCCGGCGCGAAGCCGCTCGACCTGGGCTCGGGCCGATTGGCGGCGGCGGGCCATGTCACGAAGCACAGTGAGCCGGAGAGCTTTGGCCTGCTCCACGATCTCCCTGCCTTGATCCCGGCCGTGCTCGACCTCGGCCTCGGCCTGGTCTCGGGCTTCCTGAAGCAGCCCGGCCACCGCTTGGGCCTGCTCGTACGCCTGCTCCAACAGATCGGCCAGCTCTTCGGCACCCGAGAGCTCCTGCTGGGATCGGAGCTCCGCCACCGTCGTTTGGAGCTGTTCGGCCAGGCGACGAGCTCGGGTGGCCATCTCTCCGGCCTCGGTCTGGGTCTGCCGCCGAGATGCCTCCACATCGCTGTCGAGGAGCTTGACGCCTTCTGAGCTGAACTCGGATTCGCCCTCGGGCTCTTCCTCTGCCTGGGCAACCTGCTCCCGAAGGTCCCGGATCTGCTGCTGGCCGGATTTGATCTGGTTACCCACCGACACCAAGTAGGCCTGTACCTGCCCTTTGTCGAATCCCTTGCGGGTGACGGCGAAAATCTGGGCGGACACCTGTTCGGGGTCCATCCGCTCAAAGGGAGTTTCGGTGGGAAGGCGCTCGGCCATCGGTGGGAGTTTAGTTCCCAGCCAATGCGTCCAACGCGTCTTGGAGGGTCGCCACACCCACCACCCGCAAATCGCCGCTGACGTGGTCGAGGGCGTCGCCCAGGTTGGGAACGGGGACCAAGAACAGGTCGACACCGGCCCTTTCCGCTGCGATGGCCTTCTGGTCCACCTCGCCAATGGCGCCCACCGAGCCGTCAAACGAGATCGTGCCGGTGGCCGCCACCTGCTGTCCGCCGGTCAGCTCTCCGGGAGTCAGGAGATCGATGATGCCGATGGTAAGGGCCAGCCCGGCCGACGGTCCGCCGATCGTTCCGCTGTCGATTTCTATCTCCAGCGGGAGCTCCCCCAAGTCGGTTCGCTCTCGCGCCCCCACGCCGATGAGCGCTCGGCCGGGCTCGTCGGCAGATTCGATGAGTTCCAGCATCACCGACTTCACTGTGCCGTCGTCGGCCTGCTCCACGTCCAATTCCACCATCTGACCTGCTTCGCGAAGGGCCAATACTTCGGCCAAGTCCCCCAAATCGCCCACGGGTACGCCGTCGATGCCCACGATCACGTCGCCTCGTTCCAAAACGTCTGCGGCTGGCGCCCCGCTCAGGGTCTCAGACACGATGACCCCCGAGGCGTGGCGGGGGATCACGTACCCCAAGTGCTCCAGCGCCACCACGACGGCGGTGTGCTGAGAGGTTTCCATTCTCATCTCGTTGAGCCGGCGGAGCTCGCTGCGGGTGCCGTCGCCGGTGAAGGTCCGCTCGGGCTCTATGTCAACCCCCGACTCGAATTCGGCCCCGATCCGCTGCCAGATCGTCAGCCGCTGGCTGACCAGCACGGTGACCAGGGAAATCTCGCTCTCGGGCGGGTAGACGTCGGCCCCCGATACGGCTACTCGCGACGGCACTTCTTCTACCGAACCGGGGCGCACCGCCACTTGATCGGTTCGCCAGAAGGTGAACACCAACGAGGTGATCAACATCAAGAGGAGAACCACGCCCACCGGCACCAGCCAGGCCACGTTGCGCCGCCACCACGACGCCTCAGCACGCGGCACTGGCTCAATAGAAGATGCGGAATCGCGGGTCATAGCGGCACCCGATCTTCGGTGGGTAGAACTATCCTGGAGGACTCTGTGGTCAACTGGTCGCGCATTCGGGTTTCCCTCTCCGACGATACTTGGGCAACGCTGAAAGGCGGGGGGCAGCGCAAGTGGTTCGCATGGCGAGAGGCCCGAGCTGAGCGGGATGTGTTGGCCTCCTATCGGGCCGACTATGGAGAACGAGCCCGGTTTCGATGGTGGCAGCGGTTGCGGGCCGGTGTCGGCCTCTTGTTTGTGGTCTTTTTGATGGGAGCAGGCCTGACCATGGTGGTGGGGCTCTTTTTCATCGGCTTCACGATCGCGTTGGAAACGCTGGTGTGACCAAACCCGGAGAAAACCCCCAAGAACTGCGCCGACGCGACGCAGTGATCGCTGGTCACGTTGGTGATGTGAACACGGCAAGGGCCGCTACGAGCAACGAAGATCCCAGTGTGCGGGCATCGGCTCTGGGCGCCTTGGATCGGATGGATGAGCTGACCGACGGCGAGCTGCAAGAAGCGCTAGGTGACTCGTCTCCGAAGGTGCGGTTGCGGGCCGCCGCCTTGACCGTTGGTCGCCCGACGGTGACGCCCGCCCTCCTCTTGGACGATCCGAGCGACGAAGTGGTGGAGACTGCCGCATGGGCCTGCGGAGAGCAAGGCTCGGTAGAGCTCGACACCGTGGCCCGGTTGGGGGAGTTGGCCACCGGCCATTCAAATCCCCTGGTTCGGGAGGCAGCCGTCGCTGCGCTGGGGGCCATCGGCCACCCTGAGGGACTCGACGCCATCCTGTCGGCAACCACCGACCGGGTTGCCGTGCGCCGCCGGGCGGTGCTGGCTCTAGCTCCCTTTGACGGTCCCGAAGTGGAAGCGGCAATCCACCGGGCCTCTCAAGACCGGGATTGGCAGACAAGAGACGCCGCCGAGTTGCTGGCTAACCCCGACTAGGCCCCAAATCACTTCATGGAGCTAGCTCACTCCATGAACCCAAATCACTCCATGAACATTGCCTGGACGTCCTCGAAGGACTCCAGGCAGCGGCCTGCTCCCATTACCACCGACTCCAGTGGGGCGTCGACCAGGCTGACCGGGACCTCGGCGGCCTGAGACAGCCGGTCGGCCAGGCCCTGCAATAGCGAACCGCCGCCCACCAGGTGAATGCCGCGGGTGATCACGTCTTGAGACAGCTCAGGCGGTGCTTCCACCAGGCAGTCCACCACGGCGTCCACCACGGCGGTCACCACCTCAGCAATAGCGGTGCGCACCTCGAAGGGCGACAAGACGACGGTCTCCGGCAGGCCGTTCATGAGATTGCGGCCTCGAACCTCGGCACTGCACTCGCCGGGTACGTAGGCCGCAGAACCTATGGTGATCTTCACTTCTTCGGCGGTGCGCTCTCCGATGGCAATGCCGAATTCCCGACGCACGTACGCCTGGATGGCGGCGTCGATATCGAATGAGCCCACTCGAATGGCCTTGAGGGAGATCACCCCGCCCATGGAGATCAGCGCCGTCTCGCTGGTCCCCCCTCCGATGTCCACCACCATGTTGCCGATGGGCTCGTGAATGGGCAGCGACGCCCCAATGGCCGCGGCCAGGGGCTGCTCGATGAGCCGGGTTTCGGCCGCTCCCGCTCGTCGGGCGGCCTCGACCACCGCCCGGCGCTCCACCGCGGTAATCGCCGAGGGCACACAGATCACCACCTTGGGCCGGCTGAACCGATTGACACCTGCGTCCATCAGCAACAGGCGGATCATGCGCTGGGTCACCTCGAAATCTGTGATGGCCCCCTTTCGCAGCGGGCGCACGGCAACGATGTGGGCGGGCGTCCGACCGATCATCTGCCACGCATCGCGCCCCATGGCCAGCACTTCGTTGGACCTGCGGTTCAACGCTATGACCGAGGGCTCGTTCAGGATGATCCCCTGGCCGCGGGCATACACCAGCGTGTTGGCCGTGCCCAGGTCGATAGCCAGGTCTCGGGCCATGGGTCAGCTAGCCGACTCGCCCGAAGCAAGGAGAGCCTCGGCGTCAGAGATGTGCTGGGCCTCCAAACCCCAGCTCTCGCCTCCTTGCCAAGCCTCCTTCTTCCAAATGGGGACAGTGGCCTTCAGAGCGTCGATACAGAATCGGGCGGCGGCAAACGCCTCTTCGCGATGGGGGGCGGAGACCGCGGCCACCACCGCCGAATCGCCGATCTCCACCCGGCCCACCCGATGCAGGAGCGCCACCCGGCCGATATCCGGCCACCGGACCCGGAGTTCGTCCACCAGGGCCTCCAAGCGGGGGGCCACCTGCTCCTCGTAGGCCTCGTATTCCAGCACGGTCACCCCCGGCCGACCCTCGGAGTGGTCGCGGGCCGTTCCGCTGAATACCACGATGCCACCGCAGTCGGGTCGCCCCACCCATGCATATACCTGGTCCAGCGGCAGCGGGGCCTCGCTCAGTCCAACCCACGTCTCAGCGGCTTCAGGCGGGTTCACAGACTGAGTGTAAACCCTTCCCTCTGGTCGGTTTCCAACACGGCGGCGATCAGCGGCGAAATAGACGGCGGCCAACGGCCAGCGCGCCCCACACGACGCCCAACCCTCCAGCAACCGCACCCAACAGGGCAATCTGCTGGCGGCGGTGGGAGTCAAGCATGCCCCAAGGGGGGCTCTTGTGACCGGAGATGAAGGCCTGCTCGCTGGTGAACTGGGGGGTCCAGCCCGCGGCCCGGAGCCGATCGCTGGCCACCACCCAGGGAAATCGGGCATAGCGGAGCACGCCAGGACTGATGGGGGTCGAGCCGTTTCCCAACGGCAGCACGCCAGTGCGGGAAAGGGTTGGGCCCTTCTTCCACCACCATGTCGTCACCCGGCGCAAGAGCTGCTCGGGCATATTGAACCGATGGGTCCGGCCCACGAGTTCGAGAGCCGTCCCGCTGCTGATCCAGCCGTTAGGGGCCACGTTGTACACCCCGGTCAAGTCGCCCACCACGCTCAGCTCCACTGCCGTCGCCAAATCGTCCATGTGAAGGAACTGAACGGGCACCTCGCTCTCCCCGTTGAGGTGGGCCGCTGACCGCAGGGAGCGGACCACCCAACCCACGTGCTCCTCGGCCAAGCTGACCGTGGGGCGCAGGGTGACGATGTCCACTTTGGGATGCTCTTCGGCCCACTGGCCGGCAAACCGCTCCTGCTCCGCCTTGTTGACGGCAAAGCCGCACTCGGGAAGAGGGCGCAGCACAGACGCTTCGGTGAGCGGCACCGGGTTGTCGGGCCATGCCCCGTACACCATGGCCGTGGACATCATGACCAACCGGCCGACTCCGGCAGCGCTGGCGGCCTCCAGAAGCAGACGGGTTACCTCGGCATCTCGGGTTCCCGCCGGCTCCTCATCTGACCACGGCTCCACCGCCGAAACCAGATGAACCAGCACATCCACATCAGCCAGCAGGGTCTCGAGATCCAACTCTGTGACGTCGCCGGAGACGTACTCCAACCCGGCGATTCCGGGATCGGGGCGTAGGTCGAACCCCACCACCGTGCCGACTTGGGAATGATCCACCAGTCGGCGGCTAACCCGGCGGCCAAGCGGGCCGCAGGCACCGGCCACCGCCACAGAAATCGGAGCAGGATCAGCCACTCATTGAGGATACGGGGAAGGAAGGCTGCCGACACAATGGCCGGTAGCATCAGAGCGTGACCGAACCTGACTCTCCCGAGGAGTTCAATCCCTTCAAGGGAATGCCGATTTTCGGTGACCTGGGCAAGCTCTTCTCCCAGCAGGCCTCATCAACTTGGGAGACGGCGCGCCAGTTCGCGGTGGCAGTGGCCACCGAAGGACAGTCTGAGCCCAATGTCGACCCGTCCGACCGCATGGCGCTGGAGGAGCTGGGGCGGGTGGCCGAGCTCCAGGTGGCCAACGCCACCGGCCTGTCCACTACCCGCGACGGCCAAGCGGCCACGATCGTGCCGGTGACCCGGACCCAGTGGGCCACCGCCACGCTGGAGGCCTACCAGCATCTACTGGAGCCCATCGGCGACGTGTCGGGCCGAGTGGGGGCGGAGGAGGCCTCTTTCGACCCTGCCCAGGCCATGTTCGGCCAGATCATGAAGATGATCGGCCCAGTAATGCTCAGCATGACCGCAGGGAGCATGGTGGGCAATCTCGCCCGCCGGAGCATGGGCCAATACGACCTCCCCATTCCCCGCAGCGGCTCGACGCTGATGGTGGTGCCGGCCAACATGGATGCCTTGGCCGACGAGTGGAGCCTGGATGCCTCCGACCTCCGGCTCTGGGTGTGTCTGAGCGAGTTGACCCACCATGCCGTGCTGTCGATCCCCCACGTGAGCCGGCGTCTCGATGAGCTGCTGGCCGACTACGTTCGGGGCTTCGAGGCTGATCCGGCGGCGCTGGAGAGCCGGCTGGGCGAACTGGACTTCGCCAACCCCGAGTCCATGGGCGACATCCAGTCGGTGCTGGGCGATCCCGAGATCATCCTGGGGGCCATCCAATCACCGGCCCAGCGGGTATTGCTGCCGCAGATCACGGCGCTGGTCACAGTGATCGCCGGCTATGTCGACTGGACCATGGACAGCATCGGACGCGGGCTCATCGGCTCCTACCAGCGCCTGAGCGAAGCCCTGAGGCGGCGGCGGGTGACGGCCGACCAGGCCGATCGCTTCATTGAGAGGATGTTCGGACTCGAACTCACCCAAGACCAGTACGACCGCGGATCGGCCTTCGCCAGCGGCGTGTTGGAGCGAGCGGGAACTGACGGTCTGGCTCGGTTGTGGCATTCGGAGAGAGAACTGCCTACGCCCGCTGAGGTTGATGCTCCGGGCCTGTGGCTGGCCCGGATCGACCTGCCTGATTAAACGGACCACCAGCGGCTGGCCGCAGCCAGAAGAACACCGCGGCGGCCGCGGCGGCAATCGCAATGAGGATGAAGCCAATGCGGGCAGAAATGGGGATGACCACCGGGATGAGCGCGCCCACCACCCAGAAGATCTGGAAGCGGGTCTCGAAGATGGCGAACGAGCGGCCGTGGTCGGCGCCCTCGGCATCGCGCTGCACTATGGAGTCGAAGGAGAGCTTGCCGGCACTGGCGGTGACGCCCACTCCGAGGGCAAGCAGCAGGGTTGATCCGTAACCCCCGCCCCACGCGGCCACCAGGCCGACCAGGAACAGGGCCAACAGCGCGCTGGCGATGATCACCTCCTCGCGAATCCGGTCCCGCAGCTTGGGGGCCAGAAGCGAACCGACCAAGAACCCGCAGACCAGGGCGGCCGCCACCAGCCCCAGTTTCCAGGCCGGGCTGGCGTCGGAGGCCACGTCGCCCTGGAGGGCATGGCGGATACCGGCCCCGAATGCCTTGCCAACCCCGGAGAGATTCACGTCGTCGGCCCCTCCCCGAAGGGCGAACGCGGCCAAGAAGGTCGTGAACCCGACGATGCCCCGCAGAGTGCCGGTGGCCGACGCCGCCTTGCGGATGCCCACGGTGCGGAGCTTGCTTGACTCGTCATCACCAGGAGATTTGGGCGCCACTCGGCCGGGGGGAAGCGACAGGCAGGACAGGGCGCACAGGATGTAAACCACCATGGCCATACCCACCGCCCACGAAGGCCCTCCCAGCCAGTTGGCCAACAACGCCGGAGCCGCGCCGATGAACCCGCAAACACTGCCCACCAGCGCCAATCGGGCATTGCCTCCGACGAATTGCTCTTCATTCCGCAATATGAGGGGCACCATGGAGGCCTTGGCCACCCCATAGCTCTTCTGGAGGATCAACATGGCGAAGGACAGGGGGAACAGCAGCAGCGAGTCCATGTTGGAGATCATCAGGAAGGCGAAGAATGCCCGACCAGCGTTGATGGCGAAGATCATGGGACGGCGCCCGCCCCGGAAGCGGTCCAGGGCCGGCCCTATCAGCGGCCCGACCACCGCGAACGGGGCCATGGTCAAGAGCAGATAGAGGGTCACCCGGAACCGGGCCGCGCTGGGGTCGATTGAGAAAAAGAGCGACCCGGCCAAGGCGACGGTGACCATGGCGTCGCCCGCGGCCCCCAGGGCATGAACCCGGACCAGCCGCAAGAACGGGGTATTGATCACACTAGAGAGATTATGGCGGCGCGGACTCTGCCGGGAGGCCGGTGGCGTACTTGTAGCCCAGACCGCGGATGGTCACGATGCGGCAGGGGTTGGAGGGGTCGTCCTCAATCTTGGATCGAAGCCGCTTGATGTGGACGTCCAGCGTCTTGGTGTCGCCCACATAGTCGCTGCCCCATACCTGGTCGATCAGCGCATCCCGGGTCAACACCCGTCCCGCGTTGGTCAACAGCAGCTCCAACAGGTCGAATTCCTTCAGCGGCAGCTCGATCGGCTCGCCCCGAACGAATACCTCATGGCGCTCGGGGTCGACCGTTACATCGCCTACCTCGATGACGTCACCCCGCAACGTCTCGCTCTCTGCCGTCCATCGGGACCGCCGCAGCAGCGACCGCATGCGAGAAATCAGCTCGCGCAGTCGATAGGGCTTGGTCACGTAGTCGTCGGCCCCCACCTCCAAACCCACCACTGCGTCGATCTCCTCGCCCTTGGCGGTGACCATGATGATGGGCACCTGGGAGCGGGACCGGATCTGGCGGCAGACATCAACCCCGGACACCAAAGGCAGCATCACGTCGAGCAGCACGATGTCGGGGGAGTAGGAGTTGAACAGATCGAGGGCTTCTTTGCCGTCGCGGGCCACGTTCACGGTGAATCCCTCGCGGGTCAGGCCCACGGTCAGCGCCTCGACGAAAGACTCCTCGTCTTCGACGATGAGGACCCTGGCCGACCCGCTCATGCTTGTGCTCCGATGGGCACTGCCAGCGTGAACGAAGAGCCCTCCCCCTCTGTGGACTCCACCCGGACCTCACCCCCATGGTTGGTGGCAACATGGCGCACGATGGCCAGGCCCAGCCCAACGCCCCCATCGGTCTGCCCTCGGGAGCGGTCCACCTGGTAAAAGCGCTCGAAGATCCGCTCTTGGTGGCGCAGCGGGATGCCGTATCCCTGATCGCGCACCTCCACCTCAACCCAATTGCCTTCCAACCGGGTTGTGACCCTGACCGGGCGAGTGGCCTCGGAGTATTTGACCGCGTTGTCCAACAGGTTGAAAACCGCGGAGGTGAGTTGGCGGCGATCTGCCCGGACCACCAAATCCAGCGCGGGGAGAGCAGTTTCGATGGGAACGTCTTTCTCTTCTGCGGTGGCCCTGGCCCGGGAGAGGGCGTCGCTGATCACATGCTGGATGGCAACCGGTGCCCGCTCCGAGGCTTCGTTGCTCTCGATCCGGCTGAGCTCCAGCAAGTCGTCCATGATGTCGGACAGCCGGATGGCCTCCGCCTGTACCCTCACCGCCAACCGGGAGACCACCTCGGGATCGGTCTCTCCAGCCAGCGTCTCGGCCAGCAAGCTGAGTGCGCCCATCGGGGTTCTGAGCTCGTGGCTTATGTTGGCCACAAAATCCCGGCGCATGGCATCCAGCCGCTGCGGCTCGGTGATGTCGTCGATGAGGGCCACCGATCCGTAGTCCCTGCCCTCGGCCCGCAACGGCATGGCACTGACGAAAAGGCATTGGCGAGGCGGGCCGAACAGCTCGACTTCTCGCTCAACCGCCCGACCCTGGGCCGCTTCGGCCAGCAGCTCGGACACCGCAGCCTCCACGAGTGCCTCGCCGTGGCGAGCTTCAGTGAACGGCTGGGAGTAGGGATTGCGATACAACACGGTGCCGTCGGCATCGGCCATCACCACCCCTTGGGTGATGGCGTCTAAAGAGAGCCTGAGTCGGGCCTCGCTGTCGGCCACCTCCCCTTCTTGGCGGCGGTGCATTTCATCGTCGCGGCGTCTGTTTTCCTCGGCATCGACAAAGTGCCGGTGCTCGCGCCACGCCACCGCCCCGACTATGACCAAGCCCACCGCGGCGGCCACCACAACGAGGGCGACGATCATCCGAACACCCCGAAGAGCGACGCCACGATCACTCCTCTTCGGTATCGTCGGGTTGGTAGTGCTGTCGGTCCTTCAATCGGGCCGACCCGGTGTGCTCGGGAAGCCATCCCGTGACCATGTACACCACCCGCTCCCCGATGTTGACCGCATGGTCGCCGATGCGCTCGTAGTACCGGCTGATCAAACAGAGCTGAACAGCGGCTTGAAGATCGATGGTGCCGTCGTTATGGGCTTGGAATACGGCCTGAACGCAGTCTTGGTTCAGGCCGTCGAGTTGGTCGTCGATGTCGTCGAGGGCGGCGGCCAACCCGGCGTTGCGGTCGACATAGGAGTCGATGGCCAACCGCACCAGCCGGCACGCCTCCTCGCTCATCCTCACCAGCAAGCCTCGAAGGGTGGCGTCGTAGCGGGTTCCGTAAATGCGCCGGGTGCCCTTGGCGATGTTCACCGCCAAATCGCCCGACCGCTCCAACTCGGCGTTAAGCCGAAGAGCGGTGCTGAGGGCCCGCAGGTCGCCGGCCATGGGAGACTGAAGGGCCAGCACCTGATGGCATCGTTCTTCAAGATGCACCGACAGATAGTCGAGCTCGTCATCTGAGGTGATGAGCTGCTGGGCCAGCTCCAAGTTGGATTCCAGCAGCGACTCGGTGGCCCGGGGAACGGCCTCGGTGACCAGCGCGGCCATGCGCACGATGCCCGCCTGGATCTCGTCCAGTTCATCGTGGAAGGACTTGCGAAGCTCTCCCACCTCGGGCTCCGGTCCGGAGCTCAGCCGAACCGCCCGGTGACGTAGTTCTCGGTCCGCTCGTCGGAGGGATTCGAGAAGATGGTTTCGGTGCGGTCGTATTCCACCAGCAACCCGCACCGCTGGTCGGAAGTGGAATCGAGTTGAGCAGTGAAGAACGCCGTGCGATTGCTGATCCGGGCGGCCTGCTGCATGTTGTGGGTGACGATCACGATGGTGTAGTCGTCCTTGATCTCCTGCATCAGGTCCTCGATGCGGGTGGTGGCGATGGGGTCGAGGGCTGAGCACGGCTCGTCCATCAGCAGCACATCGGGATCGACGGCGATGGCCCGGGCAATGCACAGGCGCTGCTGCTGGCCCCCGGACAGCCCCAGGGCCGAGTCCTTCAGCCGGTCCTTGACCTCATCCCACAGAGCAGCCCGGCCCAGTGACCGCTCCACGATCTCGTCTAAATCGCCCTTCTTCTTGGCCATACCGGTGACCCGGGGGCCGAAAGCGATGTTGTCGTAGATCGACTTGGGGAACGGGTTGGGCTTTTGGAACACCATGCCAATACGGCGGCGGACCTCCACCGGATCAACCCGGGGGTCGTATATGGACACGTTACGGAAGTCCACCCGGCCCTCGACGCGGGCGATGGGGATGAGATCGTTCATCCGGTTGAAGCAGCGCAACACCGTGGTCTTGCCACAGCCCGAAGGGCCGATCATGGCGGTGATCTCGTGCTCGTACACCGTGAATGATGCGTCTTGAACGGCTCGGAAGTCGCCGTAGTACACGTTCAGGTCTTTGACCTCGAACACCGCGTCGGCGGCGTCTGGCTCGTTGGCTTGTCCTGTGCGGTCGAGATCCAGATTGAGGCGTGGGGCGGCTTGCGGTTCTGCTTGCTCCATCTGGTCGGTCCCTATGGTCTCAGTGACTGCTTCCACGAATCACCCTCTCTTCTTCTCAAAGTGGTTTCGCAAGAAGATGGCCGCCGCATTCATCAGGATAACGAATACCAGCAACACCACGATGGCAGCGGCCGCGGCTTCGGCGAAGCCCGGATCGCGGCCCGAATTCTGCACCCACTCCACGATGATCACGGGCATGGCCATGAATGCCTCCGCGTTGATGGCGCTGAAGTCCAAGAACGCCGGATCTGTGCCCAGGCGACCGGTGACCGCGCCGACAAGGAGAATCGGGGCGGCTTCGCCAATACCCCGGGACATGGACAACAGCGTCCCGGTCAATATGCCAGGTGCTGCGTAGGGCAGCACCTGGCTGCGGATCATGGTCCACTTGGTGGCGCCCACACCGTAGGCCCCCTCTTTGAGTCCTTGCGGGACCGCCCGGATGGCCTCCTGGGCGGTGATGATCACGATGGGCAACACCAAGATGGCCAGGGTGATGCCGGCCGACGCGATGGACTTGCCCCCAGTGAGGTTGCCCAGGGTGTTCACAAAGTAGAAAAGGCCGAGCAGGCCGTAGACCACCGAAGGCACGCCGGCCAGATTGCGGATGTTCAACTCGATGAATCGGGTGAACCGATTGTTGGGGGCGTACTCCTCCAACCAGATGGCCGCGCCAATGCCGAATGGGAAGGCCAGCACGGCCACAAACACCGCGATCCAGAACGTGCCCACCAAGGCCTGGTGGACACCCAGCTTGTGGTCGTGCGAGACCGACCGCATGGTCCCGTTCAAGAACCCGCCGGGGCGGCCAGTGAGGACGCCCCAGGCGTCCACCACTACGTCTACGATCAGCACGCCGAGAATAAAGAGCGAGATCGCCAAGGTAAGCAGCAAGGTGGCCTGGAACACCCGGCCTCTGATGTCCCATGCCCGACGCTCCATGGCCTGCACCATCAATTTGCTGGTGCGAGGGCCAACCAGCCTGCCGACCGCCATCAGTACTGCTCCCGCACTCGCTGGACGAACCGGTTGGCCACGATGTTCAACCCGAAGGTCATCACGAACAACACGAGGCCCACAAAGAAGAGGCTCTGGAAGGTGAGGCCTTCGCCCACCACGTTGTCGGTGCCCCGGGCCAGTGAAGCCATGGCCGCAGTCATAGGGAGGCTTCCGTCTAGAGCGCTGTCGGTGTAGGTGGCGGTCTGGGATGCACCCCCGGCCAGAAACACCACCATGGTCTCACCCAAGGCTCGGGATACGGCCAAGATGAACGAGGCCACCAGCCCGGAGATCGCGGCCGGTATTACCACCCGGACGGTGGTGGTCATCTTGCGAGCCCCCAAACCAGAGGATGCCTCCCGCAACGACATGGGCACCGCATTCATGGCGTCTTCGGAGATGGACGCCACCAATGGAATGATGAGGACCCCTACTCCGATGCCCGAGGCGAGCAGCGAGCCGGCCGCCGGCCCGTTAAAGAGGGTCTTGACCACGTTGGGGGCAATCCACTCCAGGGCGAAGAACCCAAGCACCACGCTGGGAATCCCGGCCAGGATCTCCAGGATGGGCTTGAGCGTCCGGCGGACACCGGGTCGGGCATATTCCGACAGGAAAATGGCCGCCCCCAATCCCAGCGGAGTGGCCACGATCATGGCGATACCGGTGACAATGAAACTGGCCACGATCAGCGTTTTGATGTCGTAAATGCCCCGGCGGGGGAACCAGCCGATGTCCCAAACCGAGCCCCAGTTCACTTCGACCATGAACGTCCAAGCCTCAGAGAACAGCGACCAGATGATGAGCACCGATATCAATATGGACACCAGCGCGGTGACTCCAAGCGAGTAGCGAATCACCTGCTCCTTGCGGGCCTGGCGAGGGTCGGCCGTCAGGGACTCGACGGTCAGCCTCCCGGTGACTGTCATCGGGCTGACCATTCAGCTCGAGATGCCATCCTGTCTTCTTCAGTGAGGTTCACGTACTTCACATCGCTGACCGCGGCGCCCAAGCCCCCATCGCTCAGGTAGAAGTCCACAAAGGAGGTCACCGCTGGACTGGCTTCAGCCTTGGCCTTGTTCACGTATATGTAGAGCGACCGGGCCACCGGATATTCCCCCGTGGCGATCGCACCTGGGCTGGCGGCCTTGCAACCATCGCCACCGTCGACTTCTAGCAATTTCACGCCTTGAACGTTGGCGGTAAAGGCATACCCGACCCAGCCGAGACTGCTGTCGCTGGATTGCAGCCCTTGAATGATCACATTGTCATCGGCATTGGCGTTGTAGTCGGGACGGGTGGTGGCGTCTTGGCCCCGCTCTTCGGCAGTGTGCTCCAGCACGATCTCAACGAAGCTGTCGAATGTGCCCGACTCCTCACCAGGACCATAGATGTCCAGCGATCCGTCGGGCAGCGTGGAAGACGACCCCAACTCCGAGGCCAGAGCCTGCGCATCTGTCCATCTCTTGAATCCGGTGGACTCGGGGCCCACCAGCGCATAGATGTCGGCAAAGCTCACGCAATCCACAGGGTTGTTCTCGTTGGTCATGACCGCGATGCCGTCAATGGCTACCCGCAGCTCGACAAATTCGATGCCCGCCTCCGCGCACTCGCCGATTTCCTTGTCCTTGATCGGACGAGAAGCATCGGAAATATCGGTTTCCCCGGCGCAGAACAGCTTGAATCCGTCTCCGGTGCCCGGGCCGTCGACCGTGACTGCCACTCCGGACTCCACATCCTCGAACAACTCTGCCACCCGTACCGAAATCGGCTCCACCGTCGAAGAGCCCGAGATCGTCACCCGCCCGGTGATGCCGCTGCCTACACCTCGGCCACTGCCGCGACTACACGCCCCGGATACCAGAGCTAACACCGCCACCATTCCGATGATTGGCATGACGAATCTCAGACGCCGCAACCATTCTCCCTTGAAACCCACCACTGAGTGGCCAGGACAGTAGGCCAGTCGGATTGCCAGCTAGTCGCGCCTGTCTGAACGGAAGGTGAACAAGTTAGGAATCTTTGGAGAGGCCGCGATCAGGCCAAAACGCTGTCGCCCACCATGACCAAGAACGCGCTCACCATCTTGAGGTCGCGCTCGTTGGTGAAGTAGTTCAACGACTCCACCACTGGCACCCAGTCGATGGCGTCCACCTCGGGATTGGGGGTGAAGCTTCCGGAAATCGCGTCCATTTCCCAGTAGTGCACCTGGCGGGTCCGGCCTCGGCGATTGGTGTATTCCACCATGCCCAGCTCTCTGCCCAACTC
Organism: Acidimicrobiia bacterium; assembly: GCA_009842675.1. GTDB lineage: Bacteria > Actinomycetota > Acidimicrobiia > Acidimicrobiales > Bin134 > Poriferisocius. The sequence goes on along the minus strand of VYEX01000041.1, from coordinate 6,961 downwards.
ACAGACATAGCCGGTTTCCTCGTGAACCTCGCGCAGCGCGCACTCGGCCAGGGTCTCACCCGGATCAAGCTTGCCCGCGGGCAGTGACCAGTCGAGGTGCTTGGGACGATGGACCATCAGAACTTCCAACTCCCCCTCGTTGTGGCGGGTGACTAGGCCGCCGCCGCCGAGGATGACCGCTACCGTTCCGAAACGCACGAAATATAACGGTAGGGCGTGAATCTGCCGAAAATGCGGATACCCCAGGGTCTAATGAAACAATGTGTTAGGCCACGGGGCCGGCCACTAGGCGCTCGAAAGCGGTGTGGGCCTCGAATCCAGCGCTGGTGGGAACTCGCTCCCAACTGCCGTCGGCCTTCAGATCCCAGGCCAATTCATCGTCTCTGAGATTGAACTCCAGCACCTGGTCGAGCCGGCGGCGCAGGTCCGGGTTGACCACCGCCACCAGAGCCTCGATTCGGCGGTTGAGGTTCCGGGGCATGAGGTCGGCCGACCCGAGGTAGTAGGCCGGGGCGCCGATGTCCTCGCCGTTGCCGAAGTAGTAGATGCGGCTGTGCTCCAAGTAGCGCCCGATGAGGGAGCGGACCCTGATGGTGTCGGACATTCCGGGCACCCCGGGGCGCAGACAGCAGATGGCCCGCACGATGAGATCGATTTCCACCCCGGCCTGGGAGGCCTCGTACAGGGCTTCGACCATCTCGGCATCGGCCAGGCTGTTCATCTTTATGATGATCCGGCCCTCGGAGCCACGGTCCGCCTCGTTGCGGATCAGCTCCGTCACCGTCGGGCGCAGGCCCTGGGGCGCGGGCACCAGGCGGCGGAATTGGATGTCGCGGCCGTAGCCGGTGAGCGAGTTGAACAGCTGAGTCAGATCGACCCCGACTTCGGGATCGGCGGTGAACAGCCCCAAGTCGGTGTACACCCGGGCGGTGATGGAGTTGTAGTTCCCGGTGCCGATGTGGCAGTAGCGGCGCACGCCGTCGGCCTCCTCTCGAACCACTAGGCAGGTCTTGGCGTGGACCTTGAGACCCACCAGCCCGTAAGCCACGTGCACGCCAGCCTGCTCCAATCGGCGGGCCCACTCGATATTGGCCTCCTCGTCGAAGCGAGCCTTGAGCTCCACCACCACCGCCACCTGCTTGCCGCTCTCGGCTGCTCGAATGAGCGATCGCACGATCGGGCTGTCGCCCGAGGTCCGGTACAAGGTGAGCTTGATGGCCAGCACCTTGGGATCGTTGGCCGCCTGCCAGATGAACTCCTGCACGGTGGCGGTGAAGGAGTCGTATGGGTGATGGACCAAAATGTCGCCTTCGCGGATGCGGGCGAACAGGTCGATCGGCTGGTCCCCCGGGGCCTTGGAAGGCAGGGGATTGACCGGCTGCCACGACGGGTTCTTGAGATCGGGCCGGTCCACGGCGAACAGGTCCCACAGACTGGACAGCTCCAACAGGGTGTCCACCTCGTACACGTCAGCGCGCTCGATGCCGAGCTCTTCGATGAGCAGGTTGCGGATCTCCGACGACACCAGGTGCTCCACCTCCAGGCGGACCACGCTGCGGAAACGGCGGCGGCAAAGTTCGACCTCCACCGCGGCCAGCAGGTCTTGGGCCTCGCCCTCGTCAACGGCCAGGTCGGCGTTGCGGGTCACCCGGAAGGCCACCGTCTCGGTGATCTCCATTCCTGGGAAGAGCGTTGGGAGGTGGGCGGCCACCACTTGTTCGACGGGCACGAACCGATGCTCGTCGGGGAGCTGGATAAAGCGTCCGAAAGTGGCCGGGACCTTGAGGCGGGCAAACCGCTGGTGGCCGTCGGCCGGGTCGATCATCAGCACGCCCAAGCTCAACGACAGGTTGGAGATATAGGGGAACGGATGGCCGAGGTCCACCGCCAATGGGGTCAGAACCGGATAGATGCGGTCGTCGAACTCGCCGGAAAGGAACTTGCGATCCTCGTCGCCCAAGTCGTCCCAATTCAGAATCTCAATGCCGGCGTCGGCCAACTCGACGGTCAGTCCGCTCAGGCAGCGGGCGGCCCGGTCCATCTGGTGGTCCACTTCGATGCGGATCTCGTGGAGCTGCTGGGCCGCGGTGCGCCCGTCGGGCGTGGTGCCGGTGAACTGGCCGGCCAGCTGGTCTTTAAGGCCGGCCACCCGAACCTGGAAGAACTCATCGAGGTTGGAGCTCCAGATTCCGCAAAACTTGACCCGCTCCAACAGGGGCACCGAGGGATCCTCTGCTTGGGCTAGAACGCGACTGTTGAATTCCAGCCAGGACAGCTCGCGGTTGATGAATCGACCAGACTCAGCCTCGATGTCGATGGATTCCGCAATCATGTCCCTCTGCTCACGGGTCTACCCCTCGTCCGCTTCGCTCTCCTCTTCCTCTTCGTCGTATCCCAAGTCCCACTCAATGAGCAGGTTCTCCCGCTCGGCATCCCGGTTGATCCGCTCCCGGTTCCGGCGGAACTGCGGATCGTGGGGGGGAAGCAGCAGCAGGCGAGCTTCGGCCCGGGCCTTGAACTGCTCGATGTGGCCGGAATCGCCGAAGTCGGACATGAAGTCCCAGTGGGGCGCTACTGGTCCCATGTAAACCACCTTGACGTTCCCTGCTGGCGGCTCGGGCAGGGCATCCATGGTGTCAGTCATTTTGTTGCTCCTGTGGGAAATGGGGCCGTACCAGTCTAGCCGCCGCCCCGCTACATCCCGAATGCGCTCTTTGCAGCCGCGCCTAGGCGACTCCCCCGGAATCAAATCCACCGCTATGATGACCACTGGACGGCCGATAGCTCTTGAAATTCCTCTTCGGAGGGAACTTTTGGCTGCGGTGGGGCGTCATACATGCGGGGGCATGTAACCGATGGAGGTCCCATGAGCGAGAGCTGGATGGCTTACGGCAGGTGTGTCGATGAGTCGCCCGACGTCTTCTTCCCGAGCGATGGGCTCGGGGTGGAAAAAGCCAAGAAAATCTGCCAGGAGTGCTTGGTCCAGGAGGCCTGCCTGGCCTACGCCCTGTGCAACCGGATCAAACACGGAGTGTGGGGCGGCCGCTCCGAGCGACAACGCCGCCGGTTGCTTCGCCAAGCCGCGGCGTGAGGTTGGCCCAATCGGGCTCTATGGCATTACTGATCGGGAAGCGTTCAGCACTTGGGGGGCCATGGTCTGGGGACCGGCCGCGGCCAGCGGAGCGCTAAAGACCTCAGGGAACCAAATGGGAGTGGCACCAGAGCCGGTGATGATGCCGAGGACTTCGGCAAAATCAACTGCGCCCTCGCCGGGGAGCAGGCGAGCGGTCATGGTCTCGGTGGCGATGTCCATGTCGTTGGGGAGCTCGGCGGTGGCATCGCAGAGCTGAACCACCCGCAGCTTCTCGGCGGGAATTTGGCGCAGCAGATCGGTGTTGGGGCCGCCGGGCTGGCGGTACCAGTGCCATGTGTCGACCATGATGCCGCTGTTGTCGCAGTCGGCCCGCTGCAAGATCTCCCAGGCCGTAGCCAGATCGGGTATCCCGGTCCAGGGCAAGAACTCCACGCTCACCTGCAAGCCGGCTTCAGCCGCACCCTGGCACAGCGTTCTAAAGCGGGCCACCACGTCGTCCATGGGCGGCAGCGAGGGCTCCATGGTGACGGCCACCAGTTCCCGGCTGCCCACCGCACTGGCGTACTCGCTCAGATAGGCCACCTCCCCTGCGGCGGCGTCGCGGTCGGAATTCAGCCAGCCGAAGGCCGCTTCAGCCACCGGATGGTTCAATCCGAGTTCTTGGAGGCGATCGACCAGCCACGCGACATCAACACCGGCCGTTCCCAAGACGAAGGGCCACACACTGATTCCGGAGTAGCCGGCGGCAGCGGTGGCCTGAAGAGAGGAATCAAGCTCGTCGAACGACAACTCGAAGGGGTTGACGCACAGTGTGCCCAGCGACATCACGAGCTCTTCGGACGAAGAGGCTGTGTTCATGAAAGGAGGAGTCTAAGAGTTTTTGGGCTGCTCGCCGGTATCGCCGGAAGACTGCTCTTCTGGCTTGTCGTCACCCTTGCTGCTATCGGTGACGCCCTGCTTGAACTCTTTCTGGGCCTGACCTAGCGAGCGGGCCAGTTTGGGGAGCTTGGCCCCACCGAACAGCACCAGCAGGATGATCAAGACGATGATCAACTCCGTTGCCCCGAGATTCATGGACTCAGGCTACCCCGTAACTGTCCTGTCCGCGTCACAGGGGATGACGCTCAGGCGCCAGAGGTGTCGGCTACCGCTTTCAGCGGTTCGCGAACTCGGGTGAGCCCTCGGGCCCGGCGGACCCGGCGCCGCTCCCGCTCGCTCATGCCGCCCCAGATGCCGAACTTCTCGCCGTTCACTATGGCGTATTCCAAGCACTCCTCACGCACCACGCAGGCCCGGCAGACCTCCTTGGCCTCACGGGTGGATGCCCCCCGCTCGGGGAAGAACAAGTCGGGGTCCACCCCCAGGCAGTTGGCCAGCGCTTGCCACGCCCGGCCATCCTCGCCTGTCTGCGACGGCTTCGCTGTCGTCTCTACCAGTCTCATTGAGCCCTCCTAGACATGCAGTGTGTCGCCCCCTGCGCGCCGCCTCCCGCCTTCGGCCTGGTCAGCCGGGGGATGGGAAACAACGTGCTTGTAATTTCAATAACGTAACCTTGACACGGAATTGCGCCAAACGCAAGAGGAAATTTCTCAATCCGCCAATAAATTCCCAGGCCGCCCTAGTGCGACACCCTTAGAGGGGGCGGCCGCCCAGAAGTTTGCGCTTGTGCTCCACGAAATCCACCAGCACGTAATCGCCCAGGGTCTCCGGCGTGGTGAAGAAGGCCCGTCCCCCGTTCATCTTGGAGATCTGCTCGATGAAGTTGGTGAGGTACGAGGTGGCGTCCAACATAAACGTGTTGATGCGAATTCCCTCCCGGGTGGCCCGCATCACTTGCTCCAGGGTCTTGTCCACCGTCGCCCGGGCCGGAGGGTAGGAGAAGAAGGGCCGACCGTCATCGTCCACGTGGGCGGTGGGCTCCCCGTCGGTGACCATGATGATCTGTTTGGTGCCGCTATGGCGGGCCAGCATCTGGCGGGCCAGCATGAACCCGTGCTGCATGTTGGTGCCGTATACAAAGTCCCATGACACCTCGGGAAGCTGCTCGGGCTTGACCTCCCGGGCGACCTCGCTGAAGCCCACAATGCCCAGGAAGTCCCGGGGATACTGCGAGCTGATGAGCGAGTGAAGGGCCATGGCCACCTTCTTGGCCGGAAGGAAGTTGTCCCTCATCGGCATCGACAGCGACAGGTCGAGCATCAGCACGGTGGACGACCTCACGATGTTCTCGGTGCGCTCAACCTCGAAGTCGTCGGGTGACAGCTCCACCGGGGTGCCGCCCCCGGTGCGCTGGATGGCGTTGCGGATGGTCCGCTCGATGTCGAGGTTGAAGGGGTCGCCGAACTCATAGGGCTTGGTGTGGTACTCCCGCTCGTGGCCCCCGCCGAACATCTCCATGGTGTGCTGGCCCACTCGGTCCTGCTGGAGCTTCTTGAACAGGTCCGACAAAGCGTTCTGGCCGATCCGGCGGATGGCCCGGGGGGTTAGCTCCAGGCGCCCCTCCCGGTTCTCGATCAGCCCGGCCTCTTCCAACATCTTGGCCAGATCAGCCATTTGCTCGAGGCTTTGAGCCGCCTCGTCGCCTAGCAGCTCCCGGGCCCGGTCGATGTCCACCTCGGCTAGCGCTCCGGGGTTGTTGGCGCTTCTGAGGAGGTTGTCGAGCTGGTCCAAGTCGCCCAGTTCCTGCATCATCTGGGCTGCGGAGGCGAAATCGAGCGGATCGGCCCCGCTGAAGTCGTACGAGCGGTCCCAGCCGGCATCGGGGAACATGGATTGGAGATTCTGTGACAGCTGATCCACCTGCCAGCGCAGGTCCATGTCCTGAAGCAGCTGCTCGGCCAGGCCTTGGAGCTGCGCCCGCTGCTCGGGCGTCATCGACGCCATCATGGCCGACATGGCCGCCATGCGCCGGGCCATCACCTCCAGCAGCTCGGTCAGCGTGCGGGGGTTCTCGGGGAAGAAGTCGCCAAAGCGCTCCATGAAGCTGTCGAAGTCGGATTGGAGGCGCTCGTCCAGCATCCGGTTGCGCTCGGTGGGATCGGTGACGTCGGCGGGAAGCTGGTCATCGGCCATCTGGCGCTTCTCCAGCAGGCTGTTCAGCTCGGCCATCATGTCCTTGGCTCGGGCCAAGTCCTCAGGCGAGAGGTTGTTCATGCCGTCGGTCATCTGGTTGACGTAGTTCTGCATGAGCTGCTGGCGGAGCTGCTCCACCAGTTCGTCAAACCGCTGCTGGGCCTCCGACGAGGTGAACTGGTAGTTCTCCAGCTCCTTGATCTGACCGGCCAAGTCGGGGGGCAGCATGTCGAGTTGGAACCGGCGCTCGGCCACCGTCTCGGTGGTAATGGCCGCCCGGCGTTCATCGCCCGACTCGGCCGCCGAGGAGGCCAGATCGTCCAGGGCGTCGCGCTCCATGTCGACCACGTCGCGCAGCTCCTGGGCGATATCGTCGTAGACCCCGCCGAGATCGTGCTGCTCCAGTCGCTCCTGGCGCCGACGGCGGAGCTGCTCCATCATTTCCCGAAGGCCCTGCACCTGCTGACCATCGGCCTCGAAGCCCTGCTGGAGGAGCCGCCGCAGGGCGGCGTTCACGTCCCCGTGGTAAAGGAGATCGTCGTTCATCTGGGCAAACAGGTCGGAGGTGGAGAAATCGAATCCGGTCTGGGTGCCGTCCCAGCGGGAGTAGGCCACTCGGTGGGCTGAGCGACGACGAGCCCTTCGCCATCTCCGAAGCATCCCGTCAACCTACTCTGAACGAAGTGGACCGCGGCATCGTTACAACGGACGACCAATTCGCATGGGGGTGGACCGGGGACTCGGTGGCGCTGGAGGGGGTTGGCCCGGCGGCGGACTGGTCGGTGTGGGAGCGGG
>VYEX01000014.1 GCA_009842675.1 Acidimicrobiia bacterium | reverse complement strand
ACCCAGGCACCCACCCTCACGCCCACTCCGGTACCCACACCCACTCCCTATCCCGGCTGGGTGGATCCGGCGACCGCCTTCCAGCCGTCCAGCGGTATGCCCGGGCTGCTCACCTTCCGGGGCAATCCCACGCGCACCTTTTACGGCACCGGTCCAGCTCCCCAGGCGCCGGAGGTGTTGTGGCGGTTCACCGGAAGCGACGAGCGGGATTTGTGCTCGCTCACCACTTGGGAAGCGGGCACCACCCTATGGTGCGGCGCGGGCTGGACCGGCCAGCCGGCGGTGATCGAGTGGGATGAGCGCACCTGGGTGATTGCGGGCACCTACACCCCGGGGGTCCACTTCCTGGACGCCGCCACCGGCGAGCAACTGCTGCCCGAATTCGTGGTGGGCGATCTCGTCAAGGGTTCGGTCACCGTCGATCCCGACGGCTATCCCCTGGTGTACTTCGGAGCGCGCGACAACGAATACCGGATCATTGCCTTCGACCGGGAGGAGCCGACCCAGCTTTGGTCAATGCACGCCAACGAGGTGTCGCCCGTGCTGTGGAACGACGATTGGGACGGCGCCTCCCTGGTGCTGGACGACTACCTGTTCCAGGGCGGGGAGAACAGCCACTTCTTCATCATCAAGCTGAACCGCGGCTTTGGCCCCGACGGCCTGGTGACCGTCGATCCCGAAGTGGTGTTCTCCAACCCCGGCTGGGACGACGAGCTGCTCAACGTGGTGACCGACGGCAACGTGTCCATTGAGGCGGGGATGACCGTGGTGGGCAACACCCTTTATTTCGCCAACTCCGGGGGCCTGGTGCAGGGCTGGGACATCTCCGGGGTGGCCGACGGACAGGTGCCCGAGCGGGTGTTCCGCTACTGGGCGGGCGACGACGTGGACGCCACCGTGGTGGCCGACGGCGAAGGCTTCTTGTACGTGGGGGTGGAGTACGAGCGTGGCAATGCCCGCAGCCAGGAGTTGGGCCAGATGCTCAAGCTCGATCCCTTGGCCGAGGATCCCCTGGTTTGGGGCACAGACCTCCGCAACGCCAGCATCGACGGGGTATGGGCCACCCCGGCGCTGACCGACGAGATGGTGTACGTGCCCACCAACGCCGGATTCCTGTACGGGCTGAGCCGCGAGACCGGCGAGATCGTGTGGTTCAAGAGGCTGAGCGGGCCGGTGTGGTCATCACCGGTGGTGATCGACGACGTGCTTATGCAAAGTGACTGCGCGGGCAACATCTACGCCTACGACATCTCGCTCCCCTCGGTTGAACCGCCCGAGCTATGGCGCATGTCGCTGGGCGGCTGTGTGGAGGCCACCCCTGCGGTGTGGAACGGCGTCATCTACGTAGCCGACCGCGTCGGCGGCTTCTACGCCATCGGCGACCGCTGAGCGCTCGCATATCCTGACGCCGTGGCTGAGCCGTTCCGGATTGCCGTGCCCGATGAGGTGATCGACGACCTGCACCGGCGCCTGGACGCCACTCGGTGGCCGCAGGCACTGAAGGGTGTGGGGTGGGACTACGGATCCGACACCGCATACATCGCCGAGCTGTGCCGTCACTGGCGCCATGACTACGACTGGCGGGTCCACGAGGCCGCCCTCAACGAGTTGCCCCAGTTCACCCAGCGCATCGACGGGCTCGACGTTCACTTCGTCCATGCCGAGGGCCGGGGTCCCAGCCCGCTGCCGCTGGTCATCACCCACGGCTGGCCCAGTTGCTTCTGGGAGATGCACAAGGTGGTCGGCCCGCTCAGCGACCCCGCCGCCCACGGCGGCGACCCGGCTGACGCCTTTCATGTGGTGGCCCCCTCCTTGCCCGGCTACGGGTTCTCTTCCCCGCCGACCCAGCCGGGGATGTCCTCGGCAAAGGTGGCCGATATGTGGGCCGAGCTAATGGCCGCCCTCGGCTACCAGCGCTTCGGCGCCCAAGGGGGCGACTGGGGATCAGCAGTGAGCGCCGGGCTGGGCGCCATGCATCCCGATCGCATGGTCGGCGTCCACCTGAACATGGTGGCCCCGCCCATCGACGAGGCCGCCCTTACCGACGAGCAGCGCCAGTGGTGGGAGGGTGTCAAGCAGTACCGCGATCAGGAGTGGGGCTACGTCCACCTCCAGCGCACCAAACCGCAGACCGCGGCGGTGGGCCTCACCGACTCGCCCGCCGGCCTAGCTGCTTGGATAGTCGAAAAGTGGTGGCGTTGGAGCGACATCGACGGCCCCGGCGGACGAGACCTGGCCCGGCGCTACACCCTCGACGAGTTGTGCACCCTGCTCACCGTCTACTGGGTCACCGCCACCATCGGCCCGTCGATGCGCATGTACTACGAGAGCTTCGGGGCCGGCTCGGCGTTCAACCAGCCGCCGAGGATCACCGTGCCCACCGGGGTGGCGGTGTTCAACGAGAAGAACCGCCCGCCCCGGGAGCTTGCCGAGCCCTACTACAACATCACCCGGTGGACCGGGGTGGACGACGGCGGTCACTTTCCCGCCTTGGAGAATCCCGATGCACTGGTGGAAGAGGTACGGGCCTTCTTCCGGCCGCTTCGCTGAGACAGAAAGAGATACCGCAATGACTCGACTGGGAATCATCGGACTGGGCGACATGGGCGGAGCCATCGCCGAGGGCGTGCTCACCGGCCAGTGGGACGACGAGGTGACCGTAGTGGGCTACGACATCTCCGCCGAGGCCATGGACCAGTTCGCCGATTTGGGCGGTATTCCGGCCGCCTCGGTGGGGGAGCTGGCCCGCCAGGTAGACCTGGTGGCGGTGGTGGTCATCGACGACGCTCAGGTGCGCCAGGTGTGCTCGGGCGACGACGGTGCTATCGCCGGGGCGGCCGAGTCGGGAGCGATGGTGGCTGTTCACTCCACCGTTCTGCCTGCCACGGTGATAGAGCTGGCCGCCGAGGCCGACGAAGCCGGGGTGGCGCTGATCGACGCCCCGATCACCGGGGGCACTCCTTCGGCTCGCAGCCGGGATCTGGTGGTGTTCTGCGGGGGCGACGAGGCCCACACCGAGCAGGGGCGACCCCACTTCGAGCGCTATGGCGGCATGGTGGTCAACGTCGGCCCGCTGGGCTCCGCGCTGAAGGCCAAGGTGGCCCGCAATCTCATCACCTACGCCGAAATGGCCGTGGCCTACGAGGCCATCGCACTGGCTGCGTCCGCCGGAGTAGACCTGGAGGCGTTCGCCGAAATCGTGACCTATTCCGACCGCAACATCGGCCCCCACGTGGGCTTGTTCACCCGACCCATTGTCTATCCGCCTCCGGCTATGGGCGGCAGCTTCGCGCAGATCGCCCACAAAGACCTCAGGGGGGCGTTGACCCTGGGGGAGGAATTGGGCGTCGATCTGCCCATCACCGCTTTGGTCGATGGCAACATCGACGCCGCCTTCGGCGAGTAGCCGATAGGCGGATTTCGAGTATCCGAGGGCCAGCGGCCCAGCGCCTACTCGAAGGTAACGGTCCCGGCGTCGAGCACAACCCGGTCGCCCACCCGGGTCTGGAACCGGGCTGACCCGCCGCCCTCGTCCCAGATGTGGACGTCGAGGGTCTCGCCCGGCAGCACCGGCGAGGAGAACCGGCCATTCATCGACTTGAAGCGAGCCGGATCGCTGCCGCACAGGGAGTGCAACAGCGCCCGACCGGTGAATCCGTAAGTGCACAAGCCGTGCAGGATTGGGGTGTCGAATCCGCCGGCGGCGGCAAACGACGGGTCGGAGTGCAGCGGGTTGCGGTCGCCGTTGAGCCGGTATAGCAGGGCCTGGTCGGAACGGGTCTGGTAGGTGACCACGTGGTCGGCGTCGCGCTCGGGCACCTTCGGCGGGCTGGCCGGACCCCGGTCTCCGCCCCAGCCGCCTTCGCCCCGGATGAACAGCGAGGTGACGTTGGTGAACAGCGGCTGTCCGTCGGCGGTGTCGGTGGCCTCACTCTCCAGCACCACCAGGGCGGCCTTGCCCTTGTCGTAGATGCCGGTGACACGGCTCACCGAGCTGACCGTGGCCGCCACCGGCAGCGGCTTGTGGAGGGTGAACCCCTGCTCGCCATGCACCAGCAGCGCCGGGTTGTATGTCCCGATCTTGGCCAGAGGGCTGTTGGCGCCGCCCACACCGCCGCCCAGAACCACGCACATGGTGGGCAGGGCCTTCTGGTCCACGTCTTTGGTGTTCTCGGTGGTGAACTCCAGCTCGAACCCAGTGGGATCGCTCATGCCCGCGCCCACGCCCAAGGAGTACAACAGGGCATCTTTGGACTTCCAGCTCGAGGTGCTCGGATCGCTCTCGGCGCCGACGGCGGTTGGGTCGAGGGGCATGGGGGGCTCCTAACGGGATTGGGGTTCTTGGGCGCCTGGTTGCGCCGTGGCAGTGCCCAAAACATACCGTTGCCGTCGTGGCCCATATCAATCAGCCAGGCGGCCCGTTCCAGGCCATCGACCATCCGGCGGTGGCCGGCCGGGAGCGGGAGCTGCGGGCGCTGGCCGACGCGGTGCGACGGCTGGTGGTCGCCACCGTGACCAACACCGCCTCGCCCGCCGACACCGCTGCGCTGGCCGATGAGGCCAACGCTCTAGCCGACCGCATTGAGGCCCATGTGCCGGCCGAGCCCCCTCCCCGCTATGGCCCCGGCGGACTTGAAATCGAAGGCCCGCCCATTACCCACAAGCGGGCGCCGTTCGATTACGTGACCGGCATCTGCAACCCCACAGCGGTGCCGGTGGAGATGACAGTTCACATGGACACCGATCCCCCCAAGACCCGGGGCCGGGCGGTGTTCACCACCGTGTATGAGGGACCCCCAGGTTGCGTCCACGGAGCGGCCATCGCCGCGGCCTTCGACATGGTGTTCACTAGCGCCTGCTCCACCCGAGATGCCAGCGGCCCCACCATGATGCTGTCGGTGCGCTATCGGCGCCCCACGCTGCTCAACGTGGAGACTGTGTTCGAGGGGTGGGTGGAGACCTTCGATGGCACCATCACCGAGGTCAAGGGCCACGCGCTGCAAGACGGACAGGTCACCGCGCTGGCCGAGGGGGTGTTCCGCCACCTCGATCGGGAGACGCTGAACCAGCTCGCCCTAACCCGGGGGCCGAATGCCGAAGAGGACGCCGACTAGAACAGCCCAGCGCCGACGGCTCTAGGCCGATGTCCCTACTGGCTTCGACGGGGTGAACTCGGCGGGCAGGTGCTTGATGCCGTGGATGAACGATGAAGAGAGGGGTACCGGTTCGCCGGTGGCATGGATGTCGCCGATGCGTTCGAAGATCTCGCGGAACATGACCTTGATCTCCCGCCGGGCCAGGTGCGCGCCGAGGCAGAAGTGGGGTCCGGGGCCGCCGTAGCCCACATGGGGGTTCGGGTCCCGCAGAACATCGAACCTGAGGGGGTCGTCGAACACCGACTCGTCCCGGTTGGCGCACAGGTAGTTCATGACCACCATGTCGCCCTCGTCGATCTTCTGGCCTTCAAGCACCGTGTCGCTCAACACCGTGCGGCGCATGTAGGTGACCGGGCTGGCAATGCGCACGATCTCCTCCACCGCGCTGTGGGCCACGCCGTCGAAGTCGTCGGTCCAGATCTTGCGCTGGTCGGGGTTGTCGGTGAGATGCACCAGCCCCCAGCTGATGGCATTGCGGGTGGTCTCGTTGCCGGCCACCACCAAGAGGACGAAGAAGCTGGCCAGCTCGGCGCGGGTTAGCCGCTCGCCGTCCACCTCGGCGTTGACCAGAAGGCTGGTGAGGTCACCGGTGTCCATTCCCACCTTGGACTCGGCCACCTCGTCCATCAGATTGGACAGCGCCTCGCCAGCCATGAGGATGGCGGTGACGAAGTCGCCGAACTCGGGCACGTACTCCTCGTCGGCCGCCCCCAGGATCACGTTCGACTGGTCGAACACGAAGTCGTGCTCGGAGGCGGGGATACCCATGAGGTCGCACACAATCCGGAGCGGAAGCCGGGCTGCCACGTCGGTGACGAAATCGCACTCGCCCCGCTCGCACACCTCGTCCACGATGAGCCTGGCTTGGTCCTGCACCGAGTCTTCCAGCCGGGCCAGCATCCGAGGAGTGAAGCCCGCCGACACCAGCTTCCGCAGCCGGGCGTGGCGGGGGTCGTCCATGGCGATGATCGAGTTGAAGTACTCGTTGAACTCCGGCGGGAAGTCGTTGATGGTGACCCCCGAAGATGAGGAATAGATCTGCGGGTTGCGGGACACTTCGAGGATGGTCGAGTGGCGGGTGACGAACCAAGCTCCCGGAGAGGAGACGCTCTCCAGATCGCCAGTGAATTCGAACCCGGGATAGAACGTGAGAGGCCGGGAGCACACCTGCTTCAGATCCTCGTCCACCACCCGGCGGTCCCGCCTCCAGAAGGCATTGTGAAGCGGGTTGTGGGGGTCGGCCTCAATTGCAGGCGGAGGCTTGGTGGAGGTGCCGCTTGCGGCTTCTGATTCGGTTGGCACGGCAGTCATAGATGCAACCTCTGTTTGGCTATCTCTCAATAACGTGATGTAACCCCGACTTTAGTGGCCAGCCGAGCGCGGTATTCGCCTGGGCCACAGTCGACTACTGGCTTCCCACCGGGGTGCGCCAGACGAAGGTGTCGGGGGCGGCGCCGGTTTGGGCGTCAGTGAGGGCTTGGCGCAGGCGCAGGGTGTTGGGTCCCGGTTGGCCGGTGCCGATGGTGATGGTCTTGCCCGAGTAGATGACCGTCCCCACCGGGGCGACGCCGGCTGCGGTGCCGGACAGGAACGCCTCGCCTCGCTCCGACCAGTCGACGAGCTCCTCGGGGTCGATTGAGCGCTCTTCCACCTCGTAGCCGAGGTGGCGTGCCAGCTGGATCACCGAATCCCGGGTCACGCCGTGCAGAAAAGACTCGTCGAGGTGCCGGGTGACGATGCGTTCGTCGTCGGCCAGGAAGAAGTTCGAGGCCCCGGTCTCAGTGATGTCGCCTTCGGTGGCGAACAGCACTTGGTCGATCGCCTCGTTGCCGGCCATGGCGTCCAACGTGGGGCCCAGGGCCATGGCGTAGTTGGCGCCGCATTTCACCATGCCGAATTGGGGCACGGTGCGCGGGGTCGACGTCTCCAATTGAAGCGTGAGGGGCCGAATGCCGCCCTTGAAGTAGTCGCCAACCGGGGAGTTGACGACGAACAAGAGCGCCGAGCTTGCTGGATGAGCCGCCGCGCCGATGTCGGCCCCTGTGCCGATCAGCGTCGGACGGATGTAGAGCGACCCGGGCGGATCGGGCACTTCATCGGCGTTGGCCGCAACGGCATCGACGATCATCTGGTGCAGGAGGCTGGGGTCGATCTCGGGCAGCCGCAGACGGGAAGCGCTGGTCACCATCCGAGCGACATGGCTGTCCAGCCGGAAAATGGCCACCGACCCATCCACCTGGCGATGAGCCTTCAGCCCCTCGAAGATGGCGCTTCCGTAGTGCAGCACATGGGCTGCCGGGCTGATGCTCAAGTCGCCGAACGGCTCAGGCGAGCCGCGGTAGACGAATGGACCCTCTTCGGCGCTTGCCGTGGTCATCCAATCGCAAAGAATCGACCCGAAGGGAACAGTGAACGGGTCGGGCTTTTCAGTCATGCGGCATCTCCCTCGGGCACGAGGATGGTATAGCCCGATGGTTCAGGCGACTAAGGGTTTTGTGTCCACCCCCTCATTCAAGAGGCCGTATTCGCTAGCGACTAGCTCTACCAGTTGGTCAATTGGGCGGTGCTGGGTCGGTGATGTCGGGCAGGTCTATTTCGCAGCCGAGGGCTTGGGCGACGGCTGCGAGACGGTCGCGCTGGGCTTGGGTCACCACTCGGTCGGCCACGATCATGTCTTTGACTGACTGGGTGTAGGCGGCGTGCAGGCGCTGGCGTTCAGCCAGGGAGATTCCGAGGTCGCGGGCGGCCTCGTCCAAGAACCGCTGCTCGGCGCTTCCGATCTCCAAGTTGTCGAGCATGCGGTCCAGACAGTCCAAATACACCGCTGATTCGTCTTGGTGTTCGCGGGGCCAACTCACCTGGTCGCCGATGGTCCACAGCCCGCCCGAGCGGACCGTGTCGGTACCCCTGCGCTTGGTCGGGGCTCCCGGCGGGCCGATGCCGATGCTCAAGGCGACATAGGCGGGCTCAACTGGCCCGGCGTCCTCGGCTAGCCGCCGGTATAGCTCAGCGGAGATGCGGGCGTGTTGCAGCGCACCGCGATCACCGCCAACGGCGATGTCGTGCGTTTGCGCGGCGGCCGTAAGGGAGGTCCCGCACAGCTCGAACGTACAAACCCCGGACCCGGGGTCCACATAGGCCCCCAATCGGTCGAATTCCCGGACAAGCACTCCCATGCAGACTGACAGGTTGTGGGCCACCGGGACCGCCCCGTCCAAGCGAGCGGCGACATCGCCCGATACCGCACTGAAAGCAGGGGCGCCTTCCAGCAATGACGGGGTGATCCCGTGCAGGCTCTCAGGGCCGGGGTCGTTCTCGGGATTTACCAGCGTGTCCCACTCCTCGAGGACCTGGCCTTCAGGCGATATAGATACGCAGGCAATCTCCACTAAGTGGCCGTCGCCGCCGAATCCCGTCGTCTCATAGCCCAGCACAACCCGATTCGATGTCAAGTCGGCCATTACACCCCCTGTCGCAGTATAGAACCGCACTCACCCGGCCCGACGCGAGGCCGAAACGAGTTCCACACCACGCCGAGGTGGTGGGCGCTTGAGTCATGAGGCATGAAGATGAAGGACGACCAACCCGACGTCGTGATGTGGAGCCGACTGCCAGGGGATTGACCGGCAGAATATGGCACTTGGGCCTGTCCCGTTAGCGTTGTGATGTGGGGAGTGGCTCTGGTGAAGGGGAGATGATCGCCGGGAAGGTGACCGAATTTGTCCGGGTCGGCGACGAGGTGCTTCGCCCGGCCACTGCCAACTCCGAGTCGATGAGGCAACTGCTCGCGCATCTGGAAGAGTGCGGTTTCGAAGGTGCTCCCCAGGTGGTTGGCTCAGAACCTGATGGTGCAGTGAGGCTGACGTGGATTGAGGGGTGGGTGCCAGACGAAGCCGAGGCTTGGAAGCTCGATGCTGAAGCTCTGGAGTCGGTGGGCCAGCTGCTGCGCCAGTATCACGACAGCGTGAGGGGCTTTGCTCCCAAGGCTGGGTTCGAAGAGGGCCCCCAGGCTGTCGCCGAAGGTGACATCGTCTGCCACGGCGACATCGCCCCCCGCAACACCGTTTTCAGAGACGGGTGGGCCGTGGCGTTCATCGATTGGGACGGAATCTGGATCGCCCCGGCGATATGGGACCTCGGCCATGCCCTGTGGCAGTTTGCCCCCATCTGCGATGACGACGACCCCTTACTCCAGCATTGGCCGGCCCCACCCGACCGTACTGGGCGCATCACCGCCCTCGTACGCGGCTACCGCCTAGCCCCCTCTGAGGCCCAGCAGCTTCCCGAGATGGTCTGCGAGGTAATCGCCGGTTGCCACCGCAGCGTGGCCCGAAAAGCCGCCGCCGGAATCCCCGCCTTCGCCCGCATGGAGCGCGAAGGCACTCTCGAGGTCCTAGCCAGTCAACTCCAAGCCGCCCAAGAACTCCGCCCCCTCATCCAAGAGGCCGTACTCGCCGGCGTCTAGCCCTACCAGTCCAAGTAGGGCGATTCGGGATCAGGGCCATTCTCGACGTACCAGCGCACAGTTGCAGCCAAGGCGTTACGTGGGTCGGGGGAATCAGGCGGCACACCCAGCACGTCCCGCAACCTCACGTCAGACACCAGCAGAGGACTCGCAACCTGCCATGGATGGGCAGACTCGCCGAAGGACACCGCCTTGGGCTCCCACTCCCAGTCCATAAGCTTTCCGATCTCGGCGGCCAGCCCCGCGTAGGTCCAGTCGTAGGGATCCACCACATTGCACGGCCACGGATGAAGCTTGTTGGGGATCGAGGCAGTTACGGCAGCCACGAGAGCGTGGGCAACCCGTTCAACGGCGACGCGGTGGAAGAATTGAACCCCCGCAGCTGGAAGTGCCAGCTCAGCCCTCTTTTCCAGTGCCCGTCGGATGAGGGGCCATTCCCGGCAGATGGTGTCCCCGGGCCCATAGATCGCACCGGGTCGAAGGATGACCACTGTGCCCGCAAACTCGGCAACTGCGTCTTCCATTGCCACATTGTCATGGCCAGGTAGGGCCCCAGGGTACGGCTCAGTGCGCCGGGGCGAGTCCTCGCTAATCGGTAGGGGAGTCGGTGGCAGGAGCTTCCGCCCCGAGCCATCACCGAGACCCGCATCCACATAGGCCTGGTACACGTCACAAGAACTGACGACAACCAACCGCTCAGCCCCACAGCGAGTCGCTGCCCCGACCAGTTGCTCACCCTTAGTTGCTGACGCCCCTCCACCAAAAGTGTCGATGATCAATTCCGGCTCAAACCGTTCCACCGGCCCATCCTTGGTGAGCAGAGTGTCACGGTCCCCGTGGCAATGCTCCACCGGGTCCAGGGCAGGATCCGGGCCTAGCTCATGTTCTCCCCGGTGTGCGACAAGGACTTCATGGCCTGCGCCCAATAGCTCCCGGACGGCAGCAACCCCTATAAACCGAGTCCCACCGACAACAGCAACACGTCTCCTCATCCGCTGGGCCCTCCAATTGTGGATGCGGAGGCCAGGCTATGGCAGGCTGTTGATGGATGCGGAGAAGGCGCGCCGCAGCTCGCCCAGGGTCTTGATGGCCCAGTCTCGGTATCTTGGCCAGCTGTCACGATCGGCCGGATCGGCAGGGTTGAGGTAGACGGCAACTCGTGAAGCTCGTGCGTTCTCAAGTGACTCCCACTGGAGTTCGAGGTCACAAATTCGTTCGACAGACGGCCGCTGTTTCTCCAACGCTGGATACACCGCCTCTCCGTCATCGACATACACCTCGGCTCGGAGGCTGTAGTTCGATGCCCCGGTGGGATAGGCGAAACTGAGCCCGTATCGGACACCGCTTTTTCCGCTTGGGAAGTTCATCCAGTTGGCGGCAGGTGGTGTGTGAGCATTGCTCCACCCAGGATGCGTTTCGTGGAATGCGGGCAGAAATTCGGCCCACCAATCCACATAACGGGCATTGGTCTCAGAAATCGTCTTTACGCCAGCGCGGGCTCGGCGTGAAAAGTCATCAGGCTCAACAACCAGGTCCAATTGGACCGCAGCAGGGGAGTCGCCGATGCGAACGGCACGAACCTCGATACCAAAGAAGCCGCTCCCTTCTCCTGAAATCGAATTGAGCCAGTTGAGTGCAGACCGGTGCTCGGGGCGGAACTCTTTCGAAACGAGGACAGCCCACTGCGCGCTCAGCCCAGCTGCATAGGTGATCAGCTTCCCGAGGTGGTCGTGGTCAGTCGTCTCCAGGAGGTTTTCGACCACGACGAGTTGGCCGGTGCTGGCATCCTTGAGAACCACGTCAACGGCGAACGGCCCGACCGGGAGTTCCGTCCCCTCGAGCTCAAGATCCATCTGCAATTTCTGGCCGAGCAGTCCCGGGTGGGTTGCCAACCACGGCGTGAAGTCTCGTGCTTCATCCCTCCAGACTTCGCGCAGCGGCACCTCCTCAAGCGATGCAACTTCAACCACCAAATTCGACCTTTCGCTCTCGAAGTACGATGGCAACACTCACGTCAGCTGGCCAATGACGGGGTCAAGTGCGGAGTGAAAGCTGATCATTGTGTCAACTAGTTTCTCGACTCCATTCGAGCGCTCATCTTCTGGTGTTTTCAGACCTGGGCTGCCCTCAACGTTGTATCGGATGATGCAGGCCCGATGGTTCTCGGATTTCCATTCCAGTACGTCTCCGAATTGCTGCTCAATTGCAGTCCGACTGTTTTCAATTTCTTCAAATATACCCTGGTTCTCGACCGCATCCCCAGAGTCAATTCGGAGTTGTATATGGCAACTATCGGCCTTGACCCAAATCTGATACTTGCAAGCCCCGCTAGCAAAATCGATGTACGATCCTTTGCGTGCAGATATCTTTCGAAACAGTGGACTTTTTGCATTGAGCGAATCCAGCCATTGGGACCAGAATTGCTTACGTGCTACCTCGAGAGCTATGTCCGAATCGCTCTTTGCTGCCCCCGAACCAACGGCAACCTTCCATTCATTCGGACCCGCAACAAGCCTGAAGCGGAAACCCGGTGCTGAATCACCGATGCTCCAAGCTTCAATGGCTACGAGGAATATTCGAATCCCGTTTTTCCCGTAGGATTCCGAATACCTGTTCCACTCATCAGCGACAGCGATGAACTCTTCCTTATGGTTCTCCGCTACGATAATGATCGCTCTACACTTGAGTGCCACTGCATAGGCGAGTCCTCGAGTAAAGTGGTCGTGGTCCCCTTCGCCGTACTGGTTTTCGATAGCCCACCTTGCTGCATCTGAGTCTTCCGCAAGGATATCCAATAGGCGTCCGCCAGGAATGGGATATTCGGTGGCCTTGACCGAAAGCTCCCCTATGCCAAGGTGCTCTCCTAGGACTTCGACGTGGTCGGCCAACCACGGTGTGAAGTCATTCGATTCACTTGGCCACACCTCACGGATGTCGACTGGAGTGATCGCGATCGGATCGTCCACCTGGTGCCTCCTTGATGTCACTTGGGGCTTTCCTGCGCAATGTGGCTCGGCTTAGGCAGTTGCCGACAGCAAGCCTCCCTGACTGGTCGTATCTTTGTGATGCACGTCTGCAATAGCAAATTGGTGTCAAGCGGCTTCGCGAATTGGCAGGTCAATCAGCGTGGGTCCCTCGGCGCGGCGACATGCCGGGGTTCGTTGGACCTCGATAGTCCTGCTCCCTCAACTTTGGTCTCCGCTGGGGGGAATCGAATACATTGCAAAAGCCCTGGCCATAGACACGGCTCTTCCATTCTTGTTGGTATTTCCCACATTTTTTCCCACATGCGAGCGAGGGTTCCCAGCTTCCCCTTGGGCAGATGGAGTGCTCGCTCCGAGTGCTGGAATCCAAGGACAAGCCATCTGGGGCCATGCAGAAAGAGGCAGTGGTGAGGCAAATCGGTCCCGTTACAATGGTCGCATGAGTCGCCGCGACGCCATCCTTGGAACGCACCGCGGAGCCATTCTCGATGCTGCTCATCGCCATAACGCGACTTCCATCGCCCTTGTCGGCTCCACTGCCCGCGGGGGCGACACCGAGACCAGCGACTGCGACTTCCTTGCCGACTTCGCCCCAGGGACTACCTACTTCGACCTGTCCGATCTGGTCGCAGAACTCCAGTCACTTCTCGGATGCGAAGTGGACGTCATCCCTTCTGAGGGACTGAAGCCCCGCAAGCACGCCCGCATACTCGCAGACGCCGTTCCCCTTTGAGCACACCCGACGCCGATCACGCAAAGGCCATCCTCAGTGCAGTCCACGAGCTCGACGAGATAGTCGCACTGGGCAAGAGCGACTTTGAGCGCAACCGCATATCCCAGCGAGCAGCCGAGCGCCTGCTGGAGATAATCGGCGAAGCAGCAGGCCGCCTGTCGGAGGATTTCATTGCCCTGTACCCTGAGCTGCCGCTATGCCAGGCCAAGGACACCCGCAACTTCATCGCACACCAATACGACGATGTCGCCTACCGGATTATCTGGGACACCATCACCACCGACATCCCCGACCTAGCAGCGCACATGCGCGCCGCAGCAATCGACATGGGCTTCCTCTAAGGCAAGACCCTCTAGTGCCCGGGGTGGAGAATTTCTTGGGCGTTTGAGACGTCCGATGGGTTCCCGTGTATTAGACGAATGTTGCCTATGACCTGGGATTTGTTGTGCTGGGAGTTTCGCCGGGCATCGTCCATTCCAGTTGAGAAAGTGATAGGGGAGGTCGTCATGAATCGTCCGAAGGCCTTCAGCGCGGCCTTTGTCCACAGCATCTAGATTGCTTGGCCATTCATCGTTGAGCTGAGAGCGTGGGGTCGATGGTGTGGGTGAGCCTTCCGATGCACTCGAACGGCGGTTCATTGGGCAATGGCCGATAGATGTCAATCAACTCGTCTGGGAGCTCAAGTCTCTCAGTAAGGACATCAATGGCCGTCTGGGAGATTAATGCGGCAGCGGCGAGCACTGCCGTGGGTGGAGCATTGTGGATTGGCCCCGAACAGCCGATGGCTGGTTGGGTGAGATGATCGTCCTCGCCCGGAGGGATGAACACATAGTCGGGCGCGGAAGTCTTCTCCAAGATTGGTGTGTCGCCAGGAATTCCTTGGCGACGTATTCGTGCAATTGCTCCCCCTCGGTAGAGAGTGATTCACCCTGGGTTTCGCGCAGGCTGTTTGTTGTGGTTTTCTGTTTTTCG
>VYEX01000010.1:9429-14456 GCA_009842675.1 Acidimicrobiia bacterium | reverse complement strand
GCACCCCGGTGGGGGGCGCCGTCGCTGCGAGGGCGGTGGGAGCAGGGGTGGCCGGTGCTTCCACGGGAGTACTGGCCCCAGGGGCTGCCTCTGGCGTGGGAGCGTCAGTGCCGCAGGCAGCGAACAAGGCGACCGCGGCTACCAGCCAGATCGCGATTCTTATGGTGGGTTTACGAAGCAGAGCAGCCATTGTTGCTCAAATACGCCCCCCGGTCAGAGGGGTGCCACACTGAGCCCGTGGATTTTTCCTTGTCTGAGCAGGAGCAGGCGGTTGCCGATTTGAGCCGCCAGATCTTGGGCGACTTGTCGACCCCAGAGCGGCACAAGCACCTGGAGGCCGAGGGCGCAACCCACGATGAGGATGTATGGGGGGAGCTGAGCGATGCCGGGCTGGTGGGCGTCTCCCTGCCCGAGGAGTGCGGCGGGGGAGGCCTGGGCTTTCTGGCCACCTGTTTGGTGTTGGAGGAAATTGGACGCACGACCGCCCGGGTGCCATTTCTGGCCCCGGTAGCGGCCATGGCGGTGGCCGAGTTCGATGCCGAAGAAGACCTGCTGGATGAGATGGCCCAAGGATCGGCGCTGGCTTCGCCTGCGCTGGTGGAGCCGGGCCGCGATCCCGGCGAACCCGCTGCCACCGCGTCCGCAGCAGGCGATGGCTGGACGGTGAGCGGCACCAAGGAGATGGTCCCGTTCGCCGATCAGGCCGACTGCTTTCTGGTTCCCGCCCGCACCGACCACGGGGTCGGGCTGTTCTTGGTGCACAATGCCGCCCCGTCGGTCGAGGTTGTGCTCCAGGAGACCACCTCGGGGCTGGTCGAGGGGAAGGTGGTGCTGGTTGATGCCCCGGCTGATCGGCTGGGTACCGGGGCAGAGGCGGTGGAATGGCTGGTGCAGCGCTGTACGGCGGCGCTGAGCGCGGTGGCTGTGGGGGTGGTGAGCGAGGCGCTGCGGATTACTGCGGCCTACACCAGCGAGCGGGAGCAGTTCGGCCGGCCCATCGCCACCTTCCAGGCCGTCGGCCAGCGGGTGGGCGACGCCTACATCGACACCGAGGCCATCCGCCTCACTGCCTTGCAAGCGTGCTGGCGATTGGACCAGGGGTTGGAGGCCGCCAACGAGGTGGCGGTGGCCAAGTACTGGGCCGCCGACGGCGGGCAGCGGGTGGCCAACGCCGCCCAGCACCTCCATGGCGGGATGGGCGTGGACCGCGACTATCCGCTGTGGCGCTACTACGTGTGGGCCAAGCACTTGGAGCTGTCGCTGGGCGGCGCCACTGCACAACTTCTCCGAATCGGCGACGCCCTGGCCGCCGGCACCGCCTGAGCCGCTACAGCACTGCGAACTGGATCACCGCGTAGCCGGCCAGGTGGCGGTCGCGCTGGCTGTCGATCAGCCTCACGATGGCTACTGCCCTTTGATTGTCGTCGCGCAGCACCGTGGTCTGGGTCTGAGCCGGGCCGATCCGGGTCTGGTCCAAGAAGCGGTAGTTGAGGCTCATGGCGGCCACCGGGGCGCCCAGCGCCTCCTGGGCGGCCAGCTCGGCCGCGGCCTCTGCCGCCATGATCATCACGCCGCCGGTGATGGTGCCGAAGCTGTTGCGCACATAGTCGGTCTTGGGAACCCGCACCACCCCGGCGGCAGCGTCCACCACGTCGAGCCCGATGGCATCCCACAGCGACGAGTCCCCGAATCCCGATGTGGCCAGACCCAATGTGCGCCGCTCCATGGCCGGGTCCTGCAAGGGAGACAGGTCGTCGTATCCCGGCCGGTTGGGGATCAGCGAGAAGGAGAGAATCGCCTGGCCGACGGGCTGGGCCTGCTCGGGATCGTCGCTGCCGCAGCCGTCGGCCACGGTGGCGGTCACAGTGATCAGTCTTTGGCCGGCCCGCACCAGTCGACACGAGGCGATCAGCGGGCCTTGGCGGGCAAAGCCCGATGCGGTGTATGACAAGTCCTGGGTGGCGATTCGATCGGGCTGCGCCTCGATCAGAGCGGTCAGCGCTCCTGCCGCGTCGGCCGTGATGCCGATGACGCCGAGACGGGCGATGCCCGACGTGGTCAGCACAGCTGGGCTGAGCGGGACACGGCTGATCGCCCAGCCCCGCTCGGGCCGCTCGTTCACCATCTTGAGGTCGCGAAGAATGTGGTGCTCAGGGGGATAGTCGCCTGATGGCGGGGGGTTTTCCGGCATTGGGGGGTTACCCTACGCCACCATGAGCGAAGCCAAGCGAGACGTGAGGGCCACCGACAAGCGGTCGCTTCCGGTGGTGGTGCGGGCGTTGAACGGCTATGGCCGCACCATTCGCCGCATTCGGCCCTCACATGGACGGTTGAACGCCGATGCGCTGGTGAGCAAGGCCCAGGAGTCGGCCAAGCTGGACGACTTCGGCCCCGACGGCTGGCAGGAGGGGTTCCAGATCCTGGTGGACTCGGTCAACGACGAGGGAAATCTGAGCCAGCTGGGGCGAATGATCATGGGGGGCTTGCTCGACACCACCCTTCAGATGCGGCTGCGGGTGGTGGACTGGGCCAACCAGCATCCCGAAGTAGCCCAAGAGCGGGTCACTGCGCCGATCGTGGTGAGCGGTTTGCCCCGCACCGGCACCACCTTGCTCAGCAACTTGCTGGATCTCGATCCTCAGAACCGGTCGCTGATGGCGTGGGAGGCCGCCGCGGTGGCCCCGCCGCCCACCCTGTCGAGCCACAAAGAGGACCCCCGCATTGCCGAATCGGTTAAGGATTCGGGCCAGTTGTCCAAACTGGCCCCCAGCGTGCAGGCGATGCACCCCATGGCGGCCACGCTGCCCACCGAGTGCGTGACGCTGCTGGGCGGGGAGTTCAAGTCGATCCACTTTGAGACCCAGGGCACGTTCGACACCTACGGCACATTCTTCGAGACCTGCGACATGGTGCCGGCCTATGAGTTCCACCGGCTGTGCTTGCAGGTGCTTCAGTCCACCATCCCGACCCAGCGGTGGGCGCTGAAGACGCCGGGCCACATGTGGCACATGGACGCCGTGTATGCCGTGTATCCCGATGCCCGGGTGGTGTGGACCCACCGAGACCCGCTCAAAGTGGTGGGGTCGGTGGCCAGCCTCAACAGCACCCTCCACGCCACCAACACCGACCAGGTGGACTTCGCCCGGGTAGGCCGAACCTGGCGGGACAAGTGCCTGCACGGCGTCAAGGTAGGCACCGAGTTCCGAGACCGCCAGGGGCCGAACGACACCGTGTTCGACCTCCAGTACGCCGAGCTCATGGACGACCCGGTGGGCTCAGTGGAGCGCATCTACCGCCACTTCAACATGGAACTCGACGACTTAGGCCGCCGCAGAATGGCCGCCTGGATGGACGAAAACCCCCAAGACCGCTTCGGAAGACACCGCTACACCTTGGACCAGTTCGGCTTGGATGCCGATGAGGTTCGCGACCAGTTCGCCCCCTACGTCGACCGCTACCAGGTCCCCTCAGAAGGGGAGGTCTAATCGCGCCTGTCCGGGCGTCGGATCTGCTCGGCGGCCAGTTCGTTCGCTTCGATGCGAGCGTCGATCTCCTCGGGGAAGGCGCTATAGAAATCTGCTGCCAAACCGACCATGCTCACTGACAATTCGAGTTCCTCGGCAAGACGCTCGATGCGCTCCATGCCTCGGCCCGACAAACCCCGCAGGTCGCGGATGATTTCCCACACGTCTGGTCCGCCAACCAGCCCCGCTCGTCGCCCCGTAGGACCGGAACGGTAAACCACACCAGGGAACTCACGAGTCTTCAGCCCCTCTTCTAACAGTGAAGTGGTTAACATGGATTCACTTCGGCTCTCAGCTTCTGGGCTGGGGTTCATCAGGACAAAACTGCACTGCACGACGCCGAAATGCAAGCAATTTGAATGGCAGTGACACGGCTGAAGTGAGGCCTTGATGGCGGGGTTATTTCCGGAGATTGAGCCGTATGACGTAGGCCACTTGGAGGTCGGCGACGGCAACCGGGTCTATTGGGAGACCTGTGGCAACCCGGAGGGGAAGCAGGCGGTGGTGGTGCATGGCGGGCCGGGGAGTGGCTGTACGCCGACGCATCGGCGGTTCTTCGATCCAGCCCTCTACCGGATTGTGCTGTTCGATCAGCGGGGTTCGGGCCGCAGCACTCCGCATGCCGGCGACATCGCCACCAGCTTGGAGCCCAACACCACCGATCACCTGGTGCGGGACATGGAGGCGCTTCGGTCTCATCTATGCATAGACCAGTGGCTTGTCTTCGGCAATAGCTGGGGATCGACGCTCGGGCTCACTTATGGCCAGCGGCACCCTGAGCGGGTCTCAGAGATGGTGCTGGTGTCGGTGACCACAACCGATCACGAGGAGATCCGCTGGCTGTATCACGGCGCTGGTCGCTTGTTCCCGGAAGCATGGGAGCGATTTCACGCGAGTGCAGGGGTTAGCGGTCGAGATGACGATCTCGTTGCCGCCTACTACCGGTTGCTCAACAGCCCCGATCTGGCAGTCCGCGAGCGGGCTGCTGAAGAGTGGTGTCGGTGGGAGGACGCATTGGTCTCAAGCGGCGAGCCGAACCCCCGCTACGACGATCCCCGTTTCCAAATGGCCTTCGCCCGTATCGTCACCCACTACTTCCACCATGGAGCCTGGCTGGAACCCCGTCAGATCATCCGCAATGCCGACCGTCTGCACGGCGTTCCCGCGGTGTTGATCCACGGCCAGCTCGACTACAGCGCTCCACTCACCACTGCCCAGGAGCTCGCCCGCGGCTGGCCGGACAGCGAGCTCGTTGTCGTCGACGCCGGCCATCTCGCCAACGATCCAACGATGGTGGAGGTGGCCGTCAACGCCACCAATCGCTTAGTAGACCAGTGAGTTGAGGGCCGAGATGCCCTGGCTCAACCCGCCCAGGAGACGCCCGCAGGGAAATCCCTCGTCCCTTCCCAGCAGAGAATCGTCTTGTCCGTTTTGATGGCGCAGGTATGGCTGCTGCCGGCTGTGATGGCGGTGAAGGTGCCGTCGGGCGCATTTGTCTGGCCG
>VYEX01000010.1:0-9329 GCA_009842675.1 Acidimicrobiia bacterium | reverse complement strand
CCCCAGCAAACGGCCTGCCCCTTTTCGGTGAGGGCGCACGTATACAGGGGGCCGGCTGTGATGGCGGTGAAGATTCCTTCAGGCGCATTTGTCTGGCCGTATGTGCTGTCGCCCCAGCAGGTTGCTTCGCCCTGGTCGGTGAGGGCGCAAGAATGCTCGAAGCCGGTGGCGATGGCGGTGAAGGTTCCTTCGGGCGCGTCTGTCTGGCCAAATAAGTTGTACCCCCAGCAGGTTGCTTGGCCCTGTGTGGCGAGGGCGCACACGTGGTAGTGGCCGGCGGCGATGGCAGTGAAAACTTCATCGGGGGTGTCCGACAATTGGTCAAACAGTACGTCGGACAGGGGGATCACTTTGGAAGGGTCGCTTTTCCAGCACATTGCCTTGCCTTGTTCGGTGAGGCCGCACGTATGGGCCCCGCCGGCGGCGATGGCGGTGAAAGTCTCGTCGGGCGTGTCCGGCATAGTTGACATAATGTCCCAGCAGATCGCCTTGTCTTGTTCGGTGAGGCCGCACATGTGGGCGATGCCGGCTGTGATGGCGGTGAGTGCTTCGTCGGGGGTGTCAGTGGGGTACGTAATCGAGCCACCAATGCTGCGCCAGCAGGTTGCTCTGCCCTGTTCAGTGAGGGCGCAATGGAGATTCCCGCCGACTGAGATGTCGGTGTACGTTCCTGTGGTCGCAGCCAACCACTCGTCGGGCGGGTCCGAATTCCTGGAATGGAACGGATCCCAGCAGGTTGCCGTGCCTTGAGTAGTGAGGGCACACGTGATTCTGGAGCCAGCCTCGATGGCGGTGAAAGCGGCGTCGCCTGTGATTTGGGGCGAAATCGGCTCAGGTGCAGTGCGCTGTGACGACGCGTCGGAGCCACATGCCGTCCACAGGACGGCGGCAGCCAGCAGAAGGACCGCTCCTTTTGGCAAGCGGGCAGTAGGGATAGCTCAATTGTGTCAGATGCGCATTCGTATGGCAGCGGCCGTCAACGCCACCAATCGCCTTGCAGACCAGTGAGTTGAGGGTCGACATCTAACCGTTTGACTCGTTGCCCCAGCAGACTGCTTTGCCCTGGGTGGTGAGAGCGCAAGATTGGAAAAGGCCGGCTGTGATGGCGGTATAGGTGCCGTAGGGGGCATCTGTCTGGCCGTATGTGTTGTCGCCCCAGCAGGTTGCTTCGCCTTGTTTGGTGAGGGCGCAAGAGTGGTCGAAGCCGGCTGCGATGGCGGTGAAAGTTCCGTCAGGCGCGTCCGCCTCGCCGAACCAATTGCCTCCCCAGCAGGTTGCCTTGCCCTGGTTGGTGAGGGCGCACACGTGGTAGTGGCCGGCTGTGATGGCGGTGAAGGTGCCGTCGGGAGCGTTCGACAATTCGTCCAACAGTTCGTCCGACAGGGGGATCATGCCGAAAGGGTCGCTCTTCCAGCAGAGTGCTTTGCCTTGTTCGGTGAGGCCGCACGTGTAGGCCGCGCCCCCTGTGATGGCGGTGAGTGTTTCGTCGGGGGTGTCCGACAAAGTTGGGGCCAAGTCCCAGCAGATCGCCTTGCCTCGTTCGGTGAGGCCGCACATGTGGGCGATGCCGGCGGCGATGGCGGTGAATGCTTCGTCGGGGGTGTCAGTGGGGTACGTAATTGAGCCGCCAATGCTGCGCCAGCAGGTTGCTGTGCCTTGTTCAGTAAGGGCGCAATGGAGGTTCCCACCGACTGAGATGTCGATGTACGTTCCTTTGGTCGCGGCCAACCACTCTTCAGGCGGATCAAACTGACCGGAATCGGACAAGTCCCAGCAGACTGCTTCGCCTTGGGTGGTGAGGGCACACGTGAGTCTTGGGCCAGATGTGATGGCGGTGAAAGTGGCGTCGCCTGTGATTTGGGGCGAAATCGGCTCAGGTGCAGTGCGTTGTGACGACGCGTCGGTGCCGCAGGCTGTCAATAGAGCGGTGGCGGCCAAAACGGAGATTGCCATCTTCCGGAAGCGGGCAGCAGGCATAGCTCAATCTTGGCAGACGGGCATTCCTAGCTCGGCGGCCGTCAACGCCACCAACCGCTTCGCTCGCTAGAGGTGGGGGAGTACCTCGGTTTCGAAGAGCCTTAGGTTTTCCCAGGCTAGGGCGGGGTCGAGGCCGCCCATGAGGGGGTGGAACATGAGGGCGTCGAAGTCGCCCATGGCCTTGATCATGTCGATGGCCTCGGCCGGGGAGATGAGCTGGTGCATGCCCATGGCCCGCAGGGCGTCGGCATCCTCGACCGGTTCGAACCCGGTGGCTGCGCCCGACTCGGCCGCCCACTGGCCGTAGGCGTTCATCTCGTGCAGGGCGTGGGGGGCAACCTTGGCCCAGGTGGCGTCGGGATCGTGGGTGATGTGCAGGTAGCCGACGCCGCCGGAGGTGGCCGGGCCAGGATCATCCCGCCCCAACTGGATGACCTCGTCGCGGTAGAAGTCCCAGAACTCGGGCATGGTGGGCAAGAAGCCGTCGGCTATCCGGGCCGCTCGGCGGGCTGCCTTCTCGCCGCTGCCGCCCAGCCAGATGGCCGGCCGGGGGTTCTGATACGGCGTCGGGGTCACCCGCACGGTGCGGCCTCGGAACTCGAACGGCTCGCCGGTCCAGGCCGCCTTGAGGGTCTCCACCATCTCCACAGTGAGGCGCACCCGGTCGCCCGTCGTATACCCAAACATCTCGAACTCCGAGGGCACGTAGCCCCCGGCCACCGTCACGCTGATGCGGCCCTTGCTGATGCGGTCGAGCACGGCCAGGTCTTCGGCGATCCGCAGCGGGTCGTGCATGGGGGCGATCAGCGCCGCCAGCATGATGTGGATGTTCTCGGTGCGAGCGGCGATGGCCGAGGCCAGCGCCACTAGCGAGGGCAGGTAGCCGTCGTCAGAGCCGTGGTGCTCCGACAGCGTCACCGACACGAAGCCCAGGTCCTCGGCCCACACCGCCTGTTCGATGGCGGCGTGGTACAGCTCCTCCACCGGCACCGGGCAGATGTCGGGGCACCGGAAGTCGTAGCGGATGTTGAGCAGGGCCATGGCCGCCTCCAGTCTGCGGTTAGCTCTTCTTGAACGGGTAGTTGGCGGTCACAGCGCCCCCTAGCTCTTCTTGAACTCCGGGATCACGTACTTGCCCATGAGCTCGATGGAGGTCATCACATCCTCGTGGGCCATCTTGTACGGGTTGAACAGGCAGAACAGCAGGTCGCAGCCCACCGCCTCATAGCGCTTGGCGATCTCCACGCAGCGGTCGGGGTCGCCGATCACCGCAGCGCCCGACTCCCAGATGTAGTCCATGGTGATCTGGCCCAGCAGGCCCTCGTCGCGGCTCTTGGCCGCATCGCCGGTGTACTCATAGGTGCCCAGCTCGGCCACCTCCAGGTCGGCCAGGTAGTCGGCCACCGAGGCGATGAGCCCGCCCCCGTAGCCCGGATACCACACGAACGACTCCTCGGCGGCGGCCCGGGCCTTCTCGTTGGTCTCATTGCAGTGCACCATGGTGAAGGTGGCGGCCCGCTCGTTGCGGAACGCCCCCACCGGCTCGTCGCAGTCGGCGTGGCCCTTGCGGAAGGCCTCGAGCCGCTCGGCCAAGTCCTCGGGCGGCTGGCCCACGGTGAACGAGCACAGCCCGATGCCCCGCTTGCCGATTTCATAGTGGCCCGGCACCGAGCTGGTGGCCCCCCAGATGGGCGGGTGGGGATCTTGGCGGGGCTTGGGCAGCACCCGGCGCTTGGGCATCGACCAGTATTCGCCCTCGAACTCGTACTCGTCGTTGGTCCAGCAGCCCACGATGTGGCGCAGGGCTTCGTCCCACTGGGCCCGGGTCTCGTTGGGGTGGATGTTGAAGCCCTCCAGCTCGGCCCGGGTGGATGAGCGCCCGGTGCCGAACTCCACCCGCCCGTTGCTGATCAGATCGAGCACCGCCACCGACTCGGCCGTGCGCACCGGGTGGTTGTAGGGCTTGGGCAGAAGCCGCACGCCGTAGCCGATCCGCATGTTCTCGGTGAGCGCTGCGATGTGGCCGTACAGCACCTCGGGGTTGGAGCAGTGGGAGTACTCCTCCAAGAAGTGGTGCTCCACCGTCCAAAACGAGTGGAAGCCCATCTTGTCGCCCAGAACGGCCTGTTCGATGGTGTTCTGGTAGGCGTTGTACTCGCTCTCACGAGTCCAGGGCCGGGCCACCGGAATCTCGTAGAACATCGCGAACTCCATGCCATCCCCCTTGGGTGTCGGCGCTGTCTCCGGGCAGATGGTAAACGCCGCGACCCACAGCAGGCGCATTGGGCTCGGTTAGGGTGCGGCCCATGGCACTTGATCCGGCCGCCAAGGTCGTTATGGACATGATGGAAGAAAACGGGGTGAGCTTTGCGGGCATCGCCTCGCTGACCGCTGGGGAGCTGCGCAATCGCATGCAGCTGGGCGACGCCATGCCGGTGGAGGACGTGGCCCGCACCGAGGACCGGGTGATCGCCGGCGCCGACGGCAACGATCTGCCCATCAGGATCTACTGGGCCGAGGCCACCGATGAGCCCCGCCCGGTGGTGGTGTTCTTCCACGGCGGGGGATGGGTGATCGGCGGCATCGACAGCCACGACGGCCAAGTGCGGGAGATGGTGAACCGCACCGGCATGGTGTACGTGTCGGTGGACTACCGGCTGGCGCCGGAGGCCAAGTTCCCGGCCGCGGCCGAGGACTGCTACGCCGCCACCCAGTGGGTGGCCGCCAACGCGGCGTCCATCGGCGCCGATGCCGATCGGCTGGGAGTGGCCGGCGACAGCGCCGGGGGCAACCTGGCCGCGGTGGTGGCCCAGATGGCCCGCGACCGGGGCGGTCCGGCCATCGCCCATCAGCTGTTGATCTATCCCTGCTGCGACATGGACTCCAACGCCTGGCCGTCGCAGACCGAGAACGGCTTCGACTATTTCCTCACCAAGGAGTCGATGGACTGGTTCTACGACCAGTACGCCGACGTCGCCGACCGCAACAACCCCTATGCCTCGCCCATCAAAGCAGTCGATCTCAGCGGGCTGCCGCCGGCGTGCGTTATCACCGCCGAGTTCGACCCGCTGCGCGACGAGGGAGAGGCCTACGGGGCCGCCCTCCAAGAAGCCGGGGTGGCTTGTGAGGTCCACCGCTACGACGGCATGTTCCACGGCTTCTTCGGCATGACCCTGGCCATCCCCGGCGCCGTCGAAGCCCAGGAGACCGCGGCGACCGCGGTGCAGGCCGCCCTGTCGGGGTAGTCCCGGCGTGAAGCCCTGAGCACAGCCGCGGTCGGCTACGACGACCGCTACCGGTTCCGCCTGATGGCGGCCATCGTCCCCGTGCAGTTCGGGGTGAGCATGAGTCTGACGGTGATCGCGGTGGCCGTCGGCGACATCGCCCGCGATCTCGACACCGGAACCGATGCCGCCAGCTGGACGGTGACCGGGGCCATCTTGGCTTCTGCGGTGTCCACGTCGCTGGGCGGCAAGCTGGGCGACATCTACGGCCACCGCCGGGCATTTCTGGCCTCGGCGGTGATGCTGGTGGTGGTCACCCCTCTCAGCGGGCTGGCCTGGAACATCGAGAGCCTGATCGGGTTCCGGGTGGCGGCCGGCGTGGCCAACGGGGTGGCCACCGCGGCAGGCACCGCCATGGTGCTGCTGGCGTTTCCCATCGCCACCCGCTCCCGGGCCATCGGCTGGTACCAGTCGGCGCTGTCGGGGGCGCCGGCCATCGGGCTGATCGTGGGCGGGCAGATCGTCGAGCAGTTCGGCTGGCGGTGGGTGTTCGCCTTCTTCGGGGTGATCGCGGTGATCGGCCTGGTGACCAGCGCGACGGTGGTCCGCCCCATGGGCGGCGGCCTCGACGTGTCGGTCGACTACTGGGGCGGCCTCACCCTCACCGCCGGGGTTGCACTGGTGCTGGTGGGGCTCACGCTGCTGGGCAACGACGGCGTGGGCACTTCGGTGAGCGTCATCCTCATGGCCGGCGGGGTTGTGTTTCTGGGGGCGTTCGCCCGCATAGAACAGCGCGTGCCCGAGCCGATCATCAGCATGGCCTACCTGCGAAAGCGCAACTTCTCCATCCCCATCTGGGTGGTCACCCTGGCCAACTTCTCGTTCATGGGCGGGCTGGTGGTGACCCCGTTCTTGTTCACCGAGCGGTTGGGGTGGGGGCTGGGAGCGGCCACCCTGTTGCTGGCGGTGCGGCCGATCACGTTCAGTTCGTGTGCCTTTGCCGGGGGCTACATCCACCCCCGCTTGGGAGCCCGCATGACCCCGGTGGTGGGATCGTCGCTGCTAGCGGTGGGCATGGTGTTCTTCGCCCTGTCGGCCTGGCAGGCATCGCTGGGCTGGACGGTGGCGGGGCTGTTCGTGGTGGCCATCGGCCACGGCATCCAGCTCCCGTCGCTCACCACCACCGCCTCCGACGCGGTGGAGCCTGAGGACTATGGCGTGGCCTCGGGCATGCGGGGCACCCTCACCCAAGTCGGCGTCACCACCGGCATGCAAACCATGGTCATCATGATCGGCACCGACATCACCGGCAACTCCCTGGCCAGCTCCTACCTCCTAGGCGCCGGCGCCGCCATCGTCGCCGTAGCCCTCTCCCTCGCCATCTCCCCCGGTTCCCGCTTCTAGCTGGGCGCTGGTCCAGCCCAAGCCGGCCTATCCCTGGGTGAACCGGGTGATGAAGCGGAGTACTTGGTCGGGGGTGTTGCCGGGCCAGAAGGCGTGGAGCAGCCAGGTTGCCCCGGCCTCGACGAATGGCGCGGTGTCGATGCTGGAGTG
This sequence comes from Acidimicrobiia bacterium, assembly GCA_009842675.1. Classification (GTDB taxonomy): domain Bacteria; phylum Actinomycetota; class Acidimicrobiia; order Acidimicrobiales; family Bin134; genus Poriferisocius. Next base: position 2,574 of record VYEX01000010.1, on the reverse strand, counting down.
GGCCGAGCAGGCGAAGTCGAACCCGTCGAGCGTGCCTCGCTGTGCGAACACGGCGTCGACGACGCGCTTGAAGCCCTCGACGTCGGTGTCGATCGGGTAGATGCCGTCGTATCCGGCTGCTCGACGAGCCGGCGCCAGCGACCCGTGGGCGCAGCCAAACCAGATGGGGATGCGGCGTCGCTGGCCGTCGAGGCGATGGACCTGCACATCATCGACCACCCAGGCGTCGCTGCGGTGCTGCACCCGCTCACCGGACCACAGGCGACTCAACAGCTCGGCCCCCTCGGTCAGCTTTGCCGCCCGCCCAGCCTGGTTATCGGGCTCACCGAAGGCCGAGAGCTCCCGGCCCCGGTCGCTGCCTAGGCCGAGTCCGAGGATCACCCGTCCTCCGCTGAGCTGGTCGAGCGACAGCGTCGCCTGCGAGACGTTGATGAGCCTGCGACGGGGCAGCGGGGTGACCATCGGCCCGAGCCTGATCCGCCGACTGCGAGTTGCCGCGGCGGCCAGGGCAACCCATGGATCGGCAATCGCCCACTGGCCCTCAACCGGGCTGAGGACATGGTCCCAAACGAACACCCCGTCAAGCCCGGCCTCATCGGCAGCTTCAGCGATGTCCCCAAACGCCACCAGGTCGGCCAGCTCCCCGAACAGCGGCATCGTCAACCCATGTCGCACGACACCCGACCCTAGTTTGAATATGGCCGAAGACAATTCTGTTGTGGTGGGGGATACACGCAGGTAGGTTCACTCATGTACTTCCCCGTCTGGCCTGCTCCGCAGGGCATGGCGGGGCTATTTTTTGCAGCCATGTCGGTTGCAGGCTTTCTTTGGCTATAGGACCAGGAGTCGAGAATGTTGCAAAGAACTGTTCATCCGGGGGAGGTGCTCAAGGGCGAGTTGGAGGAGTTCGGGATCACGCCGACCGAGCTCGCTCGCCAGATTGCCGTGCCGCCCAATCGGGTATCTCAGATCATTGCCGGCAAGCGGTCGATCACCGGTGATACGGCGCTTCGGCTCGGCCACTGGTTCGGCGTTGAGCCTCAGTTCTGGATGAACCTGCAAACCCAACACGATTTGGCGATGGCGGTCCAGAAACACGGCGAAGCAGTGGAGGCACTGCCCACGGTTCGCCAGATCACCTAGCGGGCACAATTGACGACGTCCATCAGTGCCGTCAGCCTTCATCAGCTTCGTGTGGGAGGGTGATAAGCATGACTATTTATATGGTCATATTCGACGGGGGCTGTTATCGTTGAGGGATGTCGCTGGACGTGCCGTATCGCACCATCTCCGCAGGGGAGTTCAAGGCCAAGTGCTTGAAGCTCATGGACGAGGTCAATGAGTCAGGGGAGCAGATCGTGATCACCAAGCACGGCCGCCCGGTCTCCCGCCTGGTGCCGGCTGGGTTTGAGCCCCGAGGGATTCAAGGACGGTATCGGGGAATGATGCCCGCGATCGACGATCCCAGCGAAGGGGCCTATTCCGAACAGGAGTGGGACGAAATCTTGGCGGAGTGGGAAGACAACCAGCAGTGGTGGTCGGAGTCGGCCCCGCCCGATGAATCCGCTTCGTGATACTCCTGGACACCCACGTCCTCGTCTGGTGCGCCACCGGCGACACCACCAGGATGAGCAGCGCGCGAATGGTTCAGATCGACGCCGCGATCATCGAAGGCCAAGCCGGCGTGTCGGCGGCGACCTTCTGGGAGATGGAGCTGCTGCGACGCAAGCCCGCCAACAGGTCGCTGCGACTGCCGCCCACGGCCAATCTGCGATTGCGTCTGCTGTCTGACGGCCTCCGGGAAATCGCTCCCACAGGAGACCTCATGGTGCGGGCTGTTCAACTGGAAGACGAGGGCTTCCACAAAGACCCGATGGACCGCATGATCGTCGCCACCGCACTCCAAGGCGGGTTCCAGCTGGCCACCGCTGATGCCCAAATCATCGGCTGGGCCAACCACACGGGCCGCCTGGAACTATTCGACGTTCAAAAGGACTGAACCGGACGGCAAAGAACTGTCCCCCGGTGGCGTGATTGGCGGATACGCCCTCGAGCCTTGCCGAAGGCCCCTAGTCGCTCGGTTGGAAGGGAGGCGGAATGAGGTCTTCGTACATGGCCGGGTCGGGAGGAACAACTGCCATTTTGCCGTTGCGCCGCGTCACCACCCCCGTGCCGGTTTGATATGCCACGAGATGGGCTTGCTTGGCGGCCAGCTTCAACGACCGCAGGATGGATTCAGTCAACTCCTCGCCGCGCAGGATAGGGGGATGGTCGCCAGAGCCCTTCTGGTCGATATCGCTCGGCTCAGTCATGGGCACCCTCCTCCTTCTTCGTTCTGCACCTAGGCGGTGACGCCCTCGGCCAAGGCGAGCAGCAGATCGGTCACTCGTTGGTTGTTGCCTGCTGCAACCAGGTCTAGCGGCCTCTCGTAGCCAAGATTTGGGTTTGGTGAGCGCAACCAGAATCTTGCTGCGTCATCGCTCATCACCGTGCGGGCAAGGTCGACGGCGGCATTCGAATTGATTCACCCTGGGTTTCGCGCAGGCTGTTTGTTGTGGTTTTCTGTTTTTCGGC
>VYEX01000042.1 GCA_009842675.1 Acidimicrobiia bacterium | reverse complement strand
GGAGGTGGTGGCGGAGGCTGCCTATTGTTCACTACGGGCACAGTCTCCGTTGGCAGTGGTTTCGTCTCCCCGGAGTCAACACAAGCGTCATTGGCCTCGGCCGTTGGCTCTCCGTAGCTCTGGGCCACCTCCTGGCATTCCTGCTCGAAGTACTGATCGAACATGCCCGACTGCTCTTTAGCCAATCGCTCCAGTGCCCACTGTCGCGCTACGGAGGCCCGCTTGGTGCTGTACAGAGAGCACACGTCGGCCACTCCGTCGTCGTCAGAATCAAACCCATAAAGCCGCGGGGCACCGAAGCTGTAGTTGGTGCAGTAGTCCCGTCCGGTGATCGTTGGGCCCGAGTAGAACACGGTGGGATCGGTGGACAACAGCGGCACCAGAGGCGGCGAGCCTGGAGGCCGGGACTCACCAGACCGGTAGGCAGCGCAGTGATCGGCGGTCTCATTGTTGGGATCGCCGTATGTCTCGGCCACGTTTTGGCATTCTTCATCGAACAATTCGGCGAACCGCCCGAACTGGCGCCGGGCCAGTTGCTCCATGGCCAGCTGACGGGCGATGGCCTCCCGGCGCGAGCGGGGCAGCGAGCAGGTCTCGGCTACCCCGTCTTCGTTTTGGTCAAAGGCGTAGGTTCGCTGGCCGCCCAAACTGCGATACCAGCAGAACCCCGGCCCGTCGATGACTGGACCCGAATAGAACAACTCGGGATCAGCCGGCGGCGGCACTTCAGGCGGGCGCGGTTCCTGGGCCCAAACGGTTACGGCCGTGAAAGTGGCGGCAACCATCGCCACCACTGAGACAAGCACCGGGATCGTTTTGCGGACAGGCATAGCACTTACGTGCCGAGCACCCGTCCTTGCCCCGTGCGTCAGCGATCAACACTATAACGATAGTTATTACTGTAAACAGCGATACCCTCAACACCTCAGTTGGCTTGAGGTCTGATCCCGTTCGGGCTCCAGTTGGCCGCGCCTACCCGAACGCGATTGTCCGGTGAGCCAACTTCCAACCGCCGCCAGTACGCACCAGCCGATCCCGATATGTCCCAAAAAGCGCAATCGAGGGCTCTGTGGCGGTGTTCACCCAGAACTGCCAGTAGGCATCAGACACGGCCTCGTCGCCGTCCACCTCCACCGTCTGGGTAGCAATCACATGCCGCGTATTGCTGCCCGGCCCTACTGTCCCCGCCGCTCGACGCTCTATAGCTCCGGCCAGGAGATTGTCTCGCCCCTGCAACTCTCCACCCGGCATGTCCCACCGAGCGTCGTCCGTGAACAAGTCCACGTACTCCTCCAAATCCCCTCCATCCGACAGCATCGCCAGCCGAGCCACAACATTCCGAATCGCCAGTTCATCACTCATGGCCGCCCACACTAACCTCGGCCTATGCACGACCTCGTCATCCGCGCCGGCACAGTCGTCGACGGCACCGGCCAACCCAGCTACACCGCCGACATCGCCATCAACAACGACACCATCGCGGAGATCGGCAGCAACATCTCCAAAGGGCGCCAGGAATTTGACGCCGACGGCCTCCTCGTGACCCCCGGCTTTGTCGACATTCACACCCACTACGACGGCCAGGTCTCCTGGGACCCCGACATCACTCCATCCGTCTGGCACGGCGTGACCACCGTGGTGATGGGCAACTGCGGCGTGGGCTTCGCCCCCGTGCGACCTGGCTCCGAAGATTGGCTCATAGGACTCATGGAGGGCGTAGAGGACATCCCCGGTGCGGCCCTCGCCGAAGGCATCGAATGGGAATGGGAGAGCTTCCCCGAGTACTTGGACGCCGTCGAGCGCAAACCTCGCACCATTGACGTGGCCGCCCAGGTACCCCACGGTGCCCTTAGGGCCTACGTCATGGGTGAGCGGGGCGCCGACCACAACAACCACCCCACCGAAGCGGAGATCACGCAAATGGCCCGGCTGGCCGCCGAGGGTGTGGCCGCCGGTGCGGTGGGTTTCACCACCAGCCGCACTATCAATCACAAGACCAAGGCCGGAGAGCACACCCCCAGCCTCACCGCCAGCGCTCCGGAACTGTGGACCATTGCCGAGGCGGTGGGAGCAACCGGCAAAGGCGTGTTTGAGATGGTGGGCGATTGGGTCGACTTGGACGCCGAGTTCGACCTCGTCTCAGAAATGGCCCGGCGCAGTGGTCGACCGCTGTCCTTGACCATTGCCGTCCCCGATTCCCGGCCCGAACTGGGACACCAGCTCCTGGATCGAATCACCCAGGCAAACGCCTCGGGCATCCCGCTGCGGGCCCAGGTGGCCAGCAGGCCAATCGGAGTCCTTGTGGGCCTTCAATCCACCTATCACGCCCTCTTGTCGTGCCCCAGCTATCGCCAGCTCGCCGCGCTCGAGCTGGACGAAAGGATGGCCCTCCTGCGCGAGCCCGAGATGAGGGCGCTGCTGGTGTCCGAATTGGCTGCCCAGCCCCTCCACACGTTCAACCAACTCGACAAGCTCTTCCCGTTGGGTGAGATCCCCGACTACGAGCCGTCGCCTGATGCCAGTGTGGCGGCCGATGCCGCTCGACGGGGCGTAGACCCCCATGAAGCCCTCTACGACGCATTGCTGGCCCGAGACGGCACCGAGCTGCTCTACGTCCCGGTGATGAACTACGGCAAAGGGGACTTCGAACTCACCAGGGAAATGCTCTCCCATCCGCTCAGCGTCCCCGGATTGGGCGACGCCGGCGCCCACGTTGGCTTCCTGTGCGACGGCAGCATGCCCAGCTTCCTCCTCTCCCACTGGGGGCGGAACCGGACCCGGGGTGAGACGATTCCAGTTGAGCAACTCATCAAGTGGCAGTGTGCCGACACCGCGGCCTTGGTGGGCTTCGACGACCGGGGTGTGCTCGCCGTTGGACATCGGGCCGACATAAACCTCATCGACTTCGACCAGCTTCGCCTCCAGGCTCCCGAGATGGTGTTCGACTTGCCCGCGGGAGGACGGCGTTTGATCCAAAGGGCCGATGGATTCGTCGCCACCCTCGTCGCCGGCCAAGTCGTGATCGCCGACGGCGACCTCACCGGCGCCCGCCCCGGAAAGCTGGTGAGGAGCTGAACCGCTCTCAGACCTCCGGCAATGTCTGATTTGTTCGGTTAGCGGCAATATGCCGATAGTTGCACTTCCAATTATCGGACTTCCACGATAGAATTCGTCGATGGTCGAGACCATGTCGGGAATTCCCCTCGACCCCTCCTACGGCGACGGGTTGCAACCAGGCGAATACCCTTACACCCGCGGGCTCTACCCCACCGGCTACCGCGGCAAGTTGTGGACCATGCGGATGTTTGCCGGGTTCGGAACCGCCACCGATACCAATGCCCGCTTTCACGCTCTGCTCCGAGCGGGGGGAACCGGGCTGTCCACCGCATTCGATATGCCCACCCTCATGGGCCGAGACTCCGACCACGAGTGGTCGGTGGGCGAAGTTGGCCGGGCTGGAGTGGCCGTCGACACTTTGGCCGACATGGAGGACTTGTTCGCGGGTATCGAACTGGACAAGGTCACCACCTCGATGACCATCAATGGGCCAGCCGCAATCCTCATGGCCATGTATGTCGCGGTGGCTGAGAAGAACGGCGTCGGCCGGGTACACCTCGGAGGAACAATCCAGAACGACATCCTGAAGGAGTACCAAGCACAAAAGGAGTACATCTTTCCGCCCCGGCCATCGGTCCGACTGGTCACCGATCTGATTCGCTTCACCACCGCGGAAATGCCCCGCTGGCACCCGGTCTCCATTTCCGGCTACCACATCCGCGAGGCCGGCTCCACCGCCGCCCAAGAGCTGGCCTTCACGCTGGCCAACGGATTCGCCTATGTCGAGGCCGCCGTCGCCGCCGGCCTCAACGTGGACGATTTCGCTCCCCGGCTCTCGTTCTTCTTCAATGCCCACAGCGATTTTTTCGAAGAGATCGGCAAGTTCCGGACCGCCCGCAGGATATGGGCCACTTGGATGAAGGACCGCTACGGCGCAACAAACCCAAAGTCGCAATTGTGCCGATTTCACACCCAAACTGCGGGCGTCTCTCTCACTGCCCAGCAACCCGAGAACAACATCGCCCGAGTGGCCGTCCAGACCCTGTCCGCGGTGCTCGGGGGCACCCAGAGCCTGCACACCGACTCCTATGACGAAGCCCTGGCCTTGCCCACCGAGAGAGCCGCTCGTATCGCCCTTCGCACTCAGCAGATCGTGGCCCACGAAACCGGTGCCGCCTCGGTGGTCGACCCACTTGGCGGCTCACACTTCGTCGAGTGGATGACCGACGAGATGGAACGCCAAGCCAACGAGATTTTCGACCACATCGATCAACTTGGTAGCGGGTCCATGCTGGAAGGGGTGTACGCCGGCATCGACGATGGGTACTTCGTAGGGGAGATCGCCGACGCCGCCTATCGCTTCGAACGCGAGGTGAATGCTGGTCGGCGCATCATTGTCGGGGTTAACGAATTCACCGAGAACGACGACGACGAAGCCAATCTGCTGTCCATTGGGCACGCCACCGAGGAGATGCAGATCAAGCGCCTCGAGCAAGTCCGCGGCGATCGCGACGCCGATGCGGTCCGAGCCTCTCTGGCCGCGCTGATCGAAGTCGCTACTCAGCCCGACGTCAATCTCATGCCCTCCATCATCGACGCAGTGCGGACCTACGCCACCGAGGGCGAGATCGTGTCCGCCTTGGAGTCGGTGTTCGGCACCTACGTCGAAACCGCGGTGGTATGAACCGATGAGCGAGACTTCCGGCCACTCACCGCGGTCCGCGGACGACCCAGAGCCACTGCGGGTGGTGCTGGCCAAGTTGGGTTTCGACGGCCACGACCGAGGCCTGAAGGTGGTGGCCCGAACCCTGCGAGATGCGGGAATGGAAGTGATCTACCTGGGCCTTCGCCAGACTACCGAGAGCATTATCGCTGCTTGTGAGCAGGAGGACGCCGACGTGATCGGGCTGTCAATGCACAACGCCGGACATCTCACCCTGGCGCCTCGAATGGTTCAGGCCGTCGACACTGCCGGATTGGACGTGCCGGTGGTGATTGGCGGAATCGTGCCTGCCGAAGACGTCAACGTCTTGATCGAGGCTGGCGTAGCCGCAGTGCTCGGACCCGGCGCTTCAGCCGAGGAAGTGGTGGCCGCAGTGAAGGCTGCCGTGACCCGCCAATCCGCTGCCCGGTGAGCCCAAACTCGCTCGACGAGCAATTCGAAGCGGCCCGAGCCGGCAACCGACGGGTGTTGGGCAGGCTGCTCACCATGGTGGAGCGCCAAGACGACAACGCCGTGGTGGTGTCCGAACGGGCCCACCGCGATGCCGGACAGGCCCGGGTGATCGGGGTCACGGGCGCCCCGGGCAGCGGCAAGTCCACCATAACCGGTCATCTGGCGGCCGTCTCCGGCGCAGACCAGCCGGCCATCCTGGCCATAGACCCCAGCTCTCCTCTGACCGGAGGGGCCATCTTGGGCGACCGCATCCGCATGGACAACAACGTCAGCAGCAATACCTTCATCCGGTCGATGGCCACGCGGGGCCATGCCGGCGGGCTGGCGGTGGCTGTGCCCGACGCTGTCCGGGTGCTCGACGCCGCCGGCTACGACCCGATCATCGTGGAGACCGTTGGAGTTGGCCAGGTGGAGGTGACCATCGCTGCCGCGGCCGATACCACCGTGGTGGTGGTGACTCCCGGCTGGGGCGACGCGGTGCAGGCTAACAAGGCCGGGTTGTTGGAGGTGGCCGACATCTTCGTCGTGAACAAGGCCGACCGCCCTGACGCCCGCGGTGCCCGCCGGGACCTCGAATTGATGCTCGATCTCGGACACCGGGACGACTGGCGGGCCCCCATCGTTTTGACCACTGCCACCGAAGGGGAGGGCATCGACGATTTGTGGGCGGAAGTCGAGCGCCACACCTCATATCTGCACGACTCCGGTGAGTTGGCTCGCCGCCGCTGCCGACGCCGTCGCAGCGAAGTAGCTGACCGGATCGAGCTCGGCTTGCGCGACCGGGCTCACCGCCTCATCGAGGCCCACTCCGGTGAGTTCGCACTGGACCGCGTTGAACGCCACGAGCTCTCTCCTGCCGCCGCCGCCCAGCAACTGCTGGCCTCGCTGATTCCCGACAACCATCCTGAAGACTGACATGAGCACCTATTCCCCACCCTTGGACGACATCGCATTCGCCCTGCGCCACATCGTCGGTTTGGAAGATCTGGCCCAAATGCCAGCGTGGACCGACATCGGACTCGACCACACCGAAGACCTTCTGGCTGAGGCCGGGCGGCTGGCAGCCGAGGTCATGGCCCCCATCAATCGAATGGGCGATGAGGTCGGCAGTGTGCTCAACGCCAACGGCGACGTCACTACTCCCGAGGGATTCCGTGAGGCATACCAGCAGTATGTCCAAAGCGGCTGGACCGCGGTGTCGGCCCAGCCCGAACATGGCGGTGCCGGATTTCCGCTGGTTGTCGACGTGGCCATCCAGGAGATGTTCACAGCGGCCAACATGGCGTTCTCACTGTGCCCGATGCTGAGCCAGAGCGCCATCGGCGCCCTCAGCACCCACGGCACTCCCGAGCAAAAAAACCGCTGGCTGCCCCCGCTCACCAGCGGCGCCTGGACCGGAACCATGCTCTTGACCGAACCCCAAGCCGGCTCCGATGTCGGCGCGCTCACAACTCGAGCCGAACCCCAGAGCGACGGGAGCTATCGCCTATGGGGTCAGAAGATCTTCATCACGTGGGGCGATCACGATATGGCCGACAACATCGTCCACATTGTGCTGGCTCGCACCCCCGACGCTCCGATGGGCACCCGGGGAATCTCCTTGTTCATCGTGCCCAAGCACCTGGTGGAAGACGACGGCACGCTGGCCGAGCGAAACGCAATTCGGTGCATCGGGCTTGAGCACAAGGTGGGCATCCACGCCAGCCCCACTTGCGTGATGGAACTCGACGGAGCAATCGGGGAGTTGGTGGGGGAAGAGTGCGAAGGCATGCGCCTGATGTTCACCATGATGAACAAGGCCCGCCTGTTGGTGGGGCTCGAGGGCCTAGCAGTGGCCGAGCGGGCTTACCAGCAAGCGGCGACCTTCGCCGCAGACCGGCGCCAAGGACGACGAGCCGACACCGAGCCCGGAGTCCAGGCACCGATAGCCCAGCATCCCGACGTGCGCCGCATGCTGCTGGACATGCGAGCCCGCACGGAGGCCATGAGGGGCTTGCTGCTCCTCAATGCCGCCGCGGCCGACCGAGCCGTCGGCCATCCCGACCCGGACCAACGCCTACGAGCCCAACAGCGGGCCGAATTGCTCACCCCGGTGTCGAAGGCCTGGTGTACCGACCAGGGTGTCGAAGTTGCGTCGCTGGGTATCCAGGTTCACGGCGGTATGGGATACATCGAGGAAACCGGAGCCGCCCAGCATTGGCGCGACAGCCGAATCGCCCCCATCTACGAGGGAACCAACGGCATTCAGGCCATCGATTTGGTCGGACGCAAGCTCCCAATGGCCGATGGCGCTCCTTTGGCTTCCCTGCTGGAAGAAATGACCGGTTTGGACAAGAACTTGGACCAAGCAGTGGCGGCCGTGGCCGATTCCGCCCGCTGGTTGGGTGAGCACCCCGGCGATGACGCTCTGGCCGGAGCCACCCCGTTTCTCCAGATGCTCGGCCTCACCGTCGGCGGTTGGGTCATGGCGCAAACCTGGGACACGGCCCAGCGACTCCAATCGGCCGATACGCAGCGGGCTGAATTCTGGGAGGCGAAGCAGACTTCCAGCCGCTTCTACCTCGATCAGATCCTCCCTACGGCCCCCGCCCTGCTCTCCGCCGTCACCTCTGGAGCGGCCGCGCTGGGCTAGCGGCTCAACTATCCCCCGAGGCGCTCGCGGGCCGAAGCGCTGCGGGCCAGCAAATGAGCCGGCAGCGTGGCGCCGTTGACCACCACGTCCTCGCTTGCCCCATCATCTACTTCTGCGGCTGGCTGGTCACCAGAGCCGCTGCCCAGTTCGCCCCCGGACTCGGCGGCAACTTCGGCCGCGGCCTCGGCTTCAGCCCGCTTGACCAGGAAGTCCTCCCATTCGGCTTCCCTGACCAGCTTGTCGCGGTGGATCGAGCCCCGTTCAGCTCCGCTGTCGAATCGCACCCAATAGCGCAGCCAGGTTATGCCGGTGTGCAGCATCACCTCGCCCGAGGTGCCCTCAGCCACTCCGGCCAAGTCTTCGGCGAGGACAACTCGTTCTCGACGATCTAGGAGGTCGGATCCGCCGGCCATGCCCTCAGGGTACCCACCACATGAACGACCGGAGAAACCGCGCCAATACCACCTATGTCATTGACCACAATCACAACATCAGCCACACTGAACTAGTCGAGGGGTACTTGGAATAATGTTGCAATTTGGTTACGTTTGTACCCGTCCCCGCCGCCGCGAGATGCGATAGCTCCCTATGCCCAAAGTCGTCCGGATCGTAGTCCTGCTAGCGGTGTTGCTGCCGCTGGCACTCAGCGCTCCCGGTGCAGCCCAAGACAATTTCTTCGAAGATCGCCAGCAGCAGATCGAAGATAAGAAGCGGGAGATCGAAGAAAAGCGGCAAGAACAGCTCGCGCTCCAGCGGGAGTCGCTGTTCGCCATCCGGGAACTGGACGTGACCAACGCCCAGATCGAAGAGGTAGACCAGCACCTCAATCAGGTCAATTCCTGGATTGCCGCCGCAGAAACCCGTCTACGAGCTCTGGAGCTCTCCCGAACAGCGGCAGAGAAGCGTGTAGCAGATGCACAGGAGCGGGCTGTCGATCTGGAGTTGGAGATCGCAGAAATCCGGGTGCAGCTGCAAGACCAAGTGGTGGCGATCTATCTCGACTTGGTGTACGAGCCCAACTTCCTCCTGGAAGACGGCGACCCCAACCGCAATGCTCGCCGCCAGTTCTATGTTGAGGAACTGGGGGCCGACGCCCAGGTTCTCATTGACCGGCTGCGCCGGGCCTACGACGACCAGCAAGCTTCGGTGCAACAAGCCGAGCAGGCTCAAACCGAGATCGGACAGGCTCAAACCGAGATAAACGATGCGCTGACGGAGCTGGCCGATCTTTTGGAAGCCCAGCAGAAGCTCCAAGAGGAGTGGAACCGAAAGCGGGAACTCCTCCAAGCGAGAATCGCTCTCGAAGCCCAAGAACAGTCCGACATAGAGGGCGAGATATCTGGACTCGAGCAGAACATCGAAGAAATCGAAGATGAGATTGAGCGCGAGAGGGAACGGATCCGCCTAGAAGAAGAGCGGCGGAAGCGCGAAGCAGAGCTGGCCCGGCTGGCCGAGCTGGAACGCCAGCGCCAAGAGGACTTGGCCCGACTGGCCGAGCAGGAGCGCGCCGGCCAGTTCGACGACATCCAGATCCCCGCTCCCCCTGAGTTCTTCAGACCAGTGGTAGGGGAGGTGGTTTCAGGGTACGGCAACCGTGTCCACCCCATCTTCGGCTACGTTCGCTTCCACGCCGGGGTCGACTTCGCCAACCACATGGGCGACCCCATTTTCGCGGCCGCCTCCGGGACCGTCATCCAGGTCAAGTCTCGGGAGGGCTACGGGAACACCATCATCGTCGATCACGGGGGTGGATGGTCCACGCTGTACGCCCACCTCTCGCAGTACAACGTGTCTCTTAACCAGCAAGTTGAGATTGGCCAGACCATCGGCTTTGTCGGCAGCACCGGGTGGTCCACCGGTCCCCATCTCCATTTCGAAGTGCGCTACCGCGGATCGCCCCGCGACCCAGCCAAATACCTCGACCTCTGAGATTGCCACGGTCAGATTTGCCGGCAATGCCCCCCTTGGTTGTCCTGGCCTTGAACTCACGGCAAGACTGAACAAATGGAGGCCTTGGTCTTCGAGCGAAAGCCCGTCCGCTATGTGGCCGCCGCGGCGGCATCGCGGGTAGTGCCCGGCGCGGGGGGCGGCGTGGGACCCCTGCGTCTGCGCGACATTGACCCGCCAGAGTTGCCCGGACCGGACTGGCATACGATTCGACCCCGGCTGACTGGTATTTGCGGCTCGGACCTGGCCACCGTAGAAGGCCGGTCTTCCCGCTATTTCGAGCCGCTGGTGTCGTTCCCGTTCGTACCCGGCCATGAGGTTGTGGGAGTCGACGACAACGGTCGCCGACTGGCGCTCGAACCGGTTCTGGGACCGGCGGCTCGCGACGAGCCCCTCCCATTTCCTGGTGCTGCCCCCGGCGACGGAGAGGACTACGGGTACCTGCTAGGGGGCTCCATCAAAAACGGCATCCAAATCGGCTTTTGCTCCAGCACCGGCGGCGGCTGGGGAGAAGCGCTGGTCGCCCATCAGAGCCAGCTGCATCCGGTGCCCGACAATTTCACCGACGAAGCGGCCGTGATGCTTGAGCCCGCGGCTGGCGGGGTCCACGCGGCCCTCAAAGCTCGAATCCAGCCGGGGGACTCTGTGGCAGTGCTGGGGGCGGGAACGATGGGACTGTGCTCGCTGGCTGCCCTGAGGTCGCTGACGGAGGCCGGAACGGTCATCGCCACCGCCAAGTACCCCCACCAGCAGGATCTGGCCACTGCTCTGGGGGCCGACATCGTGGTCGACCCCCGTGAGGTGCGCCGGGCTGTGCGAAGGTTCTGCGGCTGTCGGATGCTGGGCGACTACCTGTCGGGTGGCGTTGACATCACGATTGACGCGGTGGGCAATCCGGGATCAGTGGCCGATGCCATTGCCATTACCCGGCCTCGGGGGCGTGTGGTGCTCTTGGGCATGCCTGAATCGGCCCGCATCGACCTGACAGGGCTGTGGCACCGCGAAACCGAAATGGTGGGCGCCTACACCTACGGAACAGAAACCCTCCACGGCGGAAGGACAGCGACCAGCTTCGAGATGGCCTTCGACTTGGTTGCTTCAGCCAACCTGGAACAGCTGGTCTCCGCCCGCTATCCCCTGAATCGCTATCGGGAGGCCATCGCCCACGCCGCGGAAGCCGGCTCTCGCGGCGCCATCAAGGTGGTATTCGAGCAGGACGTCTGAACTCAAGAACCCAGCGGGGGCAGGCCGAAGTCGGCTCCTATGGCGCTGATCTCTTCCACTAGCGCCACCGGCAGCGGGATCCCCGAAGCCAGGCGTTCGGCCCGGTTCTCGTGCTCGATTTCGCCGGGCACATAGATGCGGTCCACCCCTTCGGCCCGCTCGGTGTTGTGGACGTCCCTTATGAGCTGGTCCATTTGCTCCCGAAATTGGTCCAACCCGCAAAATCGCTCCAAGTCCAGGGTCAAGAACATCCAGCCCTTGGCCAATCTCCGGTTCCCCGCCAATTCGCTCTCGGTTTGCTCGGTGTGGCCGAAGCTGCTTCCGGCAACGATGCCCGAGAGCACCTCCACCATCAGGGCTATGCCAAATCCCTTGTAGCCCCCAAACCAGCACAAATTCTGAGCCGACGCAGTGGCGGTGTCCGTGGTGGGGCGACCCATTTCATCATTGGCCCATCCCTCCGGAATGGTCGGGTCGCCCCGCTTCTTGGCCAGCAGGATCTTGTTCCCGGCCACCGCAGTTGTGGCGATGTCGTACACCACCGGCAGCTCTTCCCCAGCGGGAGCCGCCCAGGAAAACGGATTGGTGGAGAAAATGCCCGTCCGACCTCCATAGGGAGGGACGATGGCCGGCCCGTTTTGCACTGCCATGGCAAAGCAGCCAGCCTCAGCCGCCGGGAGTGTGTAGTAGGCCAAGGCCCCCAAATGGGTGCCCTCCCGAACGGAAACGGCCGCCACCCCATGGGCTTTGGCCCGCTCGACGGCCAGTTCCATGGCCGCTACCCCCGACACCTGTCCGAATCCGATGCCGCCGTCCATCATCACAGTGGCTCCGTCGTCGCGTACAACCTCAACCTCGGTGACCGGCCGCAGATGACCTGATCTCAGGCGGGCCACGTACAGCTCAATCAGGTGGGCGCCATGGGAGTCCACGCCCCGCAGGTCGGCTTCCACCAGGTTGTCGACGACGATCTCAGCCTGATCGGAGGGAACCCCCAGTCCCTCCAGAATGTGCATCTCGTAGCGACGCAAATCGCTGTGGTCCAACAAAACCACACTGGAATCGCTCACTGTTCAGGTGGCTTCCTCAGACTTTGGAGGGCGGTAGAACACAGCGAGCTGAGTCAACCCCGCCAGCACGCCGCCTCCCGCTGCGATGGCCAGGCCAATGTAACCGTCCCAGTCGTCATCGATTCCCAGAGCGCTGTCCACCGACCACTCCATGGGCCCCAAGGTGGCCACTGACACGGCAACCAGAGCTAGCACGAAGGTGTACTCCCATCCTTCCCGCACGATCATGAATCCGTTGTGGCGGTGCACAGTCCAGGCGGCCACCACCATGACCCCGACCATCCCGGCGGCCGCCAGTGGAGTCAGGAATCCCAATGCCAGCAACAACCCAGTGCTGATCTCAGTGAGCGCTGCCATCCAGGCATGCAGCTTGCCCGGCTTCATCCCCATGCTGTCGAACCAACCCGCGGTACCGGGGATTCGCCCGCCCTGAAAGATCTTGCCGTACCCGTGGGCGGCGAAGGTGAGCCCGATGCCCACCCGCAAAAGCAGCATTGCCAAATTCATCTCGTCCATGGGCCCACAGTACCGGCAGGCCTACGCTTATGAGGTGCCTCTGTGGCTAAGCGTGCTCATTGCCGCCCTTGCCGGGATGATCCTCATCCGGGTGGGCATCGGCGTGTTGTTGATGATTCGCCAGCCCCTTCCCCCACCGCCGCCTCCTGGTGAACTGCGCAGAGTCAAGATCACCTACCGGTGCTCAATCTGCTACGCCGAGGTCCGCATGACCGTGGCCCCTGAAGAAGATCCCGAGCCTCCTCGCCATTGCGGCGACGACATGGATTGGCTCGCCCCCATCGACGAGTAGCCCTTTACCAGCCGCAAGATTGGTCATCCACAGGCTGTGTACAAATCTGGGCACAAACTACAAGGTCGTAACTAAAGGCAACCAGGTAGTTAATGCCACTGGGTGGCGACCAGCATTCCTGCCAGCAGCAGACCGAGACCGGCCATCAAATACCAGTTGCTCGTATCGCCGGGAAGAAGTGCCACATAATTCAGCACGATCACTATGGCGCCCAGCGCCAATAGGGTGATCATCAACACCGGCACCCAGATAGGGCTGATCTTCTCGGCGGAGACCGGCACCCGGGGAGCAGCCTCGTTTTCGGGCCGGGTGCCCCTGGGTGTTACCCGCCCGCCCTGCACTCTGCGCTTATTCGGCTTGGCCATGGGCCAAGGATAGACCCCGAATTATCCGGCACTCGTGGTCAGCGGCCCCCGATATCGTTGGCATCCGTGAGCTCCAGAATTCTGGTGATCGACAATTACGACTCGTTCGTCTACAACCTGGTTCAGTACCTGGGCGAACTCGGAGCTGAACCGATCGTCTTTCGCCACGACGCCCTCTCCCTCGAGCACGCCCTCGATTTGGACCCCGACGGCGTGCTCATCAGCCCCGGGCCGGGACGCCCATCCGACGCCGGGCTGAGCAACGCCCTCATCAAAGAGTTCTGCGGTGTCCGACCAGTGCTCGGCGTATGCCTTGGATTGCAGTGCCTTGGCGAGGTTTTCGGCGGGCAGGTGATCCGAGCCCCTCAAGTCATGCACGGCAAGACCTCGATCATCAACCATACCGGGGAGGGAGTCTTTGCCGGACTCCCCAATCCCCTAGAGGCCACCCGCTACCACTCGCTGATTGTGGAGCGGTCTTCGGTACCCGATGTCTTGACCATCACTGCGGAGACCGACGACGGGCTGGTGATGGGGCTACGCCACCGCGATCACCCGGTGGAAGGGGTGCAATTCCATCCTGAGTCGATCCTTACCGCCTCAGGCCACGACATGTTGTCCAATTTCCTGGCCCAGACCGCGGCGAATCCCTGATTCCTAGTTCCAGGACACCGCGCAGCCATCGTCGACGCCGGGCGTGTCACCATCGATCCCCTCGGCCCAATTGGCGGCATTCGCCGCCGCGGCCGGCATCGGATACGGGGGTTCCAGGTTCCATTCTGCGAAGAATCCTGGGATATCGGAGTAGGACGCCGCCAACGCTCCGCACTCTGATAGGAACCTGGTCGACAAGGCGTTCCAGTTGGCGATGCTTCCCAAAGCACCTGGTTGGCTCGCCGCGGCAATGGACCTCGAATTCACTTCCGAAGCAGCGTTCCTGGCCTCAGTTTGGCGGGGAGTGAGCACCTCGATTGGGCCGCTAGTGGGCCCTGGCCCAGCGGTTGCCGGGGGCTGAATTGCCGAAGTCGGCAGCCCCAGACACGCGGTCACCTCCGTTCCCAGTGGGTGCTCCTCATCGGCAGGCGGGACCTGACCCATGATTCGGCCTACCAGCTCCTCGGCGACATTGGGGAATTCGCACTCGAGAACCGGTTGGATTAGTACAAATTCCAGCTCGGCCAGCCGCTGTGCGGCTGTCTCCGGATTCAGCCCTATCAGACTGGGCACCACCGCATACTCCGGGCCAGTGGAGACCACGATGGTGATCGGGGTGTCGGGCAACAGCAGCACGGGGGGTCCGGGCTCAGTACCGATTACCAAGCCTTCTTCCACCTCCTGGGAAGACTCCATGGCAGGCTCGTCGGTCACCGCCAGCCCGGCCTGGGCCAAGACCTGAGTGGCTTGCAGCAAGGTCATTCCCTTGACATCGGGGACTTCCACGGGCTGAATCCCCTCCGCCACATGAAGCACCACGGTGCTGCCCGGTGCCACCTCGCTTCCGGGGGCAGGTTCTTGGCGCAACACTTGTCCAGCCGGCGCGGTGGACCCTGTCTCCACTCGCAGTTCTGTCGCGAACCCGCGGTCTTGCAAGAAGCGGGCGGCGTCGTTGGCGTTCTGGCCCACCACGCCGGGCACCGCCACTGGAACCGCTCCTGAGCTCACCGTGATTTCGATCTCGCCGCCCTGTTCCATCTCGGCCAGCGCCGCCGGGGCCTGAGAGATCACTTCGTTGGCCTCTACCGTCTCACTGGCCTCAAAGACTTGGCTGACCACGAATCCGGCAGCCCGAAGCTCTCGGATGGCCGCTTGGCTGGACAGCCCCACCACGTCGGGCACCGAAACCAGGGGAACAGGGGTAACGGTCACCGCCGGTGGGGCGACGTCATCGCCGTTATCGAGAACGTTCGACAGCACAAAGAACACCAGCACGGCCACAGCAATGAATATCACCGCGGCCGCGGTGTATAAGCCGGCACGCGAAGAGGGCTCCAACACCGGCACCGGCGCCTGAGGCTGGGGGGCTGGCGGC
>VYEX01000049.1:5242-15721 GCA_009842675.1 Acidimicrobiia bacterium | reverse complement strand
CACCTGCCCAACCAGCCGCAAAATCACCTTGCGCCTGCCGGGTGCATGTGGCCTCGATCACCGACGACAAGCGGAGCTTTGCCATCGCTGCCCGACGACCTCTCCGTCGCGGGCAGCACGTGGCTTCGATTACCGACGACAAGCGGAGCTTTGCCATCGCTGCCCGACGACCTCTCCGTCGCGGGCAGCACGTGGCTTCGATTATTGACGACAAGCGGAGCTTTGCCGGTGCCCTGGCCCCGGCGTTGGGGCTGGACACCGACCAGGCGCTGGAGTCGCCCCACAGCATGATCGGAACCGTGGACGAGGTGGTGGACAAACTGGTTCGCCAGCGCGAGGAACTGGGCATCAGCTACATCGGCCTGTCGATCGAGTCCATGGAGGACATGGCCCCAGTGGTGGCCCGCCTAGCCGGAACCTGAGTTTGCCTTATCGGTATTCCGGTCCAGCCCATTAGTGTTAATTCCCCTATGTCTGAGGTAGAGACCACTGCCGAGGAACTTGTGGAGGACGCTGAGCCTGCCGCGGAGCCCGAACCCGAGGCCCTGCCGGTAGCCGAGGAACCAGAAACAGAACCTGAGGCCGAAGCGACCGAGGAACCCGAACCCGAAGCAGAACCCGCCGCAGAGGAACTAGAGGCCGAAGCCGCCGAACAACCTAAACCAGAAGCAGAGCCCGCGGCCGCGGGTGCGGAGGAACCGAAGCCAGAGGCACCACCGGGGGAGCCGGCATCGCCGACGGTGGACGGGCTGACCGGCGGGACCATCGTGTCGGGGAAGGTCAAGACCAAGGCCGCCCACGAAATCGAGCTGGATCTAGGCGGGGATCGCATCGGGGTCATCAGCCAGCGCTATTGGGGCGACGATCCGGCTGCCGACCTGACCCGGGAGTGCGTGCTGGGCGAGGTGGTCAACGCCGCCGTGCTGGTGCGGGAAGACCACAAGGGCCGCATCGTGCTGTCGCGGCTGTGGGCCATGCAACAGATCGCCTGGGTGGACATCGCCCGGGCCTCGGCGGCCAACGAGGCAGTCACCGGCACCATCACCGCAGTGGTCAAGGGCGGGCTTTCCTGCGATGTGGGCGTGCGGGGGTTCATCCCGTCGTCGCTGATCGACGTGGAGCCGGTGGAGAACCTTCAGGCGCTGGTCGGGCGGGAAGTGCAGTGCAAGGTGGTGGAGGCCGACCAGGTGTCGGGCCGCCTAGTGCTGTCCCGCAAGGCGGTGGTCCGGGCCGAGCAACGCAAGGCGGCCAAGGCGTTTCTAGAGACCATGTCGGCGGGCGACGAGTACACCGGCAAGGTGGTGGACATCCAGGACTTCGGCGCTTTTGTCGACATCAACGGCGTGCGGGGCCTGGTACACGCCACCGAATTGGGCTGGAAGCGGGTGCAGCACCCCAATGAGGTGGTAAGCGTGGGCGACGAAGTGCAGGTGCGGGTTAAGTCGGTGCAGAAGCCCAAGCAGCGGGTGAACCTAACCATGAAGCTCACCCCCGACCCATTGGGTGATCTCGAAGTGGGCGGCTTGATGTCCGGCCGGGTGACCCGACTGGCAGACTTCGGCGCCTTCGTAGCCGTCAGCGACGACATCGAGGGTCTGGTCCACATCACCGAGATGGCCGAATACCGGGTGTACCACCCCGAAGAGATAGTGCTCCCCGGCGAAGAGGTCTGGGTCAAAGTCCTCGCCGTCGACCGCAAACGCCGCCGCGTCGACCTTTCCATCGCCCAAGCCATCGCCGGCTAGAGAAGGTTCTCCGGCGAATAATCGAAAAGATTTCGTTTTTTGGTTAAATTTGTGGAGTATCCTGCCGACGCCGATTTCTGAGAGGACGTGAGCATGTCAGGAGCAGTCGGAGTGCGTCATTGGTCGCACGTGATCATTCACCCAGAGGACGTCGATGCCTCGCTGGATTTCTACACCAAGCTGCTGGGCTACGAAGTCCTGTCCGATGAGACGATCTCAGGACCGGGCTTGGACGCCATCGTGGGCCGAGAAGGGGTCCAGGGGCGGGTTGTGGTCGGCCTGGTCGGGGGCCAGAAGGTGGAGTTCGTCAATCTCGGCGACCCGGACCTGGGCGGCTTTCAAGACAACGAGCGCGGCCTGCGGGGCTTCACCGTCCGAGTAGCCGATATCAACGAGGCGGCCGACGCCTGCACCGCTCATGGAGTGCCCATCGTCAGCGGCCCGTCGGAAATCAAGGGGTTCTGGCAGTTCATGATCATGGACCCCGACGGCGTTGCAATCGAGATCTCCCAACCGCCTCCCGGAGTCGAACTTTCGGGACCGCTGTCATGAGCGAGCAGTCTTCGCCAGCGCCTAGCCCCATTGCGCTGGTTACGGGGGCCAGCCGGGGAATCGGCCGGGCCAGCGCGCTGGCCCTGGCTGATGTTGGATTCGACGTAGCCATCACCGCCCGAACGGTGCGGGAAGGCGAGGGAACGGTCGGACCGCCCACCTCGGATGGCGGAGGCGACGTGACCGTGCCCGGGAGCCTGGAGACGACTGCCGCCGAGATCACCGAACGGGGCCAAAGGGCACTGCCCATCACCATGGACCTCCTGTCGGCGGAGTCGGTGCGGGCCGCAGCCGCAACTGCCCTCGACGAATGGGGCCGGGTCGACGTTTTGGTGAACAACGCCATCTGGAGCGGCCCTGGCCTGCTCGACCCCGTTGGGGTGCTGAACCTCGAAGCCCTCGACACCGCGTTCACCGCCAATGTGCTGCGCCAGGTGCTTCTCACGCAGCTCATCCTGCCGTCGATGATCGAGCAGGGATCGGGCCTCATCTTGAATCTGACCTCGTCGGCCGGCCAGGTAGACGATCCCCCCTATCAGGTGGTCGAGCTGAAGATGCTCGGCTTTGCCCACTGCGCCTCCAAGGGCGCCTTCCACCGCATGGCGCCGATGCTGCAAGCCGAGCACGAGTCTGACGGGATTACCGCGATCAACATCGACCCCGGATTCACGTGGACCGAGACCATGGCCGCGCTCGACCTGCACAATTTCGGCGGTGCGCCCCCCGAGGCCACCGGAACAGTGGTCGCCTGGCTGGCCGAAGACATTGAACGAACAGTCGAATGGCGGGGCCGTACATTGAATTCTCTGGAATTGTGTGCCCAACTCGGCTTAGTCGAAGGGTGGCCACCCGCTGACGGATGAATCTCCCCAGGCACCGGACATCCCCCCCACCGTCCACATTCGAAGCCTGCTGCCGAGCTTGACACCAAAGCTGGCCGTTGTAGCCGAAGAGATTTTGGCCGACCCTGCGGAAGTGGTCCGGATCTCGGTGTCCGACCTCGCTCAGCGAACCGGAACCTCGATGTCCACCATCGTGCGCCTTTGCCAAGAACTCGGGCTGCGCGGCTTCCAAGACTTGAAACTCCGCCTGGTCGCCGAGGAAACGGCCACCGGGTTCGACGGGCCGGTGGATACCGACGACCGGGAATCGGTGTTGTCGAAAGTCTTGTCTTCAACGGTGGATGCCATCAGCCACACCCAGCACACGCTGGACACAACCAGTTTCAACCAAGTGGCCGAGCTTGTCTTCAACGCCCGCACCATCATCTTTGTGGGCGCGGGGGCTAGCGCCGCAGTGGCCTTCGACGCCGCCTTCCGATTCCGGACGCTCGGCCATCGAGCCGAATTCCACTTCGACTCGCACATGCAGCTCACCGCCGCCCGGTTCCTCCGTCCGGGCGACATCGTGGTGGCCATCAGCCACTCTGGGTCTACCCGCGAGACACTGACCGCCCTCGAAGCGGCCTCCAGTGGGGGGGCGCATACGGTGGCCGTCACGACGTTCGCCCGATCGCCGCTGGCAGAACTCGCCGATCACGTCTTGCTAGCCGGTGGTACTGAGTCGGAGTTTCGAATTGCCGCCGTCTCCAGTCGGCTGGCCCACCTGGCCGTGGTCGACGCCTTGTTCGTTGCTGTGGCACGGCTGCGGCCCGAGCGAGCCCGCGCCGCTCAGGAGCTGTGGAGCGACATGATCGCCGAACACCGGCTCAGCCCTCCGTGGGCCACTCGCCGGGAGCCTGCCGACTGACGGTTCAATCGGCCTGGGCGCCCTGTTAATTCACGGTTCCAACAGCAGCTCCCGCAGAGCATCGACCTCGGCTAAGGAGAGTGAGAGCTGGTTCTGGGCGTAGGCCTCGATGCCCCCGAACTCACCGTCGATCACGTCGAGCGCCAGCTCAATGTAGTCGGGTTTCGCCAAACCCAAGGCCAAGAGCACGTCGCGAGACTCTTCGGGGTATTCGGCCAGCCGGAGTTGGAACGTGCTGGACTGATCGGTCAGCCGGTCATTGGTAAGCATGTAGTCCTCGACGATCTGATCCCGATCAACTCCGAGGATCGAGAAGATGACCGCGGCCGCCACACCAGTTCGGTCTTTGCCCCCCGCGCAATGAAACAGGACGGGGGAGCGGTCAATGATCGAGCGGATCAGCGTGGTGAACGCCGGAATGCCGGCTTCAGTACTGCGCCCATAGGAATCGAGGAGAATCTGGTGAGCGTGCTCCCGGGTCAGCTCCCCGGCAACCAGCGACTCCATCACCTCGCCGGCAGTTTGGTCCCCTCGGTCGAATGGAGCCGACACAATGGTGGCTCCGGGAGGAAGCCTCGATGGCCGGGCTTGGACCTCCTCGGAACTGCGAAAATCGACGACGGTGCGAACTGATCGCTTCTCGAGTTCGGCCAGGTCGAGGGCGCTGAGATCGGCCAGGTCGTCGGAACGGTAGACGAGGCCGAATCTCACTTGCTGGCCGTTCGAGGTGCTCATACCGCCGAGGTCTCTCACGTTGAGGGCGCCGTCAAAATGGAGAATCCGGCGAAGGTGCAGCGGCGTGTAGCTGGCTGAGGCGTCGGGGTTGTTGTCGGCTGGCGGCATGGTCCTCCCTGAACCTAAAGGTCGGATCGGGTGATGGCCCGATCATCTGTTCCCAGATAGCTGGCAATGACAAGGGGGTCGGATCGCACCTGTTCCGGGGTTCCGTCGGCGATCACCTGGCCCGCTTCCAAGCAGTAGACGTGGTCGCTCACGCTCATGATCAGCGGCATGTCGTGCTCGATGATCAGCATTGACGACTGGAGCTCGCTATTGATGCTCACCAGTAGCGGGCCGAAGGCTTCGGCCTCTCGCTGGGCGACTCCGGCGGTGGGCTCATCGAGGCACAGAAGGTGGGCATCAAGGGCCAGCAGGCCGCCGACCTCCACGATTCGCCGGGTCCCCGTTGACAGGTCGCCCACATATGAGTCGCCGTAGCGGCCCAAGCCCAGGAAGTCGATGATGTCGTCGGCGGCACTCCTCTGTGCCCGGGAGATCCTGGTCGAGGCCGGAAGGCAGGCGGCGGTGGCGAGAATCGGCGTCCGCTCCCGGGCCTCAAGGGCCACCTGCACGGTTTCGCGCACGGTGAGCTCGGGAAACAGGGTCGCCCCCTGGAACGTCCGGCCCAAGCCGAGCATGGCGCGCCGGTGGGGGGCGAGGCGGCTGATATCCGCGCCATTGAGCCTGACCTGACCGACGGCGGGGACGAAGCCCCCAACGGCATTCATAAACGTCGACTTGCCCGCACCGTTGGTGCCGATGAGCCCGACGATGCGGTTGGGAGGTATCGACAGCGATGCTCCGTCCAGCGCCTGGTTGCCGCCAAATGCCACCGACAGATCGTCGGTTTCGAGAACTGGGTGACCGCGGTCAGACCTGGCGCGATGCGACTCGGGCAGCCGGACCGAACCCTGAGCCCCTTTCGGAGGCGCCGACAGTCCATAGCGGGACTCCGCCCATCGCAGCGCTGAAGATCGCCACGAATAGAGGATCTGGACGAAGCCGCCAGGAAAGTACATCACCACCAAAAGAAGGCCGATGCTGGATACGAATAGGGCCACCACACTGCTGTTGGCGAACAGCGACGGGAGTCCCTCGATCCAAAGGGCGCCAAGCACCGGACCGATGATCGTACCGAGGCCGCCGATCACCACGATGCCGACCAGCCTGATCGAGTCGTCGACGGTGAAGAACCGCTCGGTGAGTGGGATGTTTTGGACCAATCCGGCGAGCACCGCCCCGCCGAGGCCCACGATGCCGCCGGCCAGTGCGAAGGCCGATAGCTTCATGCGAGTGGAGCTAACCGTGTACGCCGACGCGGCTTCGACGTTGTCCCGAACGGCAATGGTCCCCCGGCCGACGCCTGATCGGCGCAACCGGGTCAGCACATAGAGGACGACAACCAAAACAACCAGGCAGAAGTAGTAGTAGTTGCGCTGGCTGGCCAGGTCGATGCCGAACAGGTCGCCACGCCGGAATGGAACCGTTCGCGCGTTCCCGTCGCTGAAGATCGGACGACGGTAGATGTAGTTCACCGAGGCCAGAGCCAGCACCAGCGTGGTAACCGCCAGCATGAGCCCCTGTACCCGAAGAGCGCCAACTCCCACCACTGTCGCGACTAAGGCCATCGCGATAGGTGCGATGAATATGCCCACTGCAAACGGGATGGCCGCGGCGTTGAAGTCTATGAACCAGAAGTCCATCTCCAGGCCCCGGGCCAGGGCGGCGGCCAACAGCGCGCCGATCCCGGCAAAGCTCATCTGGGCCAACGAGACTTGACCTGACCAACCGGTGACGACGGTGAGCGAGCTGGCGCACAGTGCGAAGGCGAGGACAGATGCGTAGGAGAGTTGGCGGCTTGGCTGGGTGATGATGAGCGGGACCAGGATCAAGGCTAGAAGGCCCGCTCCCAGCGCGAGCCGGTTCATGTGGCGGATCCACCAAATCTGGCGCAGGTGGCTGGGAATCGGGGGGACTTTCGGGGTGAACGAAAACGAGTCGGTGGACACCCGCTGGTGTCGTTGCATGGCCACGGCCACCAACACGGCAATCAGCAGCAGGAAATCGAACAATCCCGGGTGGTCGAGGAGGTTGAATCGAACCGTGAACTCGATGACGCCGAGATAGATACCAGCGGCCATGGCCCGGGGGAACGAGGTCATTCCGGCGATGGCCGCGGCAACCATCGCTCGAGCCAGCGTCAAGGGGCCGAGTCCGCTGATGACGGAGACGCCGCCGCTCTGCCCCGACAGCAAGACGATGGCAACCGTGGAGATCAGTCCGGCCAGCACCCAGACGAACGTGGAGACCATTTTCGGGTTGACCCCCGCCAGCCGGGAGAGGTCGGCATTTTCCGCGGCGGCGGCCACATTCTTGCCGAACCAGGTGCGGTTTAGAATCAGGTAGAGGCCGAGTGCGATGAGCGGCACCACCACGAGGATGGTGAGTTGAGGCCCGGCGATACGGAGCCCTTTCGGCTCTCCACCACCGGCGCTAAGCACGACGATGCCAGCAGTCACTGCCAACCCGGCAAGCCAGACGCTGAGCCACATGGTCCGCTGGCCAGAGCGGGACTGTGGGGAGCGGAGTGTCAACAGCGCCCAGCCGACCGCGGCGATGACCACGGGGGCCGCCAGCACGGTCCAGAGCTGGGCCTCGCTCATGCCGATGCCTTCGAATGGGCGCCAGCTGGCCGAGGTCACAACCGGGTACCGCACAACGCCCGTGACGTTGATGTCGGGGTAGGTGAATGGGATCACCTGGCAGAGTTGGGCGACGCCAACTGTGGCTACCAGCACGATGACTCGCGGCGAGCGAAAGAGGCGTCGGATGACGATGAGTTCGATGATGCCGCCGAACACCGCGCCCATGACAAGGACCAGCCCAACCGCAACCCAGAACGGAAAGCCGTATTGGAGAACAAGAAGGGGAAACAGCGCGCCACCGATCAGGCCCAAGTTGCCGACGGCGAAGTTGATCACCTTCGTCGAGCGGAAGGTCAGCACGATCCCCATGGCCAACAGGCCGATGACGATGCCGAAGATCGCGCCGTTGAATATCACCTGGGGAGTAATTCGACTTGCCGCCAGCACGGCCGAGAGCACTGCTACCCGCCTTCGTCTCCAAGAAAGACCGCTCGGGCGATGTCATCGCGTCCGACCAGATCGGCGGTTCGGCCTTCAAACCGCACCTCCCCCTTCTCCAAGAAGATGGCCCGCTCAGCAATGGACAACGCCACGTTCAGCGACTGCTCCACCACGATCATGGTCTGGCCGGCTGATTTCAGGGACTCGACCAGCTCTAGAAGCTCGGCCACGACACTTGGAGCCAGCCCGAGCGACAGCTCGTCGATGAGCAGGATCTTGGGTTGGTGGAGCATGACCCGGGCCAACGCCAGCATCTGCTGTTGGCCGCCGGACAGGTCGCCGGCCAATTCGTGCTGCCGGTCCTTCAGCATGGGGAACAGCTCGAAGACGTAGTCGAGTCTCTGGATCAGGGCGGCCCGGTCTCGACGGTAGGGACCGGCACCCACCAGGATGTTGTCGCCAATCGTCATCGACCGGAACACGCCGCCTCCGCCGGGGAGCATCTGGATCCCCATGGCCACCCGTTGCTCAGGGGTGGCGAAGGTGATGGTGCGGCCGCCGAGGCGGATGATGCCCCGCTCGGGCGTGTTCAAGCCGGTGACCACTCTGAGGGCGGTTGACTTGCCCGCCCCGTTCGTGCCCAACAAAGCCAGCGTTTCGCCCTGCTGCACTTCGAAGCTGAGATCGAACAGCACCTGCACCTGGCCATAGCTGAAATCGATGTTGTGGAGTTGGAGGGCGGGAATGGTGGCGCCCGGTTGGGCCCGGCGCTGCTGCTCCTCTTCTTCTTCCTTCAACTCCGACACCACTAGGGACAGGTCGCGGCGCATCCGGCTCGCCCCCCGCATGATGTAGAAGGCGCCGAGGGGCATGGCGATCACGGTTACCGAGATGATCGTGGACCGCTCTCCAATCTCGTCTTGCAGGAAGGAAGCGAGCAGCCCTCCGCCCACCGCGCCGATCACGAACATGAAGAACATGATGATGGCCATTCCCATGCTGCGGAGGCGGTAGGGAAGGACCGTTTGGACCGCGGGCCCGATCATCGAGAACGAAGCCCCTAGAAGCGTCCCGTTCACCACCCCCCACACAACGAACAGATAGACGTTGGGCATGAAGTACTGAATGGGCACCGTGGCGGTCAGCGGGAATAGCAGTGCGCCGAGAATGCGAAGGGCCCGGTTGGGGTCGCGCTTGAACGTCCGGTCGAATCGCTTGCCGATGAGCGGAAGAAAGAGCAGCAGGCCGAGGGCGGTGGGCGAGATGGCCAGTCCCCGCTCCCATGCGTCGAGGCCGAACTCCTCTTCCAGGAAGAAGCTCTGAATCGACCCGGCCGGGAACAGGGCAAAGCCCAGGGCGACCAGAGCGATGGTCATGTACCGGATGGTGTCAATGCGCCAGATGCGGGCAAAAGCGGCTTCGGCGGAGATGTCCATTCCCTCCTCGGATTTCAGAGATCTGCCGAGAACCTCGCGCTTTTCCCACTGGCCGCGCTCGGGCTCGGGGATGCGCAGGGCAAAGAACCCCATCACCGCAATGGGGATGCTGAAAATCAAGTAGGCCCATCGCCAGCCCTCATCACCCCCGGCGGCGGTGGCCACCGCACCGACGAGTATCGGGCTGATCGTGGCCGCTACTTGCGAGATGCCTTTCTCCATGGCATACATGCGACCGCGAATGGCGATGGGATAGGCATCGGCCAAGAGCGCGGGATGGATGGTGAGGCTGTTGGCCTTGGCGATGCCTGCGCCAAACCGCAGCCAGAACAACATGAAGGCGCTCACCGCCAAGCCGGTGGCGAAGGAGAAGAACGCGAACGTGATGGTGGCGATGGCCACGATGGGTATCCGGCGCATGCGGTCGGCCATCCAGCCCATGGGGGCAGCGCCGAGCATGTAGAAGGCGGCGGAGGCGGCGGTGATGAAGGTGATGGTCCCGTCGGAGACGCCGAAGGTGTTGGCGATGTCGGGGCCCAAGAGGCTGAGGGCGGCCCCTTCCAACTCGTCGAAAGCCTCAATGGCGGCCAGGGTGCCAAATGTGAGCATCCCGCCCCGGCGAAGGCCGTCTCGAAGGCTCACCTCTTCGGCTCCCACTCCTGGCAGGGCGGCATCCTCGTAGAGCACGTCGCGCTTGGCGGCTTTTGCCGCGTCTGCCCGGGCTTCCTCGTCGCTGAGAATGGCAGAGCTCAGCGAGGTGGCGGCGCTCTGACTCGAACTGTCGGACATCTCCGTCCCCCCGGCCACCCAAGATGCATAGCACATCGGGAAAGACAAAATTTCGATTATCGGTTACTATTGTCGAAAATGTTGCGAATCATTTACCGGCTGCTCATCAGGTGGTCGTCTTGCTTCGTTACGTTGTGGTCACAACTGAGACTTGGGGGGTTCAAATGTTCAAGCGGCTTCTAGGGGTGCTCATCGCTCTTTCGGTCCTCTTCACCGCCTGTGGCGGCGACTCTGACTCCGACACAACCGACGACGTGCCAGCCGAACAACCGACTACCGCGCCCGCGGCGCCCGAACCCGCCGACGAAGAAGAACCAGCGCCGGCCGAGCCCGAGGCGACCC
>VYEX01000049.1:0-5142 GCA_009842675.1 Acidimicrobiia bacterium | reverse complement strand
GCGCCCGAACCCGCCGACGAAGAAGAACCAGCGCCGGCCGAGCCCGAGGCGACCCCGGTGCCGCTGACCGCCTCATTCCGAGGGGTCACCGAAACAGAGATCCGCATCGGCATTACCTCCCTGGATGCCTCGATGTTCGGCTTCGACCAAGGCGACCTCGCCGCCAAGTGGCAGGTGGCCGTGGACGCGGTGAACGCCGCAGGCGGGATCAACGGCCGGATGCTGGTGCCATTCATCGAGGTCATCGATGTGATCGGATCGGTTGGAGCGGACGCCGCCTGCGTGAAATTTGTGGAAGACGAAATGGTCTTCGCATTCGTGGGGTGGCTACGGGAGGACAACGAGCTCTGCTACACCGAGCTAAACGACACCATTGCGGTGAACGCCAACGATGTGACCCCGGATGCCATCAGCCGATCCAATGGGATGCTCTTTGCCACTGAGGCCACCACATTGGGCATTGAGTTGAACATGATCGCGGCGGCCGCGGCTGAAGGGGTGCTCGACGGCAAGAGCATTCACGTCATCGTCTTGGCCACCGGCGAGGCCATGATCGATCCCCTCGTCGCCGCGCTGGAAGCCGGCGGTGCCACCATCAGCTCGACCACCATCGCGACCGAGGTGAGTGACGTGCCGTCCGCCGAAGCCGAACACGACATCATCGTCCAACGGATTGCCGACGACGATCCCGACTTGGTGTATTCGGCCCAGAGCCCTGAGTTGACGGCTGCGGCCCTGCTTCGAGCCGGGATCGATATCCCGATGATCTCCAGCGAGGCCAACGGCGAGGAGTACCTGAACTTCGGCGTTGATCCCAGTGCCATCCAAATTCACGTGTACGCCCAGGCGCCGCTCACTTACATCTATGAGCAGGGCGATCCCCTGATGGAGGAGTGCGTCGAGAACTACAACAACGCCCAGATCACCGACGAAGACGGCAACGTGGAGTTGGTCAATGTGACCAATGATCCCAGCCTTACCAGAAACTTCGACCTGGTAGCTCGGGCCTGTCAGGCGGTCCATCTGTTCACCCTCATTGCGACGGCCGCTGGCCCCAACCTCACCATCGAGACCTTCCTTGCCGCTGCGGCCAACCTCGGGTCCATTGACATGCCCGGCATGACCGCGGCCTCTGTCTATGAGGGGAAGACCGGCGTCGACGACACGCCGATGCTCAAGGCGGTGTGGGATCCCGACGAAGAGGAATTCGTCCCGGTCCCCTGATGGCAATGAACGTCTTCGACCAGTTGGTGCCCGTGGGGGGCACCAAGAACCTCCGCGACATCGGCGGCATCGCCACGCCTGAAGGACTCGTCGTGCGCTCAGGTTTGCTGTTTCGAGCCGACACCCTTCACGAAGCGGTGGTGGCAGACTTGGCCCGGCTCAATCTTGCATGCGTAGTCGACTTCCGCAGCGAAGCCGAGGTTGAGCGCCGGCCCGACCGGCTCGACGGCCTCGACGTGCGGTGGGTGAACCTGCCCGTCGACAACCCCAGAAGCTCTGGTTCGCAGTTCGTCGAAAAAGAGGACCTGCCCGAGTTCAGGGTGGAGATGATCCAGCACTGGCTCAACCGGGACTTCGAAGCGGTGGGCCGGATGGTCGACGAACGGAGCATCGACATCGCCGGCGACCGCGTGAAGCGGTACCAGAGCTTCGCCACCGATTTCGCTCCGGTCTTCGCCGAGTTCTTCGCAGAGTTGGTAGCGGCCATGGGCCGACCCCTCCTCTATCACTGCGAAGGCGGAACCGATCGGACTGGAGTGGCCACCGCCTTGGTGCTCGGGGTGCTCGGCGTCGAGCGCGAGGCGGTGATGGAGGACTACCTGGCCACCAACACAGTGGCCGCCGACGAGCTGGAAGAGCTGCGGCAATTGGCCCCGCCTGTGCTGTGGCCGATCATCGGTGCCCGACAAGAGCAGATGGAGGCGTTTCTCGACCACATCGATTCAGAATGCGGCGGCATCGACAGCTACGCCCGTTCGCACCTCCATCTCACCGACGAGAACATCGCCCAGCTCAGATCGACTTATCTCAGCTCCGCTCAATAGGCCTCTTGACGGCTGCCGATCCCCGCCAAAGTCCTCACATCCGCCATCTGGCAGCGCTAATTCCGCTCTGTTAGCTTCGCTGCGAGAGCCATCTCATCGCAATTGGTGGTCACATCGCAGGGGGATGTCATGAATCGCAAAAAGTGGCGCAATCTCGTATTCATCCTGGTCGCGGTATTTGCGCTGGTCGCAACATCGTGCAGCGGTTCGGAGGACGCCGACGACGCTCCGGCGGCCGAACCGGCGCCCACCAGCGCGCCGGCCCCGGCCGACGAGCCCGCGGATGAGCCCGAACCGGCGGTTGAACCCGCGGATGAACCCGCCGATGAGCCCTCGGATGAACCAGCCGACGAGCCCGCGGATGAGCCCTCGGATGAGCCAGCCGACGAGCCCGAGGCGACTCCAGTGCCGCTGACCGCCTCATTCCGAGGGGTGACCGAAACAGAGATCCGCATCGGCATGACCTCCCTCGATGCCGAGATGTTCGGATTCGACCAGGGCGACCTGGCCTCCAAGTGGCAAGTTGCAGTAGACGCGGTGAACGCGAGGGGTGGCATCAACGGCCGGATGCTCGTTCCCTTCATTGATGTCCTCGACGTCATCGGAACAGTGGAGGCCGACGCCACCTGCGTGAAGTTCGTGGAAGACAAGATGGTCTTCGCCTTCGTCGGTTGGCTTCGCGAGGACAACGAGCTCTGCTACACCGAGCGCAACAACACCATCGCCGTCAATGGCAACGATGTGACGCCGGAGGCCATCAGCCGCTCCAATGGCCTGCTCTTCGCCACCGAGGCCACCAAGTTGGGAATCCAGCGTAACTTGGTCGCCGCCGCCGCGGCCGACGGGCTCATCGATGGCAAGAGGGTCCACTTCAGCATCTTGGCCAGCGAAGACTCTCTCACCGACCCCCTCCTCGAAACGCTGGAGGCTCACGGCGCCACCATCACCTCGGTGAGCAGGGTGACCTCGGTTGGCGACGTGCAGGCCGCCGAGGCCGAACACGACGTGATCATCCAGCGGATCGCCGATGAGGATCCTGATTTGGTGTATTCGCTGGAGCCTGCGCTCATGTCTGGGGCCATGATCAGGGCGGGGATCGACATCCCGCAGATCACCAGCGAGTCTAGCGAAGACCTCTACCTGAACTTGGGCGTCGATCCCACCGCCATCCAGCTTCACGTGTACGCACCGGCGCAGATCAAGACGTTCTGGGACCGGGGGGACGATCCCCTGCTCAATGAGTGCGTGGACAATTACAACAACGCTCAGATCACCGACGAGGACGGGAATGTCGAACTGGTCAACGTGACCGAAGATCCCAGCCAGCCCATCAACCTCAATCTGGTGGTCAGGGCCTGTCAGACGGTCTGGCTGTTCGCCGCCATTGCCACCGCCGCTGGCCCCAACCTCACCAACGAGACATTCCTGGAGGCGGCGGCCAACCTCGGGCCGATTGACCTGCCGGGCATGTCTGCGGCTTCAATGAGCGAGGGCAAGATAGGCGCCGACGACTCCCCGCTGGTCAAGGTGATATGGGATGACGAAAAAGAGGAGTTTGTGGAAACCGGCTGATGGGCATCGACGTCTTCAAGTTGGGACGCGCTTCAGTGGGTTGCTCGCCGATGGCGGTGGGCGGCCAGTTGAGCGGCCAGCTCATCGGGGGTCGTCTTGTTGGCCAGGGCCTCGAGCACCAGGTCTTGCTGTGATGGAGGGGTGAGGCCGCCGATAGGCACGTCGCGGTCGAGGTTGGTGGGGAAGGCGTAGCCCTCAGCGCTAGCCGCCACCGCACAGGCGATGACCGTGGGATCAAGCCCCTCCTCCTGGCGGCGCAGCAGTACGGGGTAGATGGCGTTGACGATGCGCTCCCGGTCCACGGCCTCGGTGGCCCGGCCCATGGCCGAGGAGATCTGCAACAGGTTGGCCATCCGCCGCACGTCGGAAGTGCGGTTGTGGCCCCCGGCGTGGAACACGGCCGGGCTGAAGAACACCAAATCGCCCTTGTCCAGCTCGATCTGCACATGGTGCTCGGAGAAGTACTCGATCAACTCGGGGCGCCGCCACGCCAAATAGCCGAGCTCGTACTTGTGGGAATGGGGCAACAGCATGGTGGCCCCCGTCTCAGGCGGCATGTGGCAGTGGGCTATGCCCCCTTGCAGGGTCAGAAGCGGCGACAGGCGGTGGGCGTGAATGGGATAGCGCTCGGCCACGTCATCGGTCATAAACCCCACGTGGTAGTCCCGATGGGGCATCTGGGCCGCGCCGCCGGGGTTGATGGCGTTTACCTGGGCAGTGATCTGGTAGCCGGGGCCGAGCCAGGCCAACGAGGCCAGGTCGATCATGTCGCTCCCGTGGTAGTCGACGAAGACATCGGGGTCGGCCACGGCCAGCTTCTCCAGCGCATTCCACAACCGGTCGTTGGCCCCGGGCTCGGCGTAGTGGTCGCCCCCGCCGGTTCCGGCCTCGCGCTCATCCGCGATGATCTGCTCAAACACCCCAGTGGCCCGATCGACTACCGCAGGCTCGATAGCCCCGGTGATCACGATCACCCCCGGCCCATCGTGAAGCGCACGGGTCAACTCGTTGCGGACGGCGGAGGCCTGGTCCAGATCGCGCAGCCCTCCCCGCAAATCCTCGGTGCGGTACACCAGCGCCCGATCCACCAACGCGTCGGCCAGCGGATAGTCGGTCAAGGCGACTTCAACCTCCACGATGGAGCGCAATTCGCCGAGGTCAAACCCCTCTCGGCTCGTGACCGCAGCCTCGCCCGCGGGACCTTGGCGAGCTCCAAGAGGTGTGGTGGTCATTGCAGTGAAAACCTCATATCCGTTTTCTGGCAACGTTACTTCCGCTCTGTTAGCGTCGCCTCAGAAACCATCTCATCACAACGAGCAGTGATTTTGCAGGGGGATGTCATGAATCGCACAAAGTGGCGCCATCTAGTATTCGTCCTGATCGCGGTATTTGCGCTGGTCGCAGCATCGTGCAGCAGTTCGGAGGATCCCGACGACGCTCCGGCTGCCGAACCGGCGCCCACCAGCGCCCCAGCCCCGGCCCCCGAACCCGCCGACGAACCTGAGCCTGCCGACGAGCCGGC
>VYEX01000024.1 GCA_009842675.1 Acidimicrobiia bacterium | reverse complement strand
GTTCCCCCGGTCCGGTCTAACCGCCCCTGCTCTTCCCCCCCCTCTTTTTGGGGGGTATACTGGGGTTGGGGGGGGGGGGGGGGCAGAAGCTGGGTGAAGGCCAGGCTCCCCACGGTGAGTTCCTGGTCGGGATAGGGCGCCCGGTAGGCAGACACAAGATCGGCGGTGGGCTCGGTCACCATGACCATGGGCAGTAGGGTCCACGGCTCCCACACCGGGGCTGCTGCCGCGAAGGCCTGGAAGTCGGCCAAGGGGCCGGATGCCTCGATCACCTCGGGGAGAGGCTCGTTGATGTTCCGCCAGGGGAGGCCGGTGTTGGAGATGACCATGCGACCGACCCGGTCGGGCTGTTCGGCCGCCAGGCGCATGCCGATGATGCCGCCCCAGTCGTGCAGCACGAACGTGATATCGGCGAGGTCGAGATGGTCGAACAGCAGCGACCGCATCCAGTCGATGTGTCGGTCCAGCGAGTAGTCGGCCATCTCCGACGGCTTGTCAGACATGCCCATGCCCACCAGATCGGGAGCGATGGCCCGCCATCCAGCCGCGGCGACCGCATTGATCTGATGCCGCCAAAGAAAAGACCACGACGGGTTGCCGTGGAGGAAGACCACCGGCGCGGCGTCGGAGTCGCCGGTGTCGACAACGTGAACGCGCAGCTCTTGGCCGTCCCCGGAGGGGATCGAGATGTAGCGGCGCTCGATCGGATAGTCGGCCAGGCCATCGGCCGCATCGTCGGGAGTGCGGAGAATGCGCACTAGAACAACACCCGGGTGGGGTCAGTCAGCGACCGGGCCACGTCGTCGAGGAGCGGGTTGGCGATCACTACGTAGTTGGCCTCGTCGTGGGTGGTCCCGCCGGCCGCCAGCTCTTGGGCCGTTGCCGGGGAGATCAAGTCGAATCGGGCTTCGGCAAAGGTCCGGTGATCGCCGAGGAACCGGTCTTCGACCCAGAACCGGCCGATGCGGGTCGATTCGATCGCCTCGGCCAGATCGGGATACGAGGCGTCGGCCACAACTTGGAGAAGCAGGAGTTGGTCGGAGTCGGCTCCAGACGCCTGTGGCGGTATCGGGTCGTCTTCTGCCGGGAAGGTTGCCATGACAATGGTGAACTCCATTCCCGCGTCCTTATGGACGTGAGACTCTTGGAAGTCCTCGCGCATGGTCATCTCGGCTATGGCGGCGCGGTAGGGGTACTGCGCGATGGCGATCCGATCCCACTCGGTATCGTCGCCCAGCAGCTGATGGACCACCGGTGCGATCAGGATGATGCGAGCGCCCACCGCCTTCAGCTGCTCGTGGGGTGCGTAGACATCGTCGGCCTCGACGCCGGTGAGCGTGGAGGTCCGGCCATCCCCGTAGTCGGCGACGGCTCGGTACTTCATCAGATTGAGCGCCCACATCGGCCCGCCGGGCTCTTCTCGTTCGAACCAGGAGGCCACGTAGGTGTCGTTCAGCGCTCCATACCGGGGCATGGGCGGACCTTATAGTATTGCGCCTTTCACTGGCAATAGTTTGGGGCGACCGTTAGGGTTCCGCTATGGAATTCGAGGTCAACCGTCAGGACTATCGCGACACCCGGACAGTTGACTCGTCACCGGCCAAACTCGCACCGGGGCAGATCCGGCTGGCCGTAGAGAGATTCGCGCTGACCGCAAACAACGTGACCTATGCGGTTGCCGGCGACATGCTCGACTATTGGGGCTTCTTCCCTACGGAGGCACCCTGGGGGCGGATCCCGGCCATGGGGCTGGGCTCGGTGGTCGAATCCGCCCATCCCGACATCGAGACCGGCGGCCGCTTCTTCGGCTTCTATCCCATGTCGACCGAAGTGGTCATCACCGCTGAGCCCAAGGGAGACGCGTTCACCGACGTCGGGGTCCACCGGGCCAACCACGCTGCGGTGTACACCGATTTCAGCGATGTTGCCGCCGACATCATGTTCCGTGATGACCGGGTCGACGAGTTCCTCTTGCTCCGCGGGCTGTTCATGACGTCGTTTCTGGCCGACGATTACCTGGGCGACCACGGGTTCTACGATGCCTCGCAGACTCTGGTCACCAGTGCTTCATCGAAGACCTCGATCTGTCTGGCCGCGTGTCTGGCTCGACGCGGGCACCGCAGCGTGGGTCTTACGTCGGCCCGCAACCGCGCCTTCGTCGAAGGTCTCGGCCTGTACGACGAGGTGATCGTCTACGAAGATATCGACCAGCTCGACCCCAAGGCCGCTTCGGGGCTGGTCGACATGGCCGGCAGCGACACCGTGCGGTCGGGGGTGCATGCCCGCTTCGGCGAGGCTCTTCGCTTCTCCTTGACCGTTGGCGTCACCCACTGGGAGGACCCAGCATCGGGTGGGACTGAGTTGCCCGGTCCGTCGCCCAAGTTCTTCTTCGCTCCCGCCCAGATTGCCAAGCGCTCCCAGGAGTGGGGAGCTGCCGAATTGACGAGACGAATTGCCGCCGCGTGGCACGAGCTTCTCAACGACACCGATCGCTGGCTCACTGTCGTCCACCGTTTTGGGCCCCAGGAGACCGCGGCGGTGTATCACGACTTGCTCGAGGGCCGGTCCGACCCCTCGATGGGTTTTGTGGCCTCCATGCTGGGAGACGCGCTGCGGTGACCTGCCCCATCTTGCTCGACCGTGAAAAGGGCGGCCCGGTCTAGCCATGGACATCGTGGTGATCATGGACGGGCCTGAGACCGTCAACCCAGAAACCGACACCACCTACGCGCTCATGCTGGCGGCCGAGGAGCGAGAGCACCGAACATGGCATTGCCAAGCCGGCGACATCGAATTGAACGAAGGCCGGGTTTGGGCCCGGGCCCGTCGGGCCAGGGCCGACGAGGGAGCCGCCCTCCCGCTACGGCTGGAAACTCCAGAGCGACTGGATCTCGCCACCGTCGACGCAGTGCTAGTCAGAACCGACCCGCCCTTCGACTCGTCCTACCTCCATCTCACCCTGATTCTCGACCACCTGGTCAACGACACGCTGGTGGTCAACGCCCCCCGCGGTCTTCGGGATGCGAACGAAAAGCTCTACGTCTGCCGGTTTCCCGAGATCACACCCCCGATGATCGTCACCTCAGACGCCGACCAGTTGACGGCGTTCAGCCAGGCGCACGGTGCCGCCGTGCTCAAGCCAATCGGAGGTCACGGTGGTCGGGGAGTGATGGTGCTGGATCCCCACGACCAAAACGCGCCGTCGATCATCGACACGTTGACCAGCCGCGGCCGCACGCCGGTTGTGGCCCAGAAGTTCATGGAGAACGTGGCCTCTGGCGACAAGCGCATCCTGCTCCTCGACGGCGATCCGCTCGGGGCCGTCTTGCGGCTGCCCACCGAGTCTGACTTTCGGGCCAACATCTGCGTGGGAGGCCAGGCGGTGGCGGCCGAGGTCAACGAGACCGACCAGCGGATCATTGATCGGATCGCTCCATCGCTGCGCGCCGACGGATTGATGTTCGTGGGAATCGATGTGATCAACGGCCATCTCACCGAGATCAACGTGACCAGCCCCACTGGGATCCAACAGCTCGGTCGCCTCACCGGAACCCGTCCCGCCCACGACGTGATCTCATGGCTCGAACGAGCCGCACGCTGACACGGCTATGACAGCTGAGACCGACGTCATAAGCCGAGCGGCCGAAGCGTTTCCTCCCAGCTCGCCGACCCGCGTAGGAGCCGAGGTGGAGTGGCTGGTGTTCGACCGCGAAGACCTCCGCAAACCCATCCCGGCTGAACAAGCGGCCGGGGTGGCCGACGGTCCGTTGCCCGCTGGCGGCGCGATCACCATCGAGCCCGGGGGTCAAGTCGAGCTCGTCACCCGGCCATTTCCCGATCCGGTGGAGCTCGTCGATGCCGTGGCCGCTGACACCGCCGAGCTCGTCAGGCGATTCCAGGGGCATGGCCTGGCGCTGGTCTCGTTGGGCCTCGATCCCATCCGCCCGCCCCGGCGCACGTTGGACACCCCTCGCTACGAGGCCATGGAGAAGTACTTCGCGGCTCGTTCACCGGCCGGGCTCCAGATGATGAACCTCACCGCATCATTCCAGATCAACATCGGTTTCGGGCCCAATCCGGGCGTTACATGGCGCCGGGCCCAAGCCGTGGCCCCGGTCTTGATGGCAGCCTTTGCCAACTCACCCACCACCGATGGCGACGCATTCCAGTCGGCCTCTTGCCGCCAACAGATTTGGACCGCCACCGACCCGACTCGCACGCGTCCCGTGTGCGGCGGGCCCGAAAACTGGGCCACCTATGTCCTCAACGCCAACCTGATGCTGCGATGGCGTAACCACCGCATAGAACCGCAGCTCGACGAGCTCACGTTCGGGGAATGCTTGCAAAGCAGCGATCCGCCGACCCGGGACGACCTCGAGTTGCACCTGACGACGCTCTTCCCGCCGTTGAAACCTCGGGGCTACCTTGAGGTTCGAATGCTCGATGCTCTTCCCGCGTCGGGTCGTATGGCCGCCACCGCCACGGTGTGGGCGGTTCTCACCGATCCCGATGTAGGTGACGCCACGGAGGCGATTTGCCGGGCAATCCCCGATGCATGGTGCCGAGCAACCCAGGCCGGCCTCGACGACCCTGCCGTTCGAGAAGCAGCCACGGCCGTGCTCGACCTAGCCGCCCGCGCCAGCAGTGCGACCGCGCCATCGCTGGCCGACGCCTGCAAGACATGGCGAGACGAGCGCGTCCTTTCGCCCAACCCGCCGCAGCCGGTGGTCCAGCTTGTCGACCGCGCCCGAGAGGCAGACGCTTAGGAGCAAGGCCTGGAGACGCGGCCTAAGCCGCGTCTTCGGGCGAGGCCAGGCGGCGAAGACGGTTCTTGTAGGGGCCATATCGCCAGACGAGATCGTCTCCGTCGCGATAGCGGGTGACCACCAGGCGCTTGCCCCGCAAATAGAGGTTCAGACGACCCTCTTCGAACCGGGCCGCCACTTCGATCTGAACACCGCCGACCCCCTCATCGCGCACACCTCCATCAAGGGTGCCGTCGGCGAACATGTCGTGAATGATTCCAGCCGCGGTGATTACCACTCGGTTGCCGGCCTGCTCGTTGCGTTCGATGTGGCCCTTCAGCGGTCCCCGGTACACCTGCCATACGCCGCGAAGGTCAGGGGCGCCGTCGGCCAGCGGCTCGTCGCAACCGGCCAGCACCAGCGGCGGCCACTCCCGCCACCGGCCGGGGGGCGTTCGGACAACCGGCACGTCGACCGCTTTGGTAGAGGCCGACTGGAGATCTGGCGCCAACTCCGGCAAGAGGTAGTGCTCGCTCCCGACCGGGGGCTGGGGTGGGTGACGCCGCACCCGAAGCGGTGCCGCTGCCACTGAACCGAGAGCCTTCACCGCATCGCCGATTCGCATCGCCGATCCTCCAAATCAATTGCGCTTAACACTGGCATAAGGTATTGACATCAATACTGGCAAAACTATACTCACATCGGCTGCCCATCATCCGCACCAAATGCGGCCACGGCCGTATATCTGGTGATCCATCCCAATCGCCTTGGAGGTCGAACACCATGTCAAAGCTGGCCCGCCGATGTGCTGTTCTCTTGGTTGCCGCCCTGTTCGCGATGGGGTGCTCTGGATCATCCGAAGGTGAATCCGGCGCGGTTCCGACAGAGCCGGATTCAACTCCGATGTCTACCCCAGACCTGGAAACCGAGGAACCGGAGACTGAGGAATCGGCGATCGGGGGCCAAGGCGTCGAGCCCTCGCAGGCCGAAGACGTCCCCAGCGAGACCCCGGAGCCGATTGGCGAAGAGCAAGCTTCCGTCGAGGAAACCGCCACTCCCGTTGTGTTGACGGCAACCGATACCGGGGTCACCGCCGAAACCATCAAGATCGCCGCAACCTTCCCGGACCTCTCGGTACTCGGGAGAGACAATGGCGACCTCGAAGCGAAGTTTCAGGTGGCAGTCGACGCCGTCAACCAGTCAGGCGGCATCAACGGACGGCAGATTTACCTGATCTTCTCGACCTACGTACCCATGGGCGAGGCCGATGCCGAGGCGCTGTGTGTGCGGAATGTCGAGGATGAGGGGGTCTTTGCGGTGGTGGGAATCCTCCTTCGGGAGATGCCGCTGTGCTACACGGAATTCAACGACACCATCGTCATCAACGCTTTCGAATCCACCGCTGAGCTATTCGAGCGGTCGGTGGCCCCTCTGATCTCGACCAATCCGCTGCCTGAGCGCCTGGTTGAAGTGAACGTTGACACCCTGCTCGATTCAGGACACCTGGCCCCCGGGATGCGCATTGCCGTACACGGGATGGCCACCAGGGAAGACCTTCACAACCGCTACCTTCAAGCGCTCGATTCGAGGGGAGTCGAGGTTGTGGCCCACACGCTTCGCACAACATTCGACGTTCTTGCCGCCGAATCCGAGGTGGATATCTTCGCCGAGCGCTGGCTGGCCAACGGCGCAGAGGCGGTTCTGGGAAGCTCGCCCGAATCAGGCCTGGACTTTGTCGGGGCGTATGAGCGCCGGGGCATCGACTTGCCCATGCTCTTGCCGGAGAACACCCACGTGGTGCCGTCGCTGATACGGGATTCCTTTGGCTACAGCCTTGCTCCCCTCGAACTTGCAGTGGTCCTCGTGCGCGATGTCGATCCGGCCTCGCTGTACCCCGAAAATATCGCCGGAGTCGCTGACTGCCTCGACCGCTTCGAGTCTGCCTCAGGTGAGGTTGTCAACATCGATCAGGCCGATGACGGCCCGGACAACCTGGTTCCCACCCTCTTGGCGTGTCAGGTCATCGATGTCTTTGCCGCGGTGGCCCGAGCGGCAGGCCCCGAGCTGACCACCGAATCGTTTGCCGCCGCCGCGGAGAGCATTGGCCCCATTGAGGTAACCGGATTGGTGGCCGGCTCGCTCGGTGCCGGAAAGTTCGACGTCTCTGATGCACCCGCCATGGTCGGGTTCTTCGACCCTGAGGCATTGGTGTTCACCGCCGGAGGCTCCTGACCCTGTTCCCGCTCCGAAAGGGACCGGGCTAGCCATGACGGCTCAGTCGGCTTCGTCGCGCTCGGCGATGAGGGCGGCGGCCTGGGTGGGCCACTTCCACTTGCTGATCCGACCGGGAATCTCTAAGGCTACCTCTAGCGCCTGCACGCCGGCGTCGTCGAGGGCGGCCAGATCTTCGTAGGTGACTATGCCGTGCTCGGGCAGCGCCCGGGCCAAGGCGGGGTCGGTTCCCATGATGCGTATGAAGTCATCCGCCGGACCGGTGGGAGCCGCGGGCTTGGCCTCGGGGGCAACTGCCTCGGGTTGTGGCTCTGGTTGCGGTTCGGGCTCCGGTTCAGCCTCGGTCTCCAAAGCCGGCGCTTCCACTACTCCAGCCTCGGCTTCTGCTGGGGGAGTCGCCGTCGCGGCTTCGGGGGCCGCTTCGGCCACGGTGTCCACATCCGCGGCGGCCTGGGGCTCGGCCACCGCAACAGCCCCGGCCGCAGGGGCTGGTGAGCGGATGGTGAGCAATTCGGACTGGCGGGCTTCCTCCACCGCGGCGTCGCGGTTCTCCAGAGCCTCCAGCAGGTGCATGGAGATGTCGCCCACCACTACGTCGTCGTCGGCCCCCTCGGCCTTGATGCCGTCGTCGATCATGATGTAGCAGAACGGGCAGGCGGTGGCGATCCGATCGGCCCCGGTGGCCAGCAGCTCTTGTGAGCGCTCCACGTTGACCTGCTTGCCGATGGTCTCCTCCATCCACATGCGGGCCCCTCCGGCGCCGCAGCACATTCCCTTGGTGCCGTTGCGCTCGGCCTCCACCACCTCGACGCCGCCCAGCGACCCGACTACCCGCCGAGGGGCCAGATACACGTCATTGTGGCGGCCCAGATAGCAGGAGTCGTGGTACACAACCCGCTCGTCGAGGCGGGCCCCGGTCATGTCGAGGCGACCGTCGTCGATCAGCGCCTCGAGGAACTGGGTGTGGTGAACCACCTCGTAGTGCCCGCCGAGCTGGGGATACTCGTTGGCCAGTGTGTTGAAGCAGTGGGGGCACTGGGTGACGATCTTCTTGACCCCCATCTCATTGAGAGTCTCGATGTTCTGCATGGCCAGCATCTGGAAGATGTACTCGTTGCCCGAGCGCCGGGCCGGGTCGCCGGTGCAGTTCTCAGCCGGTCCCAGGATGGAGAAGCTGATCCCGGCCCGCTGGAGCAGCTTGGCCACTGCCTGGGTGACCTTGCGGTTCTTGTCGTCGAAGGAGCCGGCGCACCCCACCCAGTAGAGGTACTCCGATTCCAGCGGGTCGCCCCCGTCGAGCACGGCGATGCCCTCGAACTCGGTAGCCCAGGCCCCCCGATCGCCCTGCGACATGCCCCAGGGGTTCCCCGAGTTCTCCATCGACCGGTAGGCCTGGCCTAACTCGGTGGGGAAGTCGGACTCCATCAGCGACAGGTAGCGGCGCATGTCGAGGATCTTGTCGAGGATCTCGATGTTCACCGGGCAGATCTCATCGCATGCCTTGCAGGAGGTACACGCCCAGATCTCCTCGCCGGTGATCCGCTCGAACAGCGAGTTGGCCTCAACCTTGATCTCCGGCACCGTGCCCAGCGGCGGTGTGGTGGCCGGCTCGCCGGTGGCGGCCATGACCTCGCCGGTCTTGAGCACGATCTCCCGGGGGTCGAGCGGCTTGCCGGTGGCATGGGCCGGGCACACCGATGTACACCGCCCGCACATGGTGCAGGCGTCGGTGTCCAGCAGCTGCTTCCAGGTGAAGTCCTCCACCGTGGCCGCCCCGAACGACTCCAGGTCGGTCTCCATCAGGTTGGGCATGGGCTTCATGGCGCCCTTGGGCCGGTCCTTGTCCCGCAGGTACATGTTCAGCGGGGAGGTGAACATGTGGCGCAGCATGGTGATGGGCAACAGCACCAAGAAGGCCACGAAGGCGACCACGTGGCCGGCCCACCAGAACTGGTGCCAGTGGTCGAGGCCCTCCAGGCCCCGCATCTGGGTGGCCACCTGGTAGCCCAGCACCGACCACTTCTCGAAGTCGGGCACCCCGTGGTCGGCGATGCGGAACACCTCGGCGCCGAATCCGGTGACGCCGATGGCGAAGAATGTGCCCAAGATCACCGCGTGCTCGGGCCGCGACTTGATGCGGATGCGGTAGGGGCGCAGCCGCCGGGGGCCGTAGCGACGCACGATGGCCCACATCACCCCGACCAGGAATATGGCCCCCGCGATGTCGCCCACCGCGGAGTACACCTGGTAGATCCGGCCGTGGAGGAACTTGGCCCCGTCGGGTAGCTGCTCGTCGATCTCGAGAGTGGTGGTGACCCCCAGCAAGATGATGAACCCCACATAGATCATGGAGTGCATGATCCCGGCGCCAGGCTCTCGCAACAGGGTGCGCATGTACATGCCCCGGCGGAGGTCCTCGAGGCGGGTCTTGGCGTTGGCCAGGGTGGTGCGGCGGTTGTCGGGACCGCCCCGCTCCCAGTTCTTCACCCGCTTGGCGAACTCCCAGGAGGCCCACACCAAGAAGATGGGAATGATGGTGTAGAAGGCCGCCTTCCAACCGTTGGGGATGTTCTCCCACGGATGGCGGGTGATCTCCGCCGGGTTCTTGAACTCGGTGATGGCCGAGGCGATGCCCGAGGCGATGGTGAAGGCGGCGAAGCCCAGCCCGAGGCCGAGCACGATATGGAAGGGACGCAAGCGCTTCGGGTCCATGGCGACCCCAACCTAGTGGCCGACACTGTCCGGTTCCGTACTCAAGCTGGCACTACGAGATGGGCGAAGCCTGCTTGAAGTTCACAGCGCAGAAACAATCGTGAAACTTGGCCTTCCTACCGTGTTTCCGATTGCGCCGGGACCGCAGTGGCGCGGGCGCAGAAGTCGGCGAAGGAGGGCCGGTAACCATGAAAAGGAAATTCGGAATAGGAGCGCTGATTGCCGCCGTAACGGTGCTCATCGGGGCTGTGCCCGCAGCAGCCCAAGATGGCGGTGCCGAGGCCGTGCAAGTCGTGTTGGACAACCTCTGGGTGTTCATCGCCGGCATCTTGGTGTTCTTGATGCAGGCCGGCTTCGGCATGGTCGAGGCCGGTATGACCCGGGCCAAGAACGTCGGCAACATAATGGCCAAGAACCTGGCCGATATGTGCATCGGCGCGCTGGCCTTCTTCGCGTTCGGCTACGGCATTGCGTTCGGCACTGACGGAGCGTCGCTGATCGGCACCGACGGCTTCTTCTTGAGCGGCACCTTCACCACATTCGGCGACGGGTTAAGCACTCCCACCTTCTTCTTCTTCCAGGTTGTGTTCGCCGC
The DNA here is from genome assembly GCA_009842675.1 of Acidimicrobiia bacterium. Lineage (GTDB taxonomy): Bacteria > Actinomycetota > Acidimicrobiia > Acidimicrobiales > Bin134 > Poriferisocius. The sequence goes on along the minus strand of VYEX01000024.1, from coordinate 67,406 downwards.
CACCGCGGTGACCATCGCCTCAGGAGCCATGGCCGAGCGCACCAAGTTCACCGCCTATCTGGTCTTCAGCTTCTTCATGACCGCGCTGATCTACCCGGTGGTGGTCCACTCCTTCTGGCATGGCGACGGGCTGCTCTCCGATCTGAAGATCGGCGACGCCCGGTTCGGCGACTTCGCCGGCTCCACCATCGTGCACAGCACCGGGGGCTGGGCTGCCCTGATGGGGGCGATCTTCCTCGGACCCCGCATCGGCAAGTACGACGAGAACGGAAACCCCAGGGCCATGCCTGGCCACAACATCGCCTTCGTTGTGTTGGGCGTGTTCATTCTGTGGTTCGGCTGGTTCGGGTTCAATCCCGGCTCGGAGTTGGCCGCGGATGACTTTGTGATGCGCGCCGCGGTAACCACCCTGTTGGCCGCGGCTGCCGGAGGGGTGACTGCCGGGACGGTCATTTGGCGCAAGGCCGGCAAGCTGGATGTGGCCATGACCGGCAACGGCGTGCTGGCCGGTTTGGTTGGCATTACCGCCGGCACCGGCACCATGAATCCATTGGGTGCAGTGGTTACGGGCGCCATCGCCGGAGTGATCGTGGTGTACTCGGTGCTGTTCTTCGACCGGGTCCGCATTGACGACCCGGTAGGGGCCATCTCTGTCCACGGCGTCTGCGGCGTGTGGGGCACCCTGGCTGTCGGCCTGTTCTCCCGCTATGACGATGCGTTCGTGGGCCAGGACAATGCGGGTCTCTTCTACGGCGGAGGCATCGACCAACTGGTAGTGCAGCTCATCGGGGTCGTGCTGGTGTTTGTCTGGGTGACGGTCACCACCGGCATCCTCTTCGCAGTCATGAAGAAGACGATGGGTCTTCGGGTGTCTCGCGAGGAAGAGATCGGCGGTCTCGATCTCCACGAGCACGGGGTACCCGGCTACGGCCCGGACACCTCCGTATCTGTGGGCTGAACTCCTACAGCCCGACAGGCGCTTAGCCCGCTTGTTTGGCCACCGCGGCGGCCGCTTCGGCTGCCGCCGCGGGGTCGAGCGAGCGGGCGAGCGTCGTCTTGGCCTCGACGGGCATCATGTCCGGCCCCAGCTCATAGGCCAAGGGCATTCCGGTGGGGATGTTGAGCTCGGCAATGGCGTCGTCGTCTATGCGGTCTAGGTGCTTGGCCAGAGCCCGCAGGCTGTTTCCGTGGGCCGCTACCAGCACCAACTGACCGGCCCGCAGATCAGGGACGATCTCGTCGTACCAGTAGGGCATCAGCCGCTCCACCACGTCGGCGAGACACTCGCTCTTGGGCAGCTGCTCGGGGGGAATGTGTGAGTAGCGGGGGTCGGTGTTGGGATTCCACGGGTTATCGTCGGAGATTGGCGGCGGCGGCGTGCGGTATCCCCGGCGCCAGGCGTAGAGCTGATCGTCGCCATAGCGTTCTCGGGTTTCGGCCTTGTCCAGCCCAGTGAGGTCGCCGTAATGGCGCTCGTTCAGCCGCCAGTGCTGCTTCAGCGGTATCCCGGTTCGGTTCATCTCCGCTAGGGCGATCTCGGCGGTTCGGATGGCCCGGGTCTGCACTGAGGTATGCACGATGTCGGGCAACAGCCCGGCCTCGGCTAGGGCCGCCCCTCCGGCCCGGGCCTCGGCCTCGCCTTTCGGGGTGAGATCGCAGTCGAACCACCCGGTGAACTGGTTGGTGGCGTTCCACTGGCTCTGTCCGTGGCGGAGCAGGATCAGGATTGCGGGATTCACTCCGGGCAGCGTAGCGGCTCCGACCCTTAGTGGAGACCACTCAAGTTTTGGGATATGACGATTTGAAGGGTATCCTGGGCATCGAAAATAATTCTGGCAATACCCAGACAAACAGTCAGACAAACAAGGAGTCAAACACGATGGGAAAGGTCGTCGGCATCGATTTGGGCACCACCAACAGTGTGGTTGCCGTGCTCGAAGGCGGTGAGCCAACCGTTATCGCCAACGTCGAGGGTTCTCGCACAACCCCGTCGGTGGTGGCCTTCTCCACCGACGGAGAAGTGTTGGTAGGTGAGGTGGCCAAGCGCCAGGCCATCACCAACCCCGATCGAACCATCCGGTCGGTCAAGCGCCACGTTGGCACTGGCTGGTCGGAAGACATCGACGGCAAGGCCTATAGCAGCCAGGAGATCTCGGCCCGGGTCCTGCAAAAGCTGAAGCGGGACGCCGAGACCTACCTGGGATCGGAAGTGACCGAGGCAGTGATCACCGTGCCGGCCTACTTCGACGACGCCCAGCGCACCGCCACCAAGGAGGCGGGCACCATCGCTGGGCTGGAAGTGCTGCGGATCATCAACGAGCCCACTGCGGCCGCGTTGGCCTACGGCCTGGACAAGGGTGACACCGACCAGACCATCCTGGTATTCGACTTGGGCGGGGGCACCTTCGACGTGTCGGTCTTGGAGATCGGCGATGGGGTGTTCGAGGTCAAGTCCACCAGCGGCGACACTGCCCTGGGAGGAGACGACTGGGACGACAGGGTGATCGGCTGGCTGGTGGACTCGTTCCGCAACGACCACGGGGTTGACCTGAGCAAGGACAACATGGCCATGCAGCGGCTCAAGGAGGGCGCCGAGCGGGCCAAGATCGAGCTCTCGCAAACCCAGAGCACCAATGTGAACCTGCCGTTCATAACCGCCACCGACGCCGGCCCGCTCCATATGGACTACGAGCTGAGCCGGGCCAAGTTCCAAGACCTCACCAGCGATCTGCTGGACCGGTGCCGCAAGCCGTTCGAGCAGGCCCTATCCGACGCCAGCCTGTCCGCCGGAGACGTAGACCACGTGATCCTGGTGGGCGGCTCCACCCGGATGCCCGCGGTGGTCGACTTGGTGACCGGCATAACCGGGACTCAGCCCCATCAGGGAGTCAACCCCGACGAGGTGGTGGCAGTGGGCGCCGCGGTGCAGGCCGGGGTGCTCAAGGGCGAGGTCAAAGATGTGCTGCTGCTGGATGTGACCCCGCTGTCGCTGGGTATCGAGACCAAGGGCGGCGTGATGACCCGGCTCATCGAGCGCAACACCACCATCCCCACGCGCCGTACCGAGGTGTTCACCACCGCAGACGACAATCAGCCCACGGTGGAGATCCACGTCCTCCAGGGCGAGCGGGAGATGGCCGCCTACAACAAGACTCTGGGAAAGTTCCAGCTGGTGGACCTTCCGCCCGCGCCGCGGGGCGTACCCCAGATCGAGGTGACCTTCGACATCGACGCCAACGGAATCGTCCATGTGTCGGCCAAAGACCGGGCCACCGGCAAAGAGCAGTCCATCACCATCACCGGGCAGACCTCGCTGGACAAGGACACCATCGATCAGATGGTCGCCGACGCCGAGGCCCACGCCGCCGAAGACGCCCGCCGCCGGGAGGAGGCCGAGGCTCTCAACAACGCCGACAGCCTGGTGTACCAGGTGGAGAAGCTGCTGGCCGATGCTGGCGACTCGGTGGAAGCCGGCCAGCGCGCCGATGTTGAGGCCAAGCTGGACGAGTTGAAGTCGGCCATCGAGGAAAAGGACGTGGACCGCATCCGCTCGGCCACCGAGGAGCTGTCGGCTATCAGCCAGCAGATCGGCGCGGCCATGTACGAGCAGGCTGCGGCCGCGGCGGGCGATACACAGGATGACTTCGCCGGAGACGCCGGGGCTGATGCCGCCGATGACGACGACATCGTCGACGCCGAGATCGTTGAAGACGAAGAAGACGGAAGCTCCCAGTGAGCGAGGAGCCCCTAGCTGACCTGGCCGATGAGGACCAGGCTGTCGAAGAGGCTGCTGGCGAGCAGGCTGCTGACGAGCAGCTTCAGGAGGCTGGCGACTCTCAGGCTGCTGACGAGCAGCTTCAGGAGGCTGGCGACTCTCAGGCTGCTGGCGACCCTCAGGAAACTGGCGACCCTCAGGAGCCAGCGCCCTCGATGGATGAGCTGGTGGCCCAGCGGGATGGCTATCTCAACGACCTCCAGCGGGTGACCGCCGAGTTCGCCAACTACCGCCGCAAAGCTGCCGAGCGCCAGCAGGAGACGGTGGCCATGGCCGCGGCCGACATCGTGGAGAAAGTGCTGCCGGTGTTGGACGCCTGCGACGCCGCGGTGGCCCAAGGGGCCGAAGATGTCATTCCCATTCGGGACTCGCTGTTCGGCGCGCTGGAGAAGGAGGGCTTGGCCAAGTTGGACGATCCTGGCGCCACGTTCGACCCCACATGCCATGAGGCTGTGGCCCACGAGCCGGGAGAGGGAGAGGCGGTTATTGCCGAGGTCCTGCGGGCCGGCTACGTATGGAACAGCCGTGTTCTGAGACCCGCCATGGTGAAGGTCCGGGGGTAGGACGGAGGCGATCGCAGCATGGACGTGAAGCGGGAATGGCTGGAGACCGACTACTACAAGGTCCTTGGCGTCTCCCCGTCGGCCTCAGACAAGGAGATCACCAAGGCCTATCGGAAGCTGGCCCGAAAGCTTCACCCCGACGCCAACCCCGACGATGCCAAGGCCGAGGAGCGGTTCAAGGAGGTGTCGGCGGCCTACGACGTGTTGGGCGATGGAGAGCGCCGGTCCCAATACGATCAGGTGCGCCACATGGGGCCGATGAACTTCCAGGCCGGTCCGGGTGGTTTCACCATGGAAGGCGATATGGCCGACCTCTTCTCGGCTTTCATGGGCGGCGGCCGATTCGACCGGGGCGGCCCCCCCTTCGGAGGGCAAACCCGCCCGGTGCGGGGGCATGACCTGAGCGCCCAGCTGTCTCTGGACTTCGCCGAGGCGGTGCGAGGCACCACCACCGATTTGACGCTGAGCGGCGACACCGCCCGGACTGGGCGCTCCATCTCGGTTCGCATCCCCGCCGGGGTGGCCAACGGACAGAGGATCAAGCTGGCCGGCAAGGGAGAGCCGGGGTTAAACGGAGGCCCACCCGGCGACCTGTACGTGAAGGTAAAGGTCAATCCGCACCCGGTGTTCGGCCGCCAGGGCAAGAACCTCACCGTCACCGTGCCGGTGACCTTCGCCCAGGCCGCGCTGGGAGCGGAGATCTCGGTGCCTACGTTCGAGGGCGACCCGGTGACATTGCGCCTCTCTCCCGGCAGCCAGCCCGGCCAGGTGCTGCGAGTCCGGGGGAAGGGGGTGGAGACCGCCAAGGGCACCGGCGATCTGCTGGTGACGGTGGCCCTGGAAGTCCCCGCCGAGCTGAGCGACGAGCAGCGCCAAGCCCTAGAGGCATTCGAGAAAGCTATGGAGGCAGGACCATGATCGACCCTCGAGGCCGCGATCGGGCGGTGTATGTCATCTCGGTGGCTGCTGAGTTGGCCGGGATCCATCCCCAAACCCTCCGGATATACGACCGCCGGGGCCTGGTGCAGCCGGCCCGAACCGGTGGGGGTAGCCGGCGCTACAGCGATGCCGACATCGAGAAGCTCCGCCGGGTACACGAACTCACCAGCGAGGGCATGAACCTCGACGGCGTGGAGCGGGTGCTGGCCCTCGAATCTGAGGTGGCCCGGCTCAGGGAGCAAGTGGCTCGGCTCACCCGTGAGCTCGAGTCAAAGCGGGCCGACATCGTGTTGTATCGAAGAAAATGAAAGAGGGCGGGTAGAGTTCAGCACTGCCACCTTTGTGACTGTGACACCGACTCTCGCTTCCGACCTCTTGGTGGGCTATCAATCCGTCCGCTCCTACACCGACGCGCTCGCCGATCCCCTGAGCAGCGAAGACCAGTGCATTCAGTCGATGCCAGATGTCAGCCCCACCAAGTGGCATCGGGCCCACGTCACCTGGTTCTTTGAGACCTTCCTGCTCAAGCCCCGTCTAAAGGGCTATCGCGAGTACCACCCGGCCTTCGGCTTCCTATTCAACTCGTACTACGAGGCCGTCGGCGACCGACACCCCCGGCCCGAGCGGGGCAACCTCTCCCGTCCGTCGTGCGAGGAGGTGGCCGCCTACCGAGCCCATGTGGATGCGGCCATGGCTGAGCTGCTGGCTGTTCCAATGGACGATGACCCATTAGACGATGCCACCACCGATCTGGTGGTTCTGGGCCTGAACCATGAGCAACAGCATCAGGAACTGCTGCTCATGGACATCAAGCATGTGCTGTCGACCAACCGGGCGATGTGGCCGGCCTATCACGATCTTCCCCCGTCGCTGGCCGCGGTGACGGACAACGGCCGGCCGGCGGACGACTGGACCAGTTTCGACGGCGGCGAGGTTTGGGTGGGCCACGATGGCGACGGTTTCGCCTTCGACAACGAGAGCCCCCGCCATCGGACCATCCTGCCCCCGTATCGGTTGGCCAACCGGTTGGTTACGTGCCGACAGTGGTTGGAGTTCATGGCCGATGGCGGCTACGACACCCCTACCCTGTGGCTATCGGACGGCTGGCACCAGCGGCTGGAAAATGGCTGGGACGCGCCCTCCTACTGGGACTTCCACTCCGACGACGGCTGGCGGGTTTTCACCCTCCACGGACTTCAACCGCTGTCACTCGACGAACCGGTGTGCCATCTTTCGTATTACGAGGCCGATGCTTTCGCCCGCTGGGCCGGCGCTCGGCTTCCCACCGAGGCCGAGTGGGAGCACGCCGCCGCAAAGCAGAGGCCCGAGGGCAACTTGGGCGACCAGGGCCGATGGCATCCCGCGGCCGCTCCGCCCGGCAACGGCCTCCGCCAGCTCTTTGGAGACGTGTGGGAGTGGACGTCCAGCCCCTACGGCTCCTATCCCGGTTTCCAGCCCGCACCGGGCGCGGTGGGCGAGTACAACGGCAAGTTCATGGTCAACCAGTTCGTGCTCCGGGGCGGCGCCTGTGTCACTCCTCCGGGCCACATTCGGGCCACCTACCGCAACTTCTTCCATCCCCACACCCGCTGGCACTTCTCTGGCGTTCGCCTAGCCCAATGATCGAGCCGGTTGTTGACATCCATTTGGATCGCGCGTGGATAGATCGAGCGCTCCGGGCCGACGTGGCCGAAGGACTCGCCTCCCAGCCCAAGGAGCTCCCTCCCAAGTGGTTCTACGACGACCGGGGCAGCGAGCTGTTCGACCAGATCACCCGCCTTCCCGACTACTACCCCACCCGGCGGGAGCGGGAGATCCTCGAGCGCGAGGTGGACGCGATAGCCGAGCGGTCGGGGGCCGACACGGTGGTGGAGCTGGGGTCGGGCACCTCCGAGAAGACCCGTATCGTGCTGGATGCCTTGGCGGCCACCGGGCGGCTTCGCCGCTACGTCCCGTTCGACAACAGCGAGGCCACCCTCAGGACCGCGGCCGCCGAATTGGCCCAGTCCTATGAGGGCTTGGCCGTTCACGGGGTGGTAGGCGACTTCGAGCACCATCTGGGGCACATTCCCGATGGCGGTTGTCGGCTCTTGATGCTCTTGGGCGGCACAATCGGCAACTTCTCGCCGGCGCCGCGCAAGGACTTCTTGGCCGCGGTGGCCGACGCCATGGTGCCGGGGGACACCTTCTTATTGGGCTTCGACTTGGTCAAAGACCATGATCGGTTGATCGCGGCCTATGACGACCCCGAGGGCGTGACCTCGGCCTTCAACCGCAACGTGCTGTCGGTGATCAACCACCGCCTCGACGCCGACTTCGATCTGGACCAGTTTGAGCATGAGGCCCGCTTCGACCTCGAAGAAGAGTGGATCGAGATGTGGCTGCGGTCGCGTTGCGACCAGCAGGTGACCATCGGCGGACTGGGAATGACGGTGGACTTCGCCCAGGGCGAGCGCATGCGGACCGAGATCAGCGCCAAGTTTCGGCCCGAGAACATCGGCCCGGAACTGGCCAGTGTGGGACTGGCCATGGAGCGCTTGTGGACCGACGCCCGAGGCGATTACGCGCTGACCATGTCCCGCATGGTGGCAGAGCGATAAGTCCCTTGGGCGGGCGGCTCCCGTGCCCGTCCAAATGCCCTTTATTGCTCGTCAATCCCCGGTTGGGCGCGAGTAGTGTCAACTCGTAAGCCACGCTGATGAGGTAGCGCTTTGCCAGCAACCGTCGTCGTCGGGACGCAATGGGGTGATGAGGGCAAGGGCAAGTTCACCGACCTCTTAGCCCGCGACATGGACATGGTGGTGCGCTATCAGGGCGGCCACAACGCCGGGCACACCCTGGTAGTGGAGGGCCAGACTTTCAAGCTCCAGCTCGTTCCCAGCGGTGTTCTCTATCCCCACGTGACTCCGGTCATCGGCAACGGTGTGGTGATCGATCCCAAAGTGCTGATCGACGAGGTTGACCGCCTGTCTGAGGCGGGTGTGGACTGCGGGCGGCTCAAGATAAGCGGCAACGCCCACCTCATCTTGCCCTACCACCAGACGCTGGACGTGGTGGCCGAACGGCATCTGGGGCGCAACAAGCTGGGCACCACCAAGCGGGGCATCGGCCCGGCCTATGCCGACAAGGCGGCCCGAGTTGGGCTGCGGGTGCAGGACTTGCTCGATCCCAAGATCTTCCGGGAGAAGCTCGGCGTGGTGCTGCACGAGAAGAACCCGCTGCTGGCCAAGGTGTACAACCGACTGCCGTTCGACGTCGAAACACTGGCCCGCCAGTACCTGGATGAGTGCCGCCCTCGCCTGGAGCCCCACATCGCTGACACGGTGGGATTGCTCCACGACGCCCTGGAAGGGGGCCAGAACGTGCTGTTCGAGGGTGCCCAAGCGATGTTCTTGGACTTGGACCACGGCACATATCCCTTCGTCACCTCGTCGAACCCGGTGGCCGGCGGAGTCTGCGTTGGGGCGGGGGTTGGCCCTCGCCACATCGACCGGGTGATCGGGGTCACCAAGGCGTACATCAGCCGAGTGGGGTCGGGGCCGTTCCCCTGCGAGCTGACCGACGAGATTGGCGACCACTTGGTGGATGTGGGCCGGGAGTACGGCACCAATACCAAGCGCCGCCGCCGCTGCGGCTGGCTGGACACGGTGATGCTGCGCCAGGCGGTGCGGGTGAACTCCCTGTCGGATTTGGCCATCACCAAGCTCGACGTGCTCGATGCCCTCGATCCAATCAAAGTGTGCGTGGCCTACGAGGTGGACGGCGAGCGCCGCGACTCGATGCCCTACCACCAGTCGGAGATCCACCGGGCGGTGCCGATCTATGAGGAGCTGCCCGGTTGGTGTACCGATCTGAGCGGGGTTGGTGATCGCTCGGAGCTGCCCCGGGAGGCTGAGGACTATCTGCGGTTCATCGAGGAACAGGCCGGTGTGCCCGCCACCCTGGTCGGCGTGGGTCCCGGACGGGACCAGTTCATATCCTTCAGCCCGGTCCCGTGAACGTCCCTCCCATGGTCCGGTACACAGGATCAGCTGTGGCCATTGAGCAGTCAGGATCAGTCCCGTGAGGGTCTGCGTCGTTGGCAGCGGGGGTCGGGAGCACGCCCTGGCCCATGTGCTCGGCCGGTCGAGCGAAGTGGTGGTAACCCCGGGAAATCCCGGCATTCCCGGCTCGACTCCTGCCCCAGCCACTGAAATCGACGCCGACCTGTATGTCGTCGGCCCAGAGGCGCCTCTCGTTGACGGCTTGGCTGACGAATTGAGAGCTGCGGGCCAGCTGGTCTTCGGCCCCGGCGCCGACGGTGCCCAATTGGAGGGATCGAAGGCGTGGATGAAGGAGCTGCTGGTGGCCGCCGGTGTGCCGACTGCGGGTCACGGATCGTTCACTGAGATTGAACCGGCCCTCCGCTTTCTTGACGAAATGGGCGATCTGTTTGTGATCAAGACCGATGGTCTAGCCGCAGGCAAAGGGGTGCTGGTCACCGAGGATCGGGCGGAGGCCGATGACGCAGTGCGGGCCTATCTGTCGGGGGAGGCCTTCGGTGACGCCGGGCGCCGGGTGGTGATCGAAGAGGGCCTCACCGGACCCGAGCTGTCGGTGCTGGCGGTGTGCGACGGCCATCGTGCCGTGCCGCTGGCCCCGGCCCAAGACTTCAAGCGCATCGGCGAAGGAGATGTCGGCCCCAACACCGGCGGCATGGGCGCGTATTCCCCCGTGCCCGTGGCTGGCGCCCCCGTGGTGCAAGAGGTGATGGACCAGGCGGTTGTGCCCACTCTGGGCGAGCTCCGCCGACAGGGCATTGACTATCGGGGTGTGCTCTATGCCGGGCTCATGCTGACCCCCCAGGGCTTGAAGGTGCTGGAGTACAACGTGCGCTTCGGCGACCCCGAAGCCCAGGTGGTGCTGCCCCGACTGCGGTCGGACCTGGCTGACCTGCTGGCGGGCGCTGCCGCCGGATCGCTGGGAGACGACCCGGTGTTCGACGATGACGCCGCGGTGACAGTGGTGTGCGCCTCCGAGGGCTATCCCGCCTCCCCCCGCACCGGCGATCTCATCGCCGGCATTGAGACGGCCAATGCCGTCGAGGGGGTGACGGTCTTCTGTGCCGGGGTGGCATCAGCCGACGAAGGTCAACTCGGCGCTATTTCGCCTGGTCAGAACGGCCGGGGGTTGGTCACCGCCGGGGGCCGAGTGCTCAATGTCACCGGTCAGGGACCCGACTTGGCCACCGCCCGAGAGCGGGCTTACGCCGGGGTCACCCACATTGATTGGCCGGGCCGCTACGTTCGCTTTGACATCGCCACCGCGGCGGTTGAGAGCGCTTCACAGAGGGAATCGGCATGAGCTTGAAAGTCGCTGTCATCATGGGATCGTCGAGCGACGAGGACACCATGGCTCCGGCCCGCGCCACGCTGGAGCAGTTCGGGGTGGAGTGCCATTGGGAGGTTATGTCGGCCCATCGCACGCCGGAGAAAGTCCGCCATTTTGTGGCCGGGGCCCGCGATGCCGGTTTCGGAGCCATCATCTGCGGTGCGGGCATGGCCGCTCACCTGGCCGGCGCGACCGCGGCCCAGACCACCTTGCCGGTGATCGGCGTCCCCTTGGCTGGCGGGGCACTGAACGGAGTGGACTCCCTGTATTCCACGGTGCAGATGCCCAAGGGCATCCCGGTGGCCACGGTGGCCATCAACGGGGCCATGAACGCCGCTCTTCTGGCCATTCAGGTTCTGGCGGTGACCGACGCCGGGCTGGCCGACAAGCTGGCTGCCCATCGAGCTGAGATGGCCGGTGGCTGACAAGGACCAGATTCCCGACGTTTTGGCCGATCGCTACGCCAGCGCGGCCATGGCGGCCATCTGGTCGCCGGAAGGCAAGATCAAAGCCGAGCGCCGTCTGTGGGTGGCGGTGCTGGAGGCCCAGCGGGACCTCGGCATCGAGGTGCCCGACGGGGTGGTCGAGGCCTATCGGTCGGTGGTCGACCGGGTGGACTTGGATTCCATCCGGGAGCGGGAGCGGGTCACCCGTCACGATGTGAAGGCCCGCATCGAGGAGTTCTGCTCGTTGGCCGGACACGAGCACATCCACAAGGGGATGACGTCGCGCGACCTCACCGAGAACATCGAGCAGCTTCAGGTACGCGACTCCTTACGCCAGGTGCGGGACAAGCTGGTGTCGGTGGTATGCGCCCTTGGCCGACAGGCCGAGACCCATGCCGAGCTGGTGATGGTGGGCCGCTCCCACAACGTGCCCGCTCAGGCCACCACCCTGGGCAAGCGGTTCGCCAACTACGGCGAAGAGGCGCTGGCGGCCCTGGAGCGGATCGACGACCTGTTGGGCCGGTACCGCTTGCGGGGGTTGAAGGGCCCGGTGGGCACCCAGCAAGACCAGCTTGATCTATTTCTTGGCGATGAGAGCAAAGCAGCCGAACTCGAGCAGCGCATGGCTGCCAGCCTCGGGTTTGCGTCTGTCATGGGCAGCGTGGGGCAGGTGTATCCCCGGTCGCTGGACTACGACGTGGTGTCTGCGCTGGTGCAGGCTTCGTCGGCCCCCGCCAACCTGGCCCGGACTATCCGGCTCATGGCTGGCCATGGCTTGATCTCCGAGGGGTTCCAAGCCGGTCAGGTGGGCTCGTCGGCCATGCCCGGAAAGCGCAACGCCCGGACGTCTGAGCGCATTGGCGGGCTGTCGGCTGTGGTGCGGGGCTACGCCGACATGGTTTCGTCTCTGGTGGGCGACCAGTGGAACGAGGGTGACGTGAGCTGCTCAGTAGTTCGCCGAGTGGCCCTGCCGGGAGCGTTCTTGGCCCTCGACGGCCAGCTTGAGGCGGTGCTGGTGGTGCTCAATGAGCTCGCCGTGTTCGAAGAGGCGATCGCCGCGGAGCTGACCGCCAATCTGCCAACGCTCACCGCAACTCGGGTGCTGATGGCCTCGGTGGCCGCTGGAGCGGGCCGGGAAGAGGCCCATCGCATCATCTCCGAGCATGTCCCCAAGGGAGACGGATTCTTCTCGGCTATTGCCGAAGACGAGAGGTTGCCGATTGCTTCCTCCGATGTCGATCTGATCGAGAGCCAGCTGTTGGCACTGACCGGGGCGGCCGCGGGTCAAGCCCGAGCCTTTGCAGCCGAGACCCAAGACCTGGCCGCCCAGAATCCCAATGCAGCCCACTATCAACCGGAGTCGATCCTGTGAGCACCAAGAACATCAACCTGCCCCCCGTTCATTCCGGCAAAGTCCGCGACATCTTCGACGCCGGCGAAGGCCGGCTGCTGATGATCGCGTCCGACCGAATCTCGGCGTTCGACGTGGTCATGGACGAGCCCGTGCCCGAGAAGGGACGGGTGCTGACCGCCATGTCGGCCTACTGGTTCGAGACCCTGGCTGATGTGCTGCCTAGCCACCTCATCTCCACCGATGTGGCCGACTTCCCCCCCGAGGCTCAGGCCAACGGCGTTGCCGGGCGGACCATGCTGTGCCATCGGGCCGAGATGCTGCCCATCGAGTGCATCGTGAGGGGGTACCTGAGCGGCTCGGCCTGGAAGGAATACAAGAGCCAGGGCACCATGCATGGCCAGGCGCTTCCCGAGGGACTTCGGGAATCCGACAAGCTGCCGGAACCGGTGTTCACCCCCTCCACCAAGGCCGAGTCGGGCCACGACGAAAACATCTCCTACGACCAGGCGGTGGAACTGGTGGGCCCTGAGCTCGCCGAACAGGCCCGGGATGCCTCGCTGGAGTTATACGGCCGAGCGTCAGAAGCCGCGGCGGAAAAGGGCATCATCATCGCCGACACCAAATTCGAGATGGGCATGGTGAACGGAACCCTGGTGGTGGCCGATGAGGTGCTCACCCCCGACTCCTCCCGATTCTGGCCGGTGGACGGCTGGGAGCCGGGGGCCACGCCGCCGTCATACGACAAGCAGCCGGTTCGCGACTACCTCAGCACCCTGGACTGGGACAAGCAGTACCCGCCGCCGCCGTTGCCCGACGAGGTAGTAGAGGCCAGCGCGGCCCGCTACATCAGCGCCTACGAGATCATCACCGGCCGCAGTTTCGCCGACTGGCCCGGAAACTCATGAGCAAGGAATTTGATGTGATCGTGGAGGTGAGCCTCCGCGAGGGGATCGCCGATCCCGAGGGGCTAACCATCGAGCGGGCGCTGCCGGCGCTGGGATTCAACGGCGTGAGCGATATTCGGGTGGGTAAGAGTCTGCGATTTGTGGTGGAGGCTGCTGATGAGCCCGAGGCTCGCAGCCAGGTGGAGTCCATGTGCGAGAGATTCTTGGCCAACCCCGTGATTGAAGATGTGAACATCACCCTGGGCCCGTCGGCATGACGGTTCCTTCGGCTGGCTTCGGTAGGAATCACCAATGACTGCCAGAGTCGGAGTTGTGGTATTTCCCGGGTCAAATTGCGAGCACGATGTAGTGGAGGCGATCGACGCGGTTGGCGGTTCCGGCGAGCTTCTCTGGCACAAAGACAACTCGTTGGGTGATGTCGACGCGGTGGTGCTGCCCGGCGGCTTCGCCCATGGGGACTATCTCCGCACCGGGGCGATGGCCCGTTTTTCCCCGATCATGGACGCAGTGGCCCGATTCGCCCAAGACGGCGGACCGGTGGTGGGCATTTGCAATGGGTTCCAGATTCTCACCGAGGCTCAATTGCTGCCCGGAGCTCTTTACAAGAATCAAGGGCTGAAGTTCTTGTGTGAGCCTGCGGTGTTGCGGGTGGAATCAACAGGCTCGGTTTTGACTCAAGGTTTATCCGTTGGCGATGAAATCAACGTTCCCATCAATCACTTTGAAGGCAACTTTATTTGTTCAGAACAAGTGCTATCTCAATTGCGCGACAAAAACCAGATTGTGCTCACTTATCGAGACAACCCCAATGGAGCAACTGCCGATATCGCAGGAATTTGCAACGAAAACGGCAACGTGGTGGGGCTTATGCCCCACCCTGAGCGAGCCGCTCACCCGTTGCTAGGGAGCACCGATGGTGCTCAAATGTTGAAAGGACTGATCGGTATTGACTAGTCAGTCGAGCGAGTGCGGGCCACTCCGGCAGCTTTCAGCACGCTGGCCGGTACACCAACCTCACGCCATGCTGCATAGGAGATGCCCTTGCGATCGCTGTACTCGGCGGCGACCGAAATGAACTCGCTCTCGATCGCGCTGATGTCCACCGTTTCTTCTTCTTTGGAGAGCTCGGCTTCCAAGTCCATGAGCTCTTGGATCAAATGAACTCGCTTCAACGGCTTGGCCTGGGCGATCTCGCCCGGAAGCTCGGAGATGCGGGCTTGCATTCTTTCCGGAGAGCGCTGCCGGCCTCGCTTGGGCTTGGTCGAGTCAAGCGCAGTCAAATAACGACTAACCGTGCGGCCTTGAGCCTGTCCAGCAGTCCGCGCGGCTTTGGCCTCTTCAGATACCATTTTTTCTCCTTGGTCCAGTTAAGGATGAGTTTCAGCTGTTTCTATAGCCTCATCTATACAACTATATTCGTCGTTCTATTTCAAGCTCCTAGTTCAAACATTTGTATTTGTAACGCCTACTTGCCTTTGAATAATAGGGGTTATTTGGAATGAGCGAACCGCTGCATCGGTCGCTTGGCCTGACAGACGACGAGGCAAAAGCCATCGAGAAGATATTGAATCGTCCGCCGAATCATCTCGAATTGGCGATGTATGCAGTTATGTGGTCGGAACACTGCTCATATAAATCGTCTCGGTTGCATTTGCGCCGACTCCCCACTGAAGCCCCTTGGGTATTGGTCGGCCCCGGTGAGAATGCCGGTGTCGTAGATGTAGGCGACGGAATTGCCGCTGCCATTCGGATTGAGAGCCACAATCACCCTTCGGCCATAGAGCCATATCAGGGGGCGGCAACCGGCGTGGGCGGAATCCTGCGGGACATTTTCACCATGGGCGCTCGCCCGATTGCGGTGATGGACTCATTGCGGTTTGGCCTCCCCAGCGATCCCCGCAGCCGCTGGATTGCCGAAGGGGTGGTGTCGGGTATCTCCGGGTACGGCAACGCGGTGGGGGTGCCGACGGTGGGGGGCGAGACGGTGTTCGACGAGACCTATGCCGGCAACCCTCTGGTGAACGTGCTCTGCCTCGGCTTGATGCCGGCCGATCGGCTGGTGCTGGGCCGGGCCAGCGGGGAGGGCAACCTGGCGGTGCTGCTGGGCGCGTCCACCGGGCGCGACGGCATCGGTGGGGTGAGCGTGCTGGCCTCGGCGTCTTTTGGCGACGAGGAGAAAGAGGCAGAGAAGCGGCCCAGCGTGCAGGTGGGCGATCCATTTGAAGAGAAGCGCCTCATCGAGGCCTGCTTGGCTCTGCTGGACGCCGGCCTGGTGGTGGGCATCCAAGATCTCGGAGGTGCCGGGCTCACTTGCGCCACGAGCGAGACCGCTTCTCGGGGAGGCGTGGGGATGGACGTGGACGTGGCAGCTGTCCCCCGCCGTGAGCCAGGTATGGAGCCCTTCGAGGTTCTCACCAGCGAATCGCAAGAGCGGATGCTGGCCATTGTGGCTCCGGACGGATTGGCCGAAGTGCTGGCCATTTGCGATCGCTGGGATGTGCAGGCTGCGGTGGTGGGCCGGGTGTCTGAAGGCGGGCAGCTTCGGGTGCGCGACGGGTTGGAAGGCCCGGTGCTGGGGGAGTTGCCGGCGGCTTCTTTGCACGAGGACGCGCCGCTGTATGACCGGCCCCGCCATCCACCCTCCGACTGGGAGGAGGCCAGGGCTGACGCTGCCGACGATCTGCCGCCTCCCGCAGACGTCGGCGCCGACCTTCTGGGCCTATTGAGCAATCCTTCTTGGATCTACCGCCAATACGACCACATGCTCTATTGCAACACCGTGGCGGGCCCCGGGGGCGACGCCACCGTGCTGAGGCTCAAGCACCCCGCCACCGGGGCCGACACCGGCCGGGCACTGGCCCTCACCACAGACGGCAACAATCGCTGGTGTGCGGTCGACCCCCGGGCCGGTACCGCGCTGACGGTGGCCGAGTCGGTGCTCAACCTGGCCTGCGTCGGGGCCCGACCGCTGGCCCTGGTCAACTGCCTGAACTTCGGCAACCCCGAGCATCCCGAAGTGATGTGGCAGTTCTCCGAGGCGGTGGACGGAATGGCCGAGGCCTGTGATGCCTTTGGCATTCCGGTGGTGGGCGGCAACGTGAGCCTCTACAACGAGTCCAACGGCCACAACATCGATCCCACTCCGGTGATCGGTTTGCTTGGGCTTATCGACAGCTTGACGCGGATCCCCCCTGGGTTGGCATGGCGGGACGGCGACCGGGTGATCGTTCTCGGGGAGGCCGGCGCGGGGCTGTCGGGCTCGCTGTGGGCTGCTTCTGTTGCCGGGCACAAGCGGGGCCGGCTGCCTGAGCTGGACTACGAGCAGCATCGGCGAGTGGCCGGTCTGGTTGCTGGTCTGGTGGCCGACGATCGGCTGTCGGCCGTCCACGATGTGTCGAGCGGCGGCATGGGAGTATCCCTGGCTGAGATGGCTGCTGTGTCTGGCGTGGGCTTTCGGGGGGCTCGCATACACGACCACGCAGAGCTGTTCAGCGAGGCCCCCTCTCGCGTGGTGGCGGCAGTAGACCCCGAGCTGCTGCCCGAGGTGGAGGCGGCGGCGGCGGCCACCGGCGTGGCGGTGGCCCGCATCGGTTTGGCCACCGGCGATCGCTTCGCCATCAAGGGGCTGTTGGATCTTGATTTGGCCGCCATTTCCGATCGGTGGCGCTCGCCCATGTCAGACTTAAGCAGTGGCTGATCCCATGGACGACTCTCCCCGGGAGGCCTGCGGGGTCGTTGGCATCTACGCACCCCATGATCCCGTCGCCCATCTGAACTATCTGGCCCTCTACGCGTTGCAGCACCGGGGCCAAGAGTCGGCCGGCATTGCGGTGAGCGACGGCGAGAACATCACCGTGGTCAAGGACATGGGCCTGGTGGCAACCGTGTTCGACGACCGCACGCTGGCCACTCTCGAGGGCTGCCTGGGCATCGGGCACACCCGCTACTCCACCGCGGGCTCCAGTACGTGGCGCAACGCCCAGCCCGTCTTTCGCAGCGCAGGTGACCACCAGTTTGTGCTGGGCCACAACGGCAACCTCACCAACACTGCCCAGCTCGCGGAGGAGACGTCGATCCTGCCCGGCATGATCGGCTCAGACAGCGATCTGATCGCCGAGCTGCTGGCCATTGAGATCGGGCAGATGCCACCGTCGAGCCGAGCCGATGGCAAGGTCCTCGAAGAGGCGTTGAAGAGGGTCTTGCCCCGCCTGGAGGGGGCGTTCTCGCTGGTGCTGGCCGACGAGAAGCGGGTGATAGGCGTTCGCGACCCCAACGGATTCCGCCCCTTGTGCCTGGGCCGGCTGGATCGGGGGTGGGTGCTGGCCTCGGAGACTCCTGCGCT
The DNA here is from genome assembly GCA_009842675.1 of Acidimicrobiia bacterium. Lineage (GTDB taxonomy): Bacteria > Actinomycetota > Acidimicrobiia > Acidimicrobiales > Bin134 > Poriferisocius. The sequence continues at coordinate 49,712 of VYEX01000024.1, read as the reverse complement.
CGACATCGTGGGCGCCCATCTGTTGCGTGAGCTAGCGCCGGGGGAGATGGTGGTGATCAACGGGGAGGGCGTGAAGTCGGCGCACCCATTCCCCGAGGATCGGGTGGATCCCCGCCTCTGTCTCTTCGAGTTCGTGTACTTCTCCCGCCCCGACTCGGTGATCTATGGCCAAAGCGTGCACCACGCCAGAGTGCGCATGGGCGAGCTGCTGGCCGAGCAGTCCCCGGTGGAGGCCGACCTGGTGATGGGCGTGCCCGAATCGGGGCTGCCCGCGGCCGAGGGATTCTCGCGGGCTAGCGGCATCCCTTACGGCCAGGGGCTGGTGAAGAATCGCTACATCGGGCGGACGTTCATCGCTCCGAGCCAGCAGATGCGGTCGATGGGGGTTCGCATGAAGCTCAACCCCCTGCGGGACAGCATCGAGGGCAACCGCCTGGTGGTAGTGGACGACTCCATCGTGCGGGGTACCACCACCAGGGCCCTGGTAGCCATGCTGCGGGAGGCGGGTGCCGCCGAGGTTCACCTCCGCATCAGCTCGCCGCCCTATCGCTGGCCCTGCTATTTCGGCATGGACACCGGCGATCGCACCGAATTGCTGGCCGCCCACCTCAGCGTGGCCGAGATGTGCGACTACGTGGGGGCCGACACGCTGGCGTTCATCGACCTGGAAGGGCTGACCCAGGCCACCGGGGCGGTGGGAGCTGGCTTCTGCAACGCCTGCCTCACCGGTGACTACCCGGTGGCGGTTCCGGTGGCACCGCCGGGTTCGATCTCCTTGGGGCGCGGCGCGGCCCAGTTCGCCGATGAAGGCGAGCCGGCTCCATCGCTCTGGGCCACCGGCAACGGTTGAGGCTGTGATCCGGTTGGAGGCTGTGGGCCATGGTTGAGACCTACGAAACCTCGGGGGTGGACATCGCCGCTGGCGAGGAAGCAGTACGGCGCATCAAGGAGCATGTGAGCTCAACGTTCCGGCCCGAGGCCATCGGCGACATCGGCGGGTTCGGGGGACTGTTCGACTTCACCCGCCACGGCTACAAGAAACCGGTGCTGGTGTCGACCACCGACGGAGTGGGTACCAAGGCGTTTGTGGCCGCCGCGGCCGGACGGTTCAACACCATTGGCATCGACTTGGTGGCCATGTGCGTGGACGATCTGGTGTGCCAGGGGGCCGAGCCGCTGTTCTTCTTGGACTACATCTCGGTGCAGAAACTCGATCCCGAGCGGATTGAGCAGTTGGTGGTGGGAGTGGTTGAAGGGTGCCGACAAGCGGGCTGCGCCCTGATCGGCGGAGAGATGGCCGAGCACCCTGTGGACGAGCCCGATGACGAATTCGAGCTCGTGGGGTTTGCCGTGGGGGTGGTGGAGCGGTCGCGGCTGATCACCGGGACCGAGGTCCGCCCCGGCGACACTCTCATCGGGCTGCCGTCGCCCGGTCTGCGGAGCAATGGCTACTCCCTGGCCCGTCGGCTCTATTTCGAGGTGGCTGAGCGGGGATTGGACGATCCCGCATGGGAGGGAAGCTCCCACTCGGTGGCCGATGAGCTTCTGCTGCCGTCGGTGATCTACGCCCCGGCGGTGCTGGCCATGCTGGCCAAGGTGGACGCCAAGGCCATCGCCCATGTGACCGGCGGGGGCATCGGCGGGAACTTGGCTCGGGTGCTTCCCGACAAGGTTGATGCGGTGGTCGACCGGAGCGGTTGGGAGCAGCCGCCGGTGTTCGCCGAGTTGCAGCGAATCGGCGACGTGGCCGACGAGGAGATGGCCAAGGTGTTCAATCTTGGGTTGGGCATGATCCTGGCGGTGAGAGACAAGGACGCCACCAAGGCCATCGACCTGCTCCGCACCGGCGGCCATCGGGCCACCGTCGTCGGCGAGGTTGAAAAGGGCGACGGCCAGGTTCGACTGGTGGGCGAGCCTGATCTGGCTGACTTGTCCTAGCGGGCGCGGACTGCCACTAGGCAGGATCCCTCGGCCCGGGCCACACCGCCGATTTGGTCGGGGCGCGGCTTGGGATTGTCGAATCGGGGCTCGAGATCGAAGGCGTCGAACAGCCGCTCGATCACCCTGGACATCGCGGTAACCGAGAAGGGCCGGGCCGGACAGGCGTGGGGGCCGACGCCGAAGGTGATGACCAACTCGGAGGGAAGCCTCGGGGGAGACACCAGGCGGGGGCCCCGCCATCGATCGGGGTCATAGCGGTCCAAACCCGGCCCGGCTTGCATATTGGTCAGCGGCAGAAACGTGGCCAGCGAGGCCCCGGGGGAAACCTCGTAGGTCTGAGAGCCGTCGTCGATGGTCACGGGTTCGAGCACCGTGCGAAGCATGATGGACCTTTGGCCGATCCGGGTGGACTCCAGCACGCAGCGCGACACCAAGTCGTGGTCGGCGTCGTGGCTGGCCCGCACTCGGGCGAGCACATCGGGATGCTGCACCAGATGGACCAGCGACCAACCGAGCGCGGCAAACAGGTTGGACATCGATCCGAGGTGGACCAGGATCACGTCCCGGGCCACCCCGGTCAGCCGTTCTGAGCCGGAGGTGTCCTCCCACCGTTCGAGGATCATGTCCAGCAAGTCGCCTAGGGGCTCGCGGCGAGAGGCGATGGAGTCGGCCAGGATCTGCTCGACCTTGGCCATGGCCTCGCGCTCGGCAGCCTTGCCCGCCTGCGCCACCTCTCGCATCCGGGTAGGGGCCACGAATGCCTCGGACCCGTCGAGCACATCCAGCGCCTCGATCAGCTCCTCGAAGCGGTCCGAGTGCAGGATTTCGCGCCCGCCCCAGCTGGCCAGGCCCATGCGGTGGCCGAGGCGGCGGGTGAAATCGAACAGGTCGATCTCGTCGCCCGGAGTCAGTTCTGCCAGCTGGATCGAGATGGCCTCTTCCAGCGCCTCGAGGTAGCCGGCCACGTTGGGCCGGGTGAACAGCTCGTGGGGCAGGGTCCGCCGTCCGTCGAACAGCTCATCGGGCAACTTGCGCACCAGCATCTTCCAGTCGGCGATTCCCTTGCTGGCCTGCTGTTCGGGGACGGCATAGAAGTCTCTGAGGCCGGCTGGGGAGAACAAGAACAGATAGCGGTCGTTGCCGCCGTCGATCACGAAAGTATCGCCGCAAGCGGATCGGGCGGCGCCGATGGCCGCCACAGTGTCGCTGACCGGCCCATCCCAGGGGAGCACACAGTCGGCCACGGTGGGCATGGGGGTGATCGCGGGCAGTTCGGTCATCGGGGTCCTTTCTATCCGGTCGTCGCCCAGAATTCGACAACATTCTGGTTTGGGCCTGTCTTCCCACCCCGAGGGCTCGAAGCCTATTGTCGTTGCCTGATGCCGCTCAGCAACTCCGACGAGTACCTCCATACGCCGCCGCCGGGCGGCGACGCCCTTTGGAGCGACAACTTCTGGTTTTCGGTGTGCGACCGGGAAGCCGACGTGTACGGAATCAACCACATCCACGCCAGTCTGTCGCACGGGTATGTGCGGGCCAGCGCGTTCTACGTGATCGACGGGGTGGCGGTGCAATGGGCCTCCCGCCAGCCGCTTGATGCTGACTTGGAGTTCTCGGTGCTGGGCGACGGCCGGGTGTCGTATTCGGTGGAGGAGCCGTTTGCCCGCTATCGCTGGCAGCTTGATGCCCCCCGCTTCGGCTTCGATCTGACCTTTGAGGATCGCTTCGGAGTGTTCGACTACAACGACTGCTTCGGCGGGAACCCGCTGGGGGCCTATGAGGGCTATGGCGGGCACTACGAGCAGGCCCTGGTGTGCCGGGGCGAGTTGGAGACCCGGGGCGGGCCTCGGGCCGGGGAGCGCCGGGCGGTGCAGAGCTGGTCACATCGGGACCACTCCTGGACCCACCGGTTCGAGCGGCCCGGCCCATGGGACGTGCGCCACCGCCGCACCCAGGCTGAGTCGTGGGGCCACTTCTGGCCGTCGGTGCAGCTTCCCGACCGGCACTTGAACTCCTTTGGGTGGATGAGTCCGACTCAGCCGCTGCCCGGTGACACGCCGTCGGTGGGGGGCTGGATCGGCGACGCTGATGGCACCCGTGCCTTGAAGTCGGCCTCTTGCGTTCCTCGCCTGGAGGAGGACCAGCGCACCGCCATGGCCTTCGACATGACTTTCGAGACCACCGATGGTGAGGTGCTCACCGTGCGCACCGGCCGCAAGCACGCCCATACCCGCAACGGGCTCATGCGCGACGAGAACGACGCCGAGGTGCGGCTCGACTGCCACGAGCCGTTCTTCGACTTTGAGGTACTGGAGACCGGCGAGCGGGGCTACGGGGTGGTGGAGTATTCGATTCACCCACCCTGGCCCCGTTATCGGTACTGAGAAGGTTCGTAGGTTGAAGGCTGTGGGCTTCGTCAGCAGGGAGGTGGCCCGATGAAGTGGGGCATCCACCTACCCCAACTGGGCCGGTCTGCCTCGCTTGATCTGCTGGTAGAGATTGCCAAGCAGGCCGAGGCCGCGGGCTTCGATGACGTGTGGACCGCCGACCACGTGGCCGTGCCGGTGGACTTAGAGGGGATGCCGTCCTTTTTCCCCGAGCCGGTGCCGTTGCTGTCGGCGGTGGCCGCCCACACCCAGCGGGTGGGATTGGGCACCTCGGTGCTGATTCCCGCCTATCGGAACCCCATGCAGTTCGCCAAGCAATGGGCCACCCTCGACTGGCTGGCCCCGGGCCGCACCATTCTCGGCGTTGGTGCCGGATGGCTGGAGCCGGAGTTCGAGGCCTGCGGCGTGCCCATGGTGCATCGGGCCGAGCGCCTGGACGATTACATCGCCGGGTGGCGGGCTGCCTGGTCGGGGGCCACGGAGTTTCGCAGTGAGTTCTTCAGCTTCACCGGCGTGCGGATCAACCCCCAGCCCGCCGCGCCGATCCCGATTTGGATCGGCGGCTCGTCCCCCGGTGCCCTCCGCCGAGCGGCTCGCTGCGACGGGTGGATGGGCACCTGGGCCCCACCCCAGGTGTTCGCCGAGCGCCTAGAGGTGCTGCGGGCTGAGCAGGATCGCCTTGGCCGCTCGCCTGGTGAGACCACCATCTCTATCCACATGGAGCTGCGGTTGGGCGACCCGCTAGATGCTGCCGGCCGCTGGTCGGTGGTGGGCGACGGCTACGGCGACCGGGAAATGGTGATCGGCGACGTCGATCACGTCGCCGAGACCCTGGCCCCCTACATCGACGCCGGCCTCGAGCACGTGCTGCTGGTCCCCTTGGCCCTCTCCCCCGACGAATGGCGCCAACACGTCGATGAGCTTGCTCAGTTGATTCGCTACTGAACCGCTAATTCGCCGATTCAACCTCGGGTGGGTCGGTGAGAGTAATGGTGAATTGGCTGGGCGTGCCGAGTGTGACTCCTTCGGGAAGTGAAGAGCCGATCGAGATGGTGACTGATTCGCCAGACTCACTGAGGCTGTCGGTCAATACACTGAAGGTGATCGGTTTGTTCCGTTCGCCGATCGCGAATGTGGCGGTCAAGACTCCCGTCACTGGGTCCTTATTCAAGGCCAATTCGTCTATGTCGTCTTCAGTGGCCCCGCCCTGGAACGTGACCGTGAACGGGATGACCAGAATTCGATCGGGGTCAGCGCTGAAGGCGACGCCCACATGAGCGACCGTTCCCTCAGCAGCCGTGCTTGAATCTGCGAAGAGCCGCACCTGTAGTTGCTGCACACCTGTGTCGGTGATGCTGACAGTGGTTTGGTTGGTAGTTCCGGCGGTGAATTTGGCGGGCAGGGTGGTTCCTATGGAGAGTTGGATGGATTCGTTCGGGTCACTTATGCCGTCGTCGGTGACGGCAAACGACACAGTGGCCGACGTGGCATCGGAGGCGAAGGTGACGCTAGTTGGGAGGGTTCCGAAGTCGGCCGCGGTGGCCCCGCCCTTGAAGGCAGTAGTCAGCGGGACTGTCACTGTGCGTTTCGGGGCCTTGTCGAGTTGGACGGTGACCTGAGCGGTGGTTCCCTCGGTTGCGGCGTAAGTCATCGCCCCGAAATTCACTTCCACCGCGGGTGTGTCAAGGTCGTCAATGTTGACGGTGGTATGGCTGGGAGTGCCTTGGGTGACGCCGTCGGGCAAGGTGCTGCCGAATGAAAGTCGGATGGATTCGCCGGGATCCCTGTGGTCGTCGTCGACGATTCTGACCTCGAAGGTTTTGACGGTTTCGAATTCGAAGGGGTCGAAGGTGATGCTGGTCGGCGGACTCGCATAGTCGTTCCCGTGTGCGCCGTTTTGCCCCATTGAGACCAGCGGGATGGTCAGCCTGCGCCAGGGTGCGGTATCCAACTGCACTGCAATCTTCACTCTCGTTCCCTCGGCGGCGGTGTAAGAGGCAGAACCGAAGCTGACCTGAACTGGTATCAACGAGCTGTCAGTGAGATTGATGATGGTATGGCTGGGACTCCCTATCGTGACGCCGGCGGGAAGAGTTCCGAACTGAACTCTGATGGTCTCGCCAGTCTCGGTGAGGTTGTCGCTGCTGATGGGCAATCGCAATGTTGCGGTCGTCTCGTGGGCTGCGAATGTCACCTGCCTTGGGGATCTATTCGGAGATCTGTCTCGTATCAGATCGGAGAAGCTCGCTCCGTTTTGTAGCTGCATCCCCAATGGGATCACCAGGGTGCGCTCGGGTACGACGTCGAGTTGCACAGTTATCTCCGCGTAGGTTCCTTCTTCGGCTGTGTAGGAGGTCGATGCGAAACTGACCTGTACTTGTGGCGGGGCGGCGTCGGTGAAGCTGACCGGAACGGTAGACAAGTTGGCGGGACCTAGGCTGACATCGGCGGGAAGGGGAGACCCGAACGAGATTTGAACCTGCTCGCCAGTTTCATCGTCATTGTCGTCGATGACAGCGAATTTGATGGTCTTGGTAGTGTCGTTTGGCCCGAAAGTGACGCTGGTTGGGAGTGCTCCCACGTCGGCGGCTGTCGCCCCACCCTGAAACGTGAAGGTCAGCGGGATAGTGAGGCTGCGGAAGGGGACAGTGTCCAGCTTTATTGTAACCTCCGCGGTCGTACCCTCCTCCGCGGCAAAAGACCTCGATTCGAAGACGACCGTGACAGGCGGTGGGGGCGACGAGCAGTCTTCTTGCACGACGGGCCAGCCCAGAGTTTCGCGGTCTGCGCAATCGATGTAGAAACCGTTCAAGATGCTCGAAATCTGCATCGACAAGTCCAAGGAAATCGTTGGGCACTTGCTGCTCGGCGTGTATCCCTTGCCCATTATTGAGCAGCCTGGAGGGTGGCCGAGCCCATATACCGTGTGGCCGAGTTCGTGACCGACCAAGTGGAGATGATCCCAATATGTCACGAAGCGGCATTCGAGTAATTCACTTGCGTTGAACTGGGTATATTGGACGTTTGTCGTTAGGGTGCTCATCAGGTCCCGTACTCTTTGAGTCCCAACAATTTCTTCTACGCAAACAGAATGCCAACTGCCATAGCTCCGTTCGACAGTGGGTACCACGGCGACATTGAAGGGTTTTCCCATGTTCCAATTCGGGAACTCGGCCCCGTTCCATGCAAAAGCGCCGACAAACAAGCTTGGAGCAATGTCCACCAGCATCAGGACTTGCTGGTAATCACCAGGTGTCGTTGCCTCCGAGAAACAACTGCGTATGCCCTCATAACTCGGGTCGGACAACTTGTCCCTCTCGTTGCCCAGCACAGTGTTGTTCCAATCGATGTCGGGTGAGACTACGTCGCCGGGTACAAACCGCACGGTGGATAGTCCCGACGATTCCCTCGAGTAGAAGCCACCGACTACCTGATTCATCCTGTCGGTTTCAAAGGTCAAGTCGGCCTGGTTGTAGCCCCGGCTCGCCGCCGCGCAATAGAACACGTACACATCTATGACCGGCTGGGAGCCAGTCGGTACGCCGAAATCGATGATGCTGATGGTGGTTTGGCTGGGGCTTCCCTGGGCAACTCCGGTGGGCAGGTTCTGGCCGATTGCGAGCGTGATGGTTTCGCCGGGATCGCTTAGTTTGTCGCTGGCGATATCGACGGCAATGGTCTTGGTGGCCTCGTTGGGGCCGAAGGTGACGCTGGGTGGCAGCAACCCTGCGTCAGCGGTAGTGGCACCGCCGTGGAAGGCGGCAGTGAGCGGGACGACCACCGTGCGATTGGGGATTGCGTCGAGCTGCACGGTGACCCGCGCGGCGGTTCCTTCTTCGGCGGTGTAGGACGCCGACGCAAAGCTGACCAGGACTTGCGGATGGGAGCTATCGACTTGTGGGGTGGGGGTGGGGGTAGATGTGGAGGTTGGGGTGGTCTGGGATTCAGTCGGGTCTTGGGCGGGCTTGGTGCCAACGCAGCCGCCGGGAACGACATGGGTGTCGACGTTGTATAGACAGCGGTAGGCGTTGAGAAGCGCTTCTTGGGTCACGATCAACTGATCCCGAATCTCCATGTCCTGCTGAGTAGGTGTTCCCGAGAATGGGTTGGGTGTGGCCGGATCTTGGGCGGGCTTCCCACTGGTGCAGCCGCCGGGAACGATGTGCGTGTCGACGTCGTATTGGCAGCGGTAGACGTTGAGGAGCGACTCCTGGTCTGCGATCAATTTGTCGCGGAGCTGTATATCTGCCAGCGCGACTCCACTACCGCCCGAATTCTGAGCATCGGCTCTTTCCCCGTCAACGGCCATGGCGACCCAAATTAGGGCTGAAACAACCAGGATTGAGGCGCCTCGCAACGCCCACCGCTGCCTAGACCGTCCCCGGTTCGCGGGGCTGGGCGCTTGGCCCCATGGGACTGCGCCATCGAATGTCCTTGCGTTTTTCATGATTTTCCCTCTGTTGTCATGAACAAAACGCACGAGAGTCCCATTTGGTTCCACTCAAAGATTCTTTTTAAAAGATTTGACAGCATATCCGCATCTCTCTCGACGCTGCTGAGACAGACCGACTGTGTTGACTCGACACGCAGGCGTCTTTCTTTCACAGCTTTGTAGAATGGCTGGGCTGATCGCCTAGTTGGATTTTCGGAAATGAGAAGCCCCAGTGAGTAGCAGTCTGCCAGGGCAGCTCGAGGGGCCGACTGCTGCCGGTTTGATGTATTCGGACACTGGTGGTGATGGGCCGGTGGTTGTGCTGCTCCATGGGGTGTTGATGAACGGCACCCTGTGGGACGAGGTTGTCGATGGTTTGCGGGACAGATATCGCTGCATTGTGCCGGAGTTGCCGTTCGGCGCTCACCGCACTCCGATGCCCGATGACGCCGAGCTCGATCTGGAGTCACTAGCCAAGCTGATCGCCGAGTTTCTGGTGGAGCTCGACCTCCACGATGTCACTCTTGCCAGCAATGACTGGGGCGGGGCCCAGCTAGTGGTCAGCCCTGGCGGGTCGGATCGGGTGGCGAACCTTGTCTTGGTCTCCTGCGAGGCGTTCGACAACTACCCGCCCGGATTGCCGGGTCGCCTGCTGTGCCTCAACGCCTCATTGCCGGGTGGCACGTTCTTGACCTCTCAGTTGTTGCGGCCCCGCTGGATCCGGCATCTTCCGCTCACCTTCGGCAACATGACCAAGAAGCGGGTCCCCGACGACCAGTTCATGAGTTGGGTCCATCCCCTCCGCCACAACCGCAAGATTCGCCGCGACCTCGACAAGTACCTCCGCAACGTCCCCAAGAAGAGCCAACTACTCGAGTGGGCTGAGCAACAGCGCTCATTTCAGGGCCGAGTGCTCATCGTTTGGGCCCGCGACGACAAGCTCATGCCCCCTGCCCACGCCGAACGACTGGCCAACCACTTCGACAACTCCGAGTTGGTGTGGGTCGACGACAGCCGAACCCTCATCCCCATCGACCAACCCGGAATCCTGACCAGCCACCTCCGCACATTCATCGCAGACAACACGTCACCAAATAGCAGATAGCGGGTAGCCCGTAGGCAGGCAGAATGGTCTGATGCCGATAGAGGTTGGAACTGTTCTTAGCGCTGCCGACATAGCCCGCATTGCTGGTGGCCTAGGAGTGGCAGCCAGGGTCGGCATCGATGGCCCGGGTGCTTCGGGGAAGAGCACACTTGCCGCTGGCCTTGCCGCGGCCTTGCCAAGTGCAGTTCTCGTGGAAGGAGATGACTTCTACCGGCCGGAGTCGGATTCCAACCGATCTGCGATCGAAATTGCCGGACTGTTCGATCTCTCGCGACTCGCTTCCCAAGTGCTGATCCCTCACACCGAGGGCAGGGATCCTTACTACCAGCGCTACGACTGGGAGGCCGGAACGCTTGGAGATCGGGCTACTGGGGCCAGCGGAGCCCCGCTCATTGTCGAGGGCGTCTACTCGACCCACCAGATGTTTCGAGATTTCTACGACTTGAGGATCTGGGTCACCGCACCGCGGGCAGTCCGATTGGCCCGGGGAATGGAGCGTGATGGAGAAGAGGCGAGAAGCAAGTGGGTTGACGTCTGGATGCCGGCAGAAGACCGCTACATCGCAGACCAAGCCCCACAAGACCATGCCCACCTCGCTCTCGACGGCAGCGGCGCCAGTATTGATCAGGCTGACGAAGCGATGTTTGCTGTCGTAGGGGGAACGCTTTTCTAGAGGCCTTGTCAGGCGGGACCATTGAGCAGCACTGCTGGCTTCCTCAACTTACGAGCTTGGGAATGGTGGCCCAGCCGGATTGTTCGGGGGGAGGGATGATGTGATCGGGGGTGGCGGCTTGGCTGGCGTAGCTGCCTGCGATGGCGAAGCTGATTGAGGCGGCTTCCAGCAGTTCTAAGTCGTTCACCCCGTCGCCGACGGCGGCGAAGTCGATGTCGAGTCCCTTCCAGCGGCAGAAGGCCTCGACTCCCGACACCTTGGATATTCCGGGGGGCGATACCGTCAGCCGGCTTCCTCCGTAGAGGGGATCGGGTTCGTCGACCCGGGCGATGCCCAGTGACCGCAAATGGACTTCCTTGGCCGCCAAATGTGCGAGATCGGAGGGCAATCCGGTCAGCACCAGCTCCAGCACATCGTCCTCCACATCGGCGGGGCTGAGGCCGTGGTTGACGTCTTCGTCGAGGAATCTCAGATGGCTGGGTTCGCTCGAGGCACTCTCAGGCAACACCACGTCTCCGCCGGGCTCACCACGGTCGTCGATGTAGAGGCAGGGGCGGATGCCGTGGGCGTCAAGGAGGTCCAGCAGCTTCCACAGGGCCTCAGAGTCGAACGCGATGCGGTGGAAGCGCTCATTTGTGGCGAAGTCCATGCCGATCGATCCGTCGAGCGCGACCGCGGGCAATTCGAGACCGTTTTGTTCGAATAGCCGGGATATGTTCCGCAACCGTCGACCGGTGGCGGCCAACACGGTGTGTCCCGCCGCCTCCAGCTCGGCCAACGCCTCCAAATGGGCCTCCGGGGCAACGCAGTCCAGCCCCCAGAACGTCCGATCCAGATCGGTCACAACCAGCATTGTTCGCAGTCGGCGTCGTAGGCGCGGTCAGTCGCCGGGGTTGAAGCGGCGCAGGATGCCGGAGCGGACCCGCCACCGGGAGAGCTGGCGGACGAGGGCGGGGGGCACGGCGGACTGTGCGCCGGTACCTGGGGTAGCCGAGATGATCCCGGCCCGGCCGCGGTAAGGCTGAGCGTCCTCGTTGTCGCCCGACCACACCACCACCTGCGGGAAAGCGATGGTGATGCCCGCGGCGGCAAAGCTCTGGTGTACCGACAGGATCACGTCGTGGCGGGTGGCCAGCTCCGTCGGCACATCGCTGTCGTGCCAGTAGTAGAGGGTGAAGTCGATGCTGGACGACCCAAAGCGGGTGAGCAGCGCTTGCGCCGGCGGCTCAGCGCTTACCCGTTCTACCTGGTCTAGTGCTTCGATCAGGCACTCCGTGGCTGCCTGGAGATTGGTGTCGTAGGCCACGCCCACTTCCAGCTCGCTGCGCCGCAATTCCTCGTTGGTGAGGTTGACGATGGGCCCAGCGGCCACCTCGCTGTTGGGAACGCGCACCGCAGAACCATCGAGACCGCGCAGCACGGTGGTGCGGGAGTCGATGTCGGTGGCCACTCCGAGGTGGTCGCCCAGCAGCACCGTGTCGCCCACCCTGAAAGGCCGTCGAGCCTGAAGGATCAGCCCGGAGAAGAAATTCTCCACCAGCTTCTGCAATGCCAGCGCCAACACCAGGCCGCCCAGTCCGATGGCGCCGATCAACGGCCCAACCTGCACCCCAAGGCTGGTAAGTGCATAGAACAGCCCGATCAAGAAGAGGAGATAGCCCACCAGCCTGGCGGTCACGATGGCGGCGAAGCCCGGCCCAACCACGTGGATCAGCACCCTTCGCACCAGGCGGGCGGCCAGCACCGCCACGACAATCGTGGCCGCCACGATGATCCCGGCCTGTATCCAGTCGGACACGGTAAGGGCCTCGTCGATGATCGAGTCGTCGGACGACTGCGCCAGCAGATCAGCTGCGGCCAGGGCTGTCATCGGTTCGCAGTTCGTGCGTCGAAAGTCACTGCTTCGTCACTCTAGTGACGCCCTACCGGTTCAGTAGCAGGCTGGCGGCCTGGGGGCAGGGCATGCCGATTTCCACGCCAGCGGCTATGGCGTGGGCATTGGCGGCGGTGATGATGCCGTCGTGGTAGTGGGAAAGGCCGCTTCCCATGCGGGCTCGGCGGGCGTCCACGGAGGCGCCGGCTAGGCCGTCGGCCTCCACGATGGTGAGACCGGCCACGCCCGAATCGTCCAAGCCCCGGCCGCCGTCAGAGCAGATGAACCCGTAGGGGCGGCACCGGCGCAGGTAGGGCACCGAGGAGCGGCCGGTATGGCCGGCGGTGACCAGCACATTGCGGCCGGTGTCCTCGGCGGTGCCGAAGGCGATGGAGTCGGCGGCCACCACGCAACGCCCGTCGGGGGCAGTTTCCATGACCGTGCGGTTGGTGATCTCCGAGGCGACAGCCTCAACCGGATCGTTGTTAAGCAGCGCGGCGGCCGCGTCCCGCACGGCCATGCCCGCGCTCACCCCGCAGTCCAGGGCCAGCTGGTTGACGAAGCTGACCACTCCGTGTTCGTAGAGGTGTACGCCGTCGCCCAGATGGGCGGTCATCACGTCGGCCACCGCGGCGGGAATGCCCAGGGCCTCCAGGTACCACAGACCGGCGATGGCCGAGCCCTCCGGTCCCACCCCGCAGTCCATGCCGATGGCCGCCCGGGGCCGGTGCTCGGCGATGAACCGGGCGGGCAGCACGCCGCAATACGACGAGTTGACGCACACGTCCCGATCCCGATTGGCCTCGTCCACGTCGTAGGCCGAGTCCATGCACACCACCCGGCCTCGAGCCGAGGCCAGCACCTCGGTCTGCTTGTCAGCGCTCTGGCTCATCGTCTCTCCCCTGGGTTCATCGGCGATAGCTCGATCCTGCTCGACCCTTTGCTCACCTGCGATCCTTCGGTCGGCTGATGGGGCCCCGGTCGAATGTCTGATCGTCCACCCCCTGGTCCCGCAGCTCCACCTTCCGCACTTTCTCCGACGGGGTCTTGGGCAGCTCGGGGGTGAAGCGCACGTAGCGGGGCACCGCGAAGTAGGGCAGTCGACGGTCGGCATACGCCCAGAACTCATCGGCGCTGAGGGCGGCGTCGGGCTCCAGAACCACCGCGGCCAGCACCTCGTCCTCTCCGGCTTCCTGGTCGGCGGGTACTGCCACCACCGCCACTTCGGCTATGGCCTCATGGGCCGTCAAGGCCTGCTCCACCTCGAACGAGCTGATGTTCTCCCCCCGGCGGCGGATGGCGTCTTTGAGGCGGTCGACGCAGTAGTACCAGCCCTCGGCATCCCGGCGGAGTCCGTCGCCGGTGTGGAACCACAGATTCCTGAAGGCGTCCCAGGTTTGCTCGGCCATGCCGTAGTAGCCCATGCACGTGGTCCACGGAACCCGGGAGCGAACCACCAGCTCGCCAACCTCTCCCACCGGCACCTCCTCATCGGTGTCGGGGTCCACCAGGCGGATGTCGAACCAGTCCCGGTTCAAGAGCCCGGCCGCCCCCGCCGGGCGATCCTCCCCGTAGGGGGTGAGGATGGGCATGCACGTCTCGGTTAGCCCGAACACCTCTACGAATGCCTCGATGCCGAATCGGGCCTTGAACTCCTCCAGCACGCTCGACATGGTGGGAGCGGCGAACACGCACCGCAGCTGGTTGTCGGCATCGGCTTCGGTGGGGGGCTGCTGCCACACGAAGTCCATCATCACCCCGACGAAGTTGGTGACGGTGGCCCCGCTTTCCTGCACTTGGTCGAGCCAATGGCTGGCCGAGAACCGCTCTTGGAGCACGTAGCGGGCTCCGGCGATCAGCGCCGGATAGGCGGCCAGGAAGTGGGAGTTGCCGTGGAACAGCGGACCGCACGACATGTAGGCATCTGTGTCGGTCAGCCGAGTGAGCGACACGCACTCATCGGCGAACAGGTGCATGTGGGCGTGGGGCATCATCACCCCTTTGGACAGCCCGGTGGTGCCCGACGTGAAGAACACCGACCCCAGGTCCCGATACGACACCTCGGGCAGGGCTTGATCGGCGCTGTCGTTGCTCAGCAGGGTGTCCCAGCGCTGCCACCGCAGCCCGGCCTCGTCCAGCACCCGTCCGCCCTTGGCGATCTCGCCGTCGTCGCCCAGCAGGTAGAAGCAGCCGATGGAGCCCACCACCTCGGGCAGCTCGACAAACCGGTCGGCGTAGTCGGCGTGGATCACCGCTGCCGACGGCGACACCGTGGTGGTCTGGTGTTCGAGGAATGATCCCCGGTAGGCGGTGTTGATCGGCACCTCGGCCATACCGGCCACAGCCGAGCCCAACCAGCTCCAGATGTAGGCCGCCGAGTTGGGCGCCATGATGAGCAGCCGGTCGCCGGGAGCGGCCCCGCCGGCCAGCAGTCCCCGCCCCACCCGCTGGGCGATGTCGTAGCTCTGGGCATAGGTGAACCGCTCGCCGGTCCAGCCCACCTCTAGGTAGGTCTTGTCGCCGTGGGTTCGGGCCCGCTCGGCCAGCACCGTCGGCGCGCTCCACTGCGCCTTGTCGTCGAAGGTGGGCCGGTACTGGTCGTAGTAGCGGGTCACGGAACAGGCCAGGGGCTCGGGCCGCGACGGGTCATCGGGCGGTTCTCGGGGGGAATTGCGGGCGGCGCTTCTCCATGAACGCGGTGGCACCCTCGACCATGTCGGGCGACCCGATGGCCTGGGCCAGAATGCCCAGCCCCGAGGCCATGTTGTCCCGCAGCTGGTTCCAGTACACGTTGGAGCTGATCTTGGCCGCCTCCAGATAGCGGGGGCTCATGGCCAGCAGCTCCTCGCACCACTGCAAGACCTCGCCCTCCAGTTCTTCGTCGGGCACCACTGCGTTGATCCACCCCATGTCGCAGGCCTGCTGGGCGGCGTATTTACGGCACAAAAAGGCCACTTCCTTGGCCCGCTTCTCCCCGACGGTCATGGCCAAAAGGTTGGTGCCCCCCAGCACCGGGGCGCTGCCCACCTTGACCCCGGTCTGGCCCAGCTCGGCCGACTCGGCGGCGATGGCGAAGTCGCAGGCCACCACCAGTTCGTTGCCGCCCCCGAAGGCGGGGCCGTTCACCGCGGCGATCACCGGCATGGGGGCGTTGCGGATGGCGTCGAACAGCTCCAGCGAGCCGTAGAACATCGTCCGCAGCTCATAGAAGTTGGCTTCGGCCAGGTTGGCCAGATACCCGCCGGCGCAAAACGCCCGGCCTTGGCCAGTGATCACCACGACCCCGGCGTCGACGTGCTCCCGGAATGCGGCGATGATCTCGTCGATGGTGTTGCGGTCATAGGAGTTCAATCGCTCGGGGCGGTTCAGCCTCAGCCAGACGATTCGGTCGTTTCGCTCGACGATGATGTCGCTCACGGTGATCCCCTTGTTGTAGCGCGATTAATTCCTAGCGCGTACTGTCCGGCATCGTATGGCGTTCGAGCTCGACTCCGACACACGGGCCATTCAAGAAGAGGCCCGGGCGGTGGCCCGCCAAGTGGCCGCGTTCGCCGCGGAGGCCGACGAGGCCAGCCACATCCACCAGCCCACCCTCGATGTGCTGCGGGCCAGCGACCTTTGCTCGCTGATGGTGCCGGCCGCTCATGGCGGTCGCCACGAGCGAGTGGATCCGCTGGCGGTGTGCGTGGTTCGGGAGGCCCTCATGCGGGCTTCGTCGCACTTGGACTCGTTGTTCGCCCTCCAGGGCATCGGCAGCTACGCCATTGCCGTAGCCGGCACCGACGAGCAGCGTGAGCAGTGGCTGCCCCGAGTGGCTCGTGCCGAGGTGCTGGCCGCGCTGGCCCTGACCGAACCGGTGGCCGGGTCCGACCTGCGGGGGATCGAGACCACGTTGATTGACCACGGCGATGAGGTGGAGCTGAACGGGGCAAAATCGTTCATCTCCAACGCCGGGGCGGCCGGCTTCTACACCACCATGGCCCGGGAGGAGAACCGGTTCTCGCTGGTGCTGGTGCCCGCCGATGCCCCGGGCGTGTCGATCGAGCCCTCGCCGGAGATCATCGCCCCCCATGTGCTGGGCGAGGTGATCTTCGACGGGGTGCGATTGCCGGCCTCTGCCCGGCTGGGCGATCCCGGCGCTGGTTTCCGCCATGTGCTGGCCACCCTGTCGGTATTCCGAATCTCGGTGGCTGGGGCCGCCGTGGGGCTGATGGACGGTGCGCTGACCTGTGCCGCCAGCCACGCGGCCACCCGAGAGCAGTTCGGTCGACCGCTGGTGCGGCTGGGACCGGTGGCGGGACTTCTGGCCGACTCTTGGGCCGAGTTGGAGGCCACCCGCCTGCTGGCCTACGCCACCGCCGAGGCCGCCCGGGAGGATCCGTCGGCCCACCTCGACCGGTCGTCGCTGGCCAAGCTGGCCGCCACCGAGGCGGCCAGTCGGGTGGTGGACCGCTGCGTGCAGGTGATGGGCCGATGGGGGCTCATACGAGGCTCCAACATCGAGCGCTACTACCGACAGGCTCGACCCATGCGCATCTATGAGGGGGCCTCCGAAGTGCTTCGGCTGGGTATCGCCACCCGGCTGTGCGACGAAGTGGCCGACCAGCAAGGCGAGGAGTAGGCGATGGCGCTGGATTGGGGCCTTGGCGGCCACGTGACGGTGGTGACCGGGGCCAGCCGGGGTTTGGGAGAGGCCGCAGTCCGGGCCATGGTGGCCGAAGGGGCCAAAGTGGTGGCTGCGGCCCGCTCTGAGAAAGCCCTTGATGCGCTGGCCGACCAACTGGGCGACGCGGTGGCTGCCGTGCCGTGTGACATGCGAGACCGCGACGCAGTGGCCGGGCTGGTGGACGAGGCGGTGAGCCGGTTCGGCCGACTCGACTCAGTGGTCAACAACGCCGGCATCGCTCCCGCCTCCAAGTTCGTCGACCAGCCCGACGATGTGTTCGACGAGGTGCTGGCCGTGAACCTGGCCGCCCCGGCGGCCTTGGCCCGACGAGCCGCCCGCCATTGGATCGACGCCGGGCGGCCCGGATCTGTCATCAACGTGGCCTCGACATCTGGGCTCAAGGGCAAGCCGACTCTGGCCGCCTACTCGGCGTCTAAAGGCGGGTTGTTGCGGCTTACCGAGGCGCTGGCCGGAGAGTGGGCCCGCTACAACATCCGGGTGAACGTGATCGCCCCCGGTGCGTTTGAAACCGATGCCCAGGCCGCGGTGCTGGGCGATCCCGACACGCTGGCTGCCCGGTTGCGCAAGATTCCCGCCCGCCGCATGGGTCACCCCGATGAGCTCGGACCGCTGGTCTGTTACCTAGCATCGGAGGCGTCCGGGTTCGTTACCGGTTCGTGTTTCGTGATCGACGGCGGAGAAGTGTCCAAGCTTTGATGTTGAGGCTCTGACAATGAAAATGGCCAAGGGAGGCAAGAGATGACCATGCAAGCTGCTGCAACAGATGCGCAAGCTGGGTCCAACAACGCTGTCCACACTGAGTTGGGCAGTCCCGCACTGGCTGGCGGGGAGCTGGCCGCCATCTCCCCCAAGTTTGCCGAGGGCTACGCCCGCATCCGTGACGTGACCGACCGCGACGGCGCCTGCCCCGCGTGGGCCAAGGCGCTGTACATGGCCTGCGCCGCCGCGGTTCGGTGCCAGCCGGAGCAAACCCTTAGGGAGATGACCCGGTCTCGCGAGCTGGGGTTGAGTCTGAGCGACGCCCGGGGCGCATCGCTGGCCGTGCTCATCTCCCGGGGCGAGGCCACCTACAACGCCTTCGCCCGGGCCATTGACCAGGCGTTCGACATCGCCGCCGACCAGTCCACCGAGCCGATTCCCGATTTCTCACTGGATCGCCAAGCGGCACTGGATTACTTCCAGAGCTATTTCGGCTTCGTTCCCGACTACATCGAGGTGATGGCCGACAACGCCCCTCGGGCCTTGGAGGGCTACGTGCTCATGCGGCAGTGGTCGCTGGCTGAGAACATGCTCGACGCCAAGCACGTGGAGCTGCTGCTGTGCACCATCAACGCTGCCGAGTTTTCCAGCCGGTTTGTGAACATCCACGCCAATGGCGCCCGCAACGCCGGGGCCACCGAGGCCGAGATCACCGAGGCGGTGGTGTGCGCCATCCCCATCTCCGGGGTGGCCTCCTGGCTGCCCGGCGCCGACGGGATCATGGAAGGCCGCCAATAGGTTTGCCCGCCACCTCCAAGGCAGGCAGCGGAGGCTCACCTCCATGACCGGGCTCATCGACGTCCACGCCCACATCGTGCTTGAGGGCACGATGGGCGCGGCCGGGCCGTGCGGCCCGGAGATCGGTGCCCACGACGACGGCACCCCCTGGTTCCGGGTGGGCGGCTACCAGCTCGATGGGGTTGCCTACCGGGGTTCGCTGTTCATCGAGCTGGACATGCGCCTCGAGGCCATGGACGCCCAGGGGATAGCAGTGCAGGCTCTGTCGCCCAATCCGCTCACCTACCTGCACTTCATCGAGCCCCAGTTGGCCATCGACTTCTGCCGCCGCCACAACGATGATCTGGCTGCCGCGGTGGCTGCCCACCCCGACCGCTTCGTCGGCTTGGCCGCGCTGCCCATGCAAGATGTGGACGCGGCCTGCACGGAGCTTCAGCGGGCGGTGCGGGACTTGGGCCTGCTGGCCGGCTACACCGGCACCGATTTCGGCACCCCGCTGGACGACCCGGCCCTCGACCAACTGTGGTCGCTGTGTATGGAGTTGGACGTGCCCCACTTCTTGCACCCCACCCAGTCGGGCATCGACGGCCCGCTGCTCGATCCCCGGCTGCGCCGCTGGGACCTCGACTTGGTGCTGGAGTACTCCTACGAGGAGACCGTGGCGGTGGCCACGCTGGTGTTCGGCGGGGTTACCGAGCGCCACCCTGACTTGGATCTTTGCCTGTCCCATGGCGGGGGCACCACGCCGGTGCTCTTGTCCAAGCTCCGCAAGCTGGCCGAGCGCCGCCCCGCCGCTCCCGAATGGATCAAAGAACCAGGGGCTTTCGACCGAGCTCTCAGCCGCCTATGGTTCGACTGCCACATCACCGGCCCCGCCGAGCTCAATCTCGCTCTGGAGCAATACGGCACCGACCGCCTGGTCTACGGCACCAACTTCGGCGGCTGGGACCGCGGCACCGGCCCGGACGTGGCCGACCTGGCCGAAACCCTCAACGCCAACGCCACCCGCCTGCTCCGGCTCTAGCCACCGTCTTGCTGGCGGGCGGCCCAGCGGGCGTTGGAGACGGCCTCTACTTCGGGGTTTCCGTCGAGGAAGGTCTGCTCCAGCAGGCGGTGGGCTATGCGCCAGCCGTCGGGAGTACGGACCATTTGGTCGATGTACTTGCCGCCGACGATGAAGGTGTCACCGCCGGGGGTGTCGGCGATGTACTTGGTGGCGATGAAGTAGCAGCCGGCGATGGCCTTGTCGCCGTCCACCTGCGCCCAGTGACAGCCGTTGATGTGCTGGCTGGCGTCGGCTGGCTCAAGCGAGGAGGCGCACTTGGCCACGATGGCCTCGAGCCCCTCGAATCGCTCTCCCCGATAGTCGGCCACCGCGTCGGGCAAGAAGACCTCCTTGAGCGCCTCCCACCGGTGGTTGTCCAGACTCCAGGCGTAGCGAATCTGGATGTGGCGAATGGCGTCGCGATCCAAGAGGTCTTGAATGCGCTCCACGTCTAGGCCCTGTGCGTCTTCTGATCTGGTCTCCATAGGCCGCTCAGATTACGGTGCCGGGCGCAGTCAATTCACAGGAGGCAACGATGAGCGGAAGACTGGAAGGGCGGGTGGCAGCCATCACCGGGGCGTCCAGTGGCATCGGGCGGGCCGCGGCTGAGCGTTTCGTGGAAGAGGGCGCAAGGGTGGCCATTGGCGACATCCAGGACGACGTCGGCCAAGAATTGACCAAATCCTTGGGCGACGCCATCTACGTTCATTGCGACGTGACCTCCGAAGACGACGTGGCCGGACTGGTGGACGCCGCGGTTGCCGAATTCGGCCAGCTCGACGTGATGTACAACAACGCCGGCATCGTCGGCGCGGTCGGCCCCGTCGACACCACGCCGGCCGATGAGTGGCACGCCAGCATCGACGTGCTGCTCCACGGGGTGTTCTACGGCGTCAAGCACGCCGCACGGGTGATGAAGCCCCGGATGACCGGCTCGATCATCTCCATGTCCAGCACCGCCGGGGTGATGGGCGGCTTGGGCCCTCACGCATATGCCGCGGCCAAGCACGCCGTGGTGGGCCTGACCAAGAACGCCGCCGCAGAGCTGTGCCGCTTCGGCATCCGGGTCAACTGCATTGCCCCTGCGTCGATGCTCACTCCGATGGTGGCCTTCGCCCACACCGGCGATCACACCAACATGGACGGCGCCCGAGAAGAGCTCACCGCCAACTCCCCGCTGATCGGCCGCCCCGGCCTAGCCGCCGACGTGGCCAACGCCGCTCTGTGGCTGGCCTCCGACGAGTCGGGCTACACCAGCGGCCACACCCTGGCCACTGACGCCGGGTTCACCACCGGAGCCCGCGCCGACGCCCCCGGCTTCGCCGACTACGCCCCCATGATCCGCGAAGCCGGTCGCACCGGGCTGTAGTGGCCGCAGGCTCCAAAGAGAAGACCAAGAGAATCCAAGGAGTAACGTCGAATCGTGCCTGAAGAAGCCCCACTGCTGGCCAACGAGGAGGATCACCCCCAAGAGGTGGTCTACACCGACGGCGACCGCCGGATCGTGACCATGGACTCGGCCCGCTATGTGGACGCCCGCAACCGGGACACTGACGTGGTGGTGCCGTCGTCGTATTTGGGCGTGCTTCCCGCCCGCCTCATGGCCCCCCATCGGCCTAAGGGGGTCATCGGCCACGACGGTTGCATCGGCAAAGACGGCGCGGGTATCTCCGGGCTGTGGTTCCTGGAGGCGTTGGGCATTCCCGCGGCCACCGCCGACGGGATGAGCGCAGAGCTTGGCAACGGCCTAGATCTCTTTGAGACCGGGGTCATATCCCGGCTCAACATCTACGCCGAGCGCTGCGGCGTTGTGGAGGGCATGGCGGTGGCCGAGGCGGCCAAGCTGCTGTTGAACAACGATCCCGGCGAGGTGGACGAGGGCACCAAGATTCGCCGCGAGGTCAAGGCCACCACCGACGCCGGACGACAGATCGTGGTCACCGACTCCATCGTGTTCGCCCTGCCCGAGGACTCCCGCAATGTGCTGGTCACCGCCGGCCACACCGGGCGCAGCGGTGCCGACTTTCTCTTGGAGGTGAGTCCCCACGGATTCATCTGCTCCGACGGGGGCCGCAGCAAGAACGACGCTGGCATCGCCGGATTGGCCATCACCGAGGCCCACGGACTGGCCGGAGCGTGCTGCGATGCGTGGAGTGCTCCGGTGGGCGATGCGTTCAAGGCGTACGATGAGGGGATAATCAGCGCGTGCAACCAGCCGGCCCGCGACCGGGGCGTCGAGGTGGGAATGTCCGTCAAAGACGCGGCCGCAGCCCTGCTGGGGGATTGAGAAGGACCGAGCCAGATGTCTGAGCCGACGCCCATCGTGATCACCGGGGGAACTGTGATCGACGGCACCGGCGCCCCGCCCCAGCCCAACACGGCGGTGTTGCTGGAGGGCGACCGGATTGCCGCCATTGGCCCTGATGCTGGGGCTGACCAGACGAACGCCACCGTCATCGACGCCGCCGGATGCACGGTCATGCCCGGACTCATCGACGCCCACGTCCACTGCACCTTCGACGACGTGCAGTCCAACGACGAGCTGTTCTTCCACCGCGACCACACCCTGGCTGCCCTCATTGCCGCCCAGAACCTCCAAAAGCTGCTTCTGGCCGGGGTGACCGGGTTCTGCGACCCCGACACGTTGTTCTCCATGGGCCCATCGCTGCGCGACGCCGTGGACGCCGGCGTGGTGGAAGGCCCCCGCATGGCCACCGGAGTGCAGGCCTTGGTCACCGCAGTGGGCGGCACCGCCGGGCGGCTCATTCCCGACAACGGGGTGGTTGGGTACGCCCAGGTGGTGACCACCGTCGACGAGATGATCCAGATGACCCGCCGCCACATCAAGTACGGGGCCGATTGGATCAAGATCCATGCCACCGGCTCGATCCCCCGTCACAAGGGCGAGCTATTGGCCTGGAAGCCCGAGGAGCTGAAGGCGGTGTGCGACACCGCCCACGAACTGGAGACCCCGGTTATGGCCCACGCCCGCTCAGCCGACAGCACCCGGGCTTGCGCCGAGGCCGGAGTCGACCTCATCCTCCACGCCTCGTTCATGGACGAAGCCGGCCTAGAGGCGGTGATCGAGGCCGGCGCTGCGCTCATGCCCACCTTCACCTTCCTGGCCAACCTGGCCGACTACGGCCACCTGGTAGGCGCCGGTGAGGGCATGCAGGACGTGTTCCGGGGCGAGATCGAGGCCACCGCCAAGATGATGGCCAAGGCCCACGACGCCGGAGTGCCCCTGCTGTGCGGCTCGGAGTCGGGGTTCGCCCTCACTCCCTATGGCCACTGGCATGCCCGAGAGATGGAGGTGCTGGTGGAGTCGGTGGGGCTGTCGCCGCTTCAGGCCATCGCCTGCGCCACCGCCAATGGGGCCATCGGCCTGCGAATGGAGGGCGAGGTGGGCACCCTGACCCCTGGCATGGCCGCCGACGTGCTGGTAGTAGACGGCGACCCGGCTGCTGATGTAACCGTGCTGGCCGACCGTTCCAACCTCCGCAGCGTGATCAGCCGGGGGCAGTTGGTGGACCTGGATCGCCCCTGGCCCACCCGGGCGCCCATCGCCGGCGAGAAGGTGGCCAACTGGGCCTCCCAGATACTCACTCGGGATTTGCTCGACTAAGCCGCGGCGAAAACCACCGGGTAGCGGCCGAAGTAGGGGCGGGTGGTGGAGGCGTCCATCTCCGGTGGGTCGTCGGGGTCGGGACGACAGCCGTGGTCGAACAAGGTCTGCACCGCCGCCGGCACCAGCCCAAACAGGTGGGCATCCAAATCGTCTCCGTCCGCGAACGAGACTCCTGAGGCTAGGTCTTGGCCGATGCAGGCGTGCATCCCCTGCCCGAAGCTCAGCCCCCACGGGGCGACGCCCTCGGGCAGGGTTCGGTCGGGATTGAAGTCAGCGGCGTCGTCGCCGAACACTGACTGGTCCCGGTTCACCGACAGTAGATCCAGCGTGACCCGGTCGCCTTCGGCGATGCGCACCCCGCTGGACAAGTCGATATCGGCCAGCGCCCAGCGCATCCCGGTGGGACTGGAGGGCTGGAGCCGTATGGTCTCGTGGGTGCACTTCTGCACAAAGAGCCGGTCTTCGCGCACCCTGTGCTCGTCCTCGGGGTGCTCGGCCAGCCAGCCGAAGATGTTGTGTACCACCCGATTGAAGGCGGTGGCCGAGGTGTGGGCCCCGGCCAGCATGTAGAAGGCGATCTCTCGGCGGATGGACTCGTGGCTCAGCTCCAGTCGGTCTTGGTTGTGCATGAGCACCATCAGCACGTCTTTGGGCAGATCGTCGGCCTCGAATTCCCCGGCCTCAAACTGGTCAAGCAGTGCTTGTCGTCTGTCCATGCCCGGAGTGAGGAACTCGGCGTCGAACGCCGCTAGCGCGTCCTCAATCTCGGCGATTTTGGCGTTCCTGTCGCCGGTGTAGTGGGCCAAAGTGGCCCCCTCGATGAACGTGGTCAGGTAGTCGTAGAGGTGGAAGGTCTCCTCCGGGGTGCCCTGGGGCCGGTCCACCCCGGCGGTAAACGCGGCCAGGTTCATCATCAGCTGGTGGCCGAGCTTGACCAGCTCCGCTTTGCCCTCGGCCAAGTGGGGAGCCAGCGTCGCCTCGATGATGGGCGGGAACAGGTCTTGCTCGTACAGCGTGAATGTGTCCCGGCGGAAAAGGCGGTTTTCGAGGCGTCGGCGATCACGGTGTTCATCGCCGTGGAGGTTCACCACAACATCGCTCATAATCACTTCACCGGCGTCGTATAGGGCTTGGCGAAGGTTCTTGTTCCGATAGCACTCCCGGGCGTCGGCGAACGTGGTCACAGTGATTTCAGCCATCTTCGGTAGTTTGCCATAGAGAATTGTCTGTTAGTGTCCCGAACTTGTGTACGTCCGAACAGTGCACGTCCAACGATTTGGAGGGGTATCCATGTCCAAGCTCTTGAAGGTTCTAGCGCTGCTGTTCGCGGTGGCCCTGGTAGCTGCCGCATGCGGCAACGATGACGACGACGACGGTGCCGCGCCCGCTCCGGCAGCAACCGAAGCGCCCGCTCCGGCAGCCACTGAAGCACCCGCCCCGGTAGCCACCGAAGCGCCCGCCCCTTCCCCGGCCGACGGCTGCGGTTGGGCTACTGAAGGCGATGTGAGAGGTGTGGACAAGGAAAGCGGCGTGATCACCATCGGTTCGTCCCAGCCATTCACCGGTCGGGCCGCGGTCGCTGGTGAGGGCCTGATTGCCGGCATCATCATCGCTGTCGAAGAGGTCAACGCCAACGGCGGCATCGACGGTTGCACTTTTGAGCTGGTTTGGGAAGACGACCGCTTCGAGATCGAGCAGATGGTCACCAACGTCCGCAAGATGATCGAGCAAGACAACGTGTGGGCCTTTGTGGGCACCGCAGGCTCGCAGGCCATTCCGTCTACCTATCCCGACATCGAGGCCGCTGGCACCCCGCTGTGGGGTCCGGTGTCACCGGCTGATCAGGACATCCAAGAGGTGTACCTGACCAACCCAACCCGTACCGAGCAGGGTCGCATCTGCATCGACCACTTTGCTGAGCAGGGTGCCACCAAGGTGGCGGCCATTGGCCAGGACAATGAGCTGGGCGAAGAGGCGTTCAACGCCATCGATATGCAGGCCCCGGTTCACGGTATGGAGATCGTGGCCAAGGAAGAGGTCGAGGTGCTTTCCGATGCGGTCGCCCCTGCTGTTTTGTCGGTCATCGACTCCGGTGCCGATGCAGTGCTCACCGCGCTCGATGGAACCCAGAACGGATTGGTGCTTGACCAGTTCCACGAGGCTGGCTTCAACCCATTGGTTTGCTCCGACCAGGGTTCGGCTGGGGCAGGTGGCCAGACCACGGTTGGCCTCGCCGTCCCGGAGGCAGCTGACGGCTACCTGGGAGCCCTTCAGGGTGCTCTACCCGATTCCGACATGGAGTTCGTGCAGCACTGGCTGGGGATGTGGGAAGCCTACGACGGTCCCGGCGCAGAGAGCTTGGCCCCCAACTTCAGCCTTCAGACCTACTCGATCGCTAGGGCGTTCTTCGAGCTGTTCGACCGGCTGGACGGCGACTACTCCTACGAGAACTTCCACGCCACTGCCGAGGCAATGGGGGACGATCCCATCTTGATTCCCGCCATGCCGGTGTTGGCCTGTGGGCCGCTACCCGGCGGCCACGGCTGCGCTTCTGGTGCCGGCATTGCCGAGTACGATGCCGAGACCATGACGTGGACTCAGGTTCGGGAATTCCTCCCGCCGGTGAGCTGATTCGCTAGTTGGTCCGGGACCTGCATTTGCAGGTCCCGGACCAACAACATTTAGGAGCACAGCAGGTGGATCAACTCCTCCAGCAGATTGTGGCCGGACTGGAGTCTGGGTCGAGCTATAGCCTGATCGGCCTGGCCATCGTGGTCATCATGAAGTCCACCGATGTGCCCAACTTCGCTATGGCCGAGATGGGGCTGGTAGCCGCATTCATGGCGTGGTTCTTGTCCGGAGATCCTGCACTGGGTGGAGTCGGGTGGCCGTTCTGGCTGGCCATAGTCCTAGCCTTGGCCTTTGCCGCTGTATTCGGAGCCATCACCCAGTTCTTGATGGTCCGCCCCCTGACGGGATTGTCCAACCAACCACTGGCGGTTTGTGCCTCAATTGGATTGGGGTACGCCAGTGTGTTTTTCCTCAACAAAGAGGGCTTGCCCACTTTCCTTGACTGGTTCCCAGTTTCCGACGAGGGCTTCCCGTTGTGGGTTGCAACCATCTTGGCCATCATCACCGTGGCGCTCACCTACTTGATAATTCGCTACTGGGTGAAACCGCTGTCGAAGGTGGATCACTTCCCGCTCTTGCTGCTCACCATTGGATTGAATTTCGCACTGGGGTCGGTGATCGAAAACCTCTGGGGATCAACCCCCAAGCGATTCGACGCTCCCTGGTCGGGCGAGACCTTCGATTTGGGAAGTACCCGCATTGGATGGGATCAAGTCATCACCATTGCGGTGGGGATCGCCATTGCCATCGCGATGGCATTGTTCTTCTGGTCCAAGTGGGGGGTCCGGATGCGGGCCATAGCCGAGGATGGCCATACCGCTCGGCTGCTGGGCATCAACGCTGGCCGTGTCTCGCTCATTGCCTGGGCCATTGGAACGTTCGTCGCCGGTGCGGCCATGATCCTCAACACCAGTTCTACGGTGTTGGAGTTGGGCAGCGCTGAGGGGCTCATCCTCAAGGGGTTCATCGCCGCAGTGCTGGGCGGGTTCACTTCCCTAGGCGGCACGTTTGCCGGAGGCCTGTTGATCGGAGTAGGCGAAGCTCTGGCTGGCGGACAGATCAGCACCAGCTTGCAGCCCACCATCGCGTTGTTGGTGGTGGTAGTGGTGCTCTTAGTGGCTCCGGGCGGATTCAGCCGTACTGCTAGGACCCGCGAGGTGTAGCTGATGACTGACCAAGCCTTGCCGTCGCTGTATCCGCAGAAGAGTTCTCTGAGAAGGGCGGTGCCCGAATGGGCTTCCACCTTCGCCATATTCATCTTTCTGGCCTTGTTGCCCTGGATGCACATCATCGGCTGGACCGATATTTTCGACAGCAGCAACAACTTCGGTCGCGGCAACCTTGCGTTCGTCTTTGCGTTCGCGGTCGCTGGGGTGGGGTTCAACCTGTTGGTGGGCTATTCGGGCACGTTGGGCCTTGCCATAGCCGGCCTATTCGCTCTGGGGGCGTACGGCACTGCCGTGCTGTCGGCTCCCAGCGATGCCCGAGAAGCACTGGCCGGATACGACTGGCCGTTTTTCATAGCCCTGCCAGTCATTTGCATTGCCGCCGCCATCATTGGCTTTCTTGTGGGCTTTCCTGCGGCGCGACTCAAGGGCTTCTTCCTAGCCATCGCCACGCTGGCCCTCGGCGAGCTGATCGTCACCATCATCCGGCTTGACGAAAAGGTGTGGGACGGCCTCAAGACCAACGGAGGCACTGGCAAGCAGGTCCCGCAGTTCCGAGTACCAGGACTCGATCGCATCCTCAGCGTCTACATGCTGTCATTGGGTGCATTGTTCATAACGATGGTGGCGTATGTCGTGCTCACCAACCGCAGGCTGGGACGCACCCTGAAGGCAGTCCGAGACATCGACATCGCCACCGGCCCGCTGGGGATCTCCTCTACCTATTACAAGTTGCTGGCCTTTGGGATCTCTGCCTTTGCTGCTGCGCTGGCCGGCGCAATGTGGGCCCAGAACAGCTCTTTTGCCAACCCCTCAGCGTTTAGAACCCGCCTGTTGGTGTTCTTGCTGGTGGTGCTGATCGTTGGCGGTGTGAGCCGCAAGTGGGGCCCGCTGATCGGTGCCATTTTCTTTGTATTCCTGCGCCAGAAGCTTCAAGACACCCAGAAGCTGCTGTTCTTGATCTTGGGCATCACCCTCATCCTTGCCGTGCTGATTCTGCCTAACGGGATAGCCGCCCTTCCAAAGCAACTCCGCGACAGCCGATGGGTCAAAGACCTCCAGCGAAGGCTGGGGACTTTGACGGACTTCTCGCTATGAGCGTCGTTGACACTGCTCCGTCGGGTGCCAATCCCACAGGCGCCACTGCTTCGCTGGCCGTCGAAGACCTTCATGTGGCCTTCGGAGGCAACCGAGTGCTGATAGGGGTTGACCTCAACTTCACCCCCGGTTTCAACGGGCTCATCGGACCCAACGGGGCCGGCAAGACCACCGTGTTCAACGTCATCTCCGGCTACGTCCGCAGCAGCGAAGGGGCAGTCCGACTGCACGGTGAGGAATTGCTTCAGATGTCCCGTACCCAGCGGGTCAAAGCCGGAATCGGACGCACGTTCCAAGCGCCTCGGTTGATTCTCGATGCCACCGTGATGGAGAACACCCTGTTGGGCCGTCACCATTTGTTCCGCTGGGGACATTTTGCCGAGTTATTGCTCTTGCCCCAGCAGCGCCGGGAGGAAACCGAGGCCCGCCAGATCTGCATGGAGATGCTCGACCGGTTTGGGCTAGCCGACGTGGCCCATGAGGAGGCCGGCGCCCTATCGCTAGGTTCACAGAAACTGGTGGAGGTGGCTCGGGCCATGGTGGCCAACCCCACCGTGGTGCTGCTCGATGAGCCCGCAGCCGGCTTGGGAGCCGACGATGTGACCGTGCTGCTGCGGGGATTGCGGGAGATCCAAGCTGAGCGCGACCTGTGCGTGATCATCATCGAGCACGACCTGCAATTGGTGACCAGCCTTTGCCCCAAGATCAGCGTGCTCCATTTCGGCGAGATCATCTCGGAGGGCAGCCCCGAGCACGTCACTTCCGATCCCGCGGTCATCGAGGCCTATCTGGGCCACGGATTTGAGGCCGAAGAGGGCGGCGAGATTCACGAGGTGGAAGGGCCGCTGTCGGAGCACCATCACATCGACCACGTGGAAGAGGAGAGTTCGCTGGAAGAGGTGTGGACCGACGACGACGGCACTGAGCAGGAAGAGCCCTCCTGATGCTGCTCGAGATCAACGACCTGGTTTCGGGCTACGGCCGCCTCGAGGTGCTGCACGGCGTGTCGCTTTCGGTGGAAGAGGGCGAGATCGTATCGGTGCTGGGGGCCAACGGTGCCGGCAAGACCACCCTGCTGCGGGCCGCCTCCGGCGTGTTGGACACCTGGTCGGGGTCGGTGGTGCTCGATGGGGAGAATTTGGGCAGCTTGGCCATCGAGCGCCGGGCCATGCGAGGGCTCGGCCATTTGCCCGAAGGGCGGGGGATCTTCCAGAACCTATCGGTCAAAGAAAACCTGGAATTGGGCTTGGGTCTGCGATCCGATGGCGCGGCCGCCATTCGCCGCGACCGCGACCGGCTGTTTGACCTGCTGCCCGCGCTGGCTGAGAAGATCGGCGAGCAGGCTTCGTCGTTGTCGGGCGGACAGCAGCAGATGCTGGCGCTGGCTCGGGCCATGATCACCCGACCCAAGCTGCTGATGATCGACGAGTTGTCGTTCGGCTTGGCCCCAAACCTGGTGGACCAGCTGTTCGAGTTGGTGGTGGACCTGCGGGAAGAGGGCGGCACCACCTTCTTGCTGGTGGAGCAGAACGCCGGGGTGCTGGAGGTATCCGACCGCACTTACGTACTGCGCACCGGAAACAACGACATCAGCGGGCCCTCGGCCGAGCTGCGGGCCTCCCACGACCTGGTCCGCTCCTATCTGGGCCACTGACGCTGATGCCGGGCCGCGTGCTGGTAACCGGCGGGGCGTCGGGTATCGGTGCGGCCACCTGCCGAGTATTGGCTGACGCTGATTGGGACGTGTTGGCTGCCGATGTAACCGCCACTGACGGGGTAATTCGCCTCGATGTGACCGATGAGGCGGCCTGGGATCAGGTGCTGGACGGGGCGGGGCCGCTGGCCGGTCTGGTGAATTGCGCCGGCATCCGCACCCGCAGCTCGATTACGGATACTTCAGTCGAGGAATTCCAGCGCCATATGCAGGTGAATGTGGTCGGCACCTGGCTGGGTATCCGGGGGTTCTTGCGCCGCCACCAGCCCGGCACAACGGGGGCCATCGTCAACGTTTCGTCGGTGAACGCCGAGATCGCGGTGCCCGACCAGGCCCACTATGTGGCCTCCAAGGGGGCGGTGTCGGCCCTCACCCGGGCCGCCGCGGTGGAGGCCGCGCCGCTGGGGGTGCGGGTCAATGCGGTGGCACCGGGGCCGGTGCGCACGCCCATGACCGCAGAGCGTCTAGGAGATCCGGAGCAGGCCGCCTGGCTGGACTCCCGGGTGCCGATGGGCCGGGTGGCCGAGCCCACCGAGATCGCCGAAGTCATCTCATTCTTGCTCAGCGACAAGTCGTCCTACATCACGGGCGAAGTCCTATTCACCGACGGAGGTTGGCACGGAAATGCCTGACTCGATTCCTGATTCAGCACCAAGTTCTCTTCAGGCCCTGGTGCCGCTTGACGACTTCTACCACTTTGGCATCGTGGTAACCGACCTTGATGCGGCCATGGCCGAGTGGAGCACCATCCACGGCTTCGAGTGGGCTCCGGTCCAGAATCGGGAATTCATGGTGCGCCAGCCCAACGGGGTGGTGCTGGCCGATTTCCAGTTCACCTACTCCATTGCCGGGCCGCCCCACATCGAGTTCATCAGGGCCGCCCCGGGCACCGTGTGGGATCCCTCCACCGCGGGCGGCGTCCATCACCTGGGCTATTGGAGCCACGACCTGGTGGCCGACGCCCAACGGCTGGCCGATGCCGGGTATGAGCCCCTGGCCACTTACGAGGCGGCCGATGGCCGTCCGCTGGGATTCACCTACCACTGGTTGCCCACCACCGGGCTCCGGGTGGAGCTGGTGGACGCTGCCCGCCGCCAGGACTTCCTCAACTGGCTGGCCGGTGCCGACTTCCCTGCCGCCACCGACCGCTAATAGACGATCCGCCGATAGCCTGAAATTGCAATGGAAACCTTCGATGTAGTCGTCGTAGGGGGAGGTCCGGGGGGTTCGGCAGCTGCTCTGGCCGCCGCCCGAGACGGCGCATCGGTGGTGCTGTTGGAAGCCGATGATCAGCTCGGGGGCAATGCGGCCCGCTCCACTGGCTATCTGGCCTTCGCCGATTTCGAGATGCAAGCCGACAACGGCGCCGATGACAGTCCCGAAGACTTCTTGGCCGACATGCAGGCCGAGATCGATCGTCAAAAACACCGCTACGGGCTGATCTTCGACGAGGATTTGGCCCGTCGCTACGCCGAGGAATCGGCGGCCACCTACCGGGAGCTCATCGAGCTTGGCTTCCGGTTCGACCGATTTCTGCCCCGCCCGGTACAGCACACCGTGGACCGGATGGTCAGCGTGGCCGATACCGCCATGTTCACCACCTGCTTTGAGCCTGCCCTTGTCGATGCCGGGGTGGATATCCGCTATAAGAGTCGGGCGATTCGCTTGCGGAGCGACGGTGAACGAGTCTCCGGGGTGGACACCGACACTTGTCGGCGCTTTACGGCGGCCAGCGGGGTCATCCTGGCCGCAGGCGGTTACCAGGCCAACTCCGATCTACGTACCCGCTTCCAGCCCGAAGCCAAAGCAACCACGCCCTATCTGGGTACCGAGCTTTGCCGGGGCGATGGACACATAATGGGGCTGGCAGTAGGCGGCGACCTGATCAACATGACCATGATCCCCCCGCTGGTCATGGTGGGTTCTGCGCTGGTGGAAGACGCCATCGCCGTCAATCGTGATGGCCACCGCTTCCACGACGAGGCCGGCCCCTATGACGATCGGGTGACGGCCCTGGAGGCCCAGCCCGACCAACAGGCGTGGTACGTGTTCGATGATCGGGTTGCCCAAGCCAAGGCCCAACTGGTGGCCGAGATGCCCGAACCGGCGGTCTCCGGGTCCGATCCGGGCGAGCTGGCCGCGGCCATCGGGTGCGACGCCAACGGCCTCTCCCAAACGCTGGGACGCTGGAACCACACCGTGAGATCGGGCACCGACCGCGACCCCGAATTCAGCCGGGTCATTTTCGGCCAGCCCCGAACCGGCATAGTCGAGCCGCCGCTGTGGGCCGCCCCCATGGTGGTGGGCATCAACTTCCCGGCCGGAGGCTTCCGGGTAAACGCCGACATGCAAGTGCTCGACGTCTTCGGCGACCCGATTGCCGGCCTGTTCGCGGTGGGCGACTGCGTCGGCGGAGTCAGCCCAGCCATCGGTCTGGGCGGGGTGAAGATCACCGCCGCCCTAACACTGGGTCGCATAGCCGGCCAGGCCATCGCTAGTTAGGTCAGCGCTGGCCGTTAGTCAGATCTGGTCTTCGCTGAGAGCATGTTCTACGGCGATCTGGCCAAAGCACAGGGCTTCCGACAGGTTGGAACCGTCGCCGGGATAGAGCAGACCTGAGGCCTGACCCAGTTCTCCTGCCCCGTACAGTCCGGGGATCGGGTCGCCGAACACGTCCAATATGCGGCCTTGGCGGTCGCGGCGGGGACCCCCGGTGGTGTTCGATCCTCCTGGCCACAGCACCACGCAGTAGTAGGGCGGTTGATCAATGGGCACCATGGTGTCGGCCGGGCGTCCCCACGGGTCGGGTTCGCCGTTGCGACAGGCATGGTTGTAGGCGTCCACGGTGGCCGCCGCCTGCCGGGCGGCTTCCTCGGTCATTCCCGCGGCCCCTGCCGCCTCGGCGATGGTGGCTCCCGGGGCGATCCAGCCCTGTTCGATTTCGGCGGAGTTGTCGTCGCTCCAGTCGTAGAGTCCTACGGCCACCGCGCCGAAGTGGGAATAGGTGAGCGGCCCCGCCTGGCGCCGGGATTCGTCGAAGAACCAATAGCAGGGCACTCGGGGGTAGGTGTTGGTGGCCGGCTCGTAGGCCAGCAGGTCGTAGTAGAAGTCGTGGCGCAGCAGCGCTTGATTGTGCTCGTTGGCGAATCGGTTGCCAGCTTGGTCGCAGATCACATAGCCGGGCGGGTCGATGCCGATGATGAAGTTCAACGGCTGTCCGTTGTGGTCGAAGTGGCCGATCGCCCGGCCAATCATCTGGTTCATGTGCCACATGGAGGCTCCGGCGCTGGCAGCCATCCGCACCCCATCGCCGGTGTTGTTGGGGTTGCCGTAGAAGTGGACCGGGTACACCCGCAGGTGGTCGCGCTTGAGATCCTCGTCGAACTCATAGCCTCCGCAGGCCAGCACCACGCCGTGTCGGGCACCCAGAGCAATTGACTGGCCGTCGCGAATGGCGGTCAACCCGGTTACCCGTCCACCGGCATCTTGGACTAACCGGGAGGCGGCGGTTTCCCACCGGATAGGGATGTCCCGCCGGGTTACTGCGGCAGCCAGTCCCTCGAAGAACCGAGGACCCGCTCCGGCCGCGGCGGCCAAGCGTTCGCTCACTCCGCCGGGCTGCACGGCCACTATCGACTCCGCGCCCCCAAAATCGGGATGCTCGGCCCCGGCGGAGGGCACCATGTCCAAGCCGCCGATGGCTTCTTCGAACCACCGCGACAGGCAGGCGGCCCGTTCGGCCCAGGCATGGGATACGTCGTAAGGCACCATTCCCGACGCGCAGACATCCAGATAGCGGGCCCCGGCCTCCACATCGGTCACCGTCATGACCATGCCCCCCGACATCCGGGCCGACGGGGTATGGCGGTGCTCAGGGCACTTTTCCACCAGCACCACCGAGGCACCGGCATCGCTGGCGGTGATGGCTGCGGCGGTGCCCGCGGCGCCGAATCCGACCACCACTAAGTCGTAGGTTTCGTCGAAGAGCTGTGAACCGCTCACTAGAAGTCCCCGCCGTCGAGGGTCACCGTCTGGCGGACGATCATGCCGTCGGCCACCTCGAAGCGATCCGTGCCCGAGGTTCCGTCGCCGGGGCCGCCCACTAGTTTCCAGGCCACCGCCACCAGCGCGCCTTCCAATCGGGGCTCGGCGAACTCCACCCGGCCGTCGCCCAGACGCTGGGGCACGGTGGTGAAGTAGGCGGCGATGGCGTCTTTGCCCTGGTAGGTCACCTCCCGCACCAGCACCGCATCGGCGGCGTAGTCGGCGGCCATGGCCTCGGGGTCGCCGGTGTGGACTGCGTCGAGGTGGTCTTTGACTGTGGCAAGCGGGTCACGCATTGGTGATGCCGAGGCTGAGGCCCCCGTCCACCGTGAGCACTGATCCGGTGGTCCATTCAGCGCCCATCAGGTACTCGAACGCCTCGGCGATCTCGGTAACGGTGCCAATGCGGCCCAAGGCGTGGGCGGACCCCAGCCCCTCCAAGCGGGCTTTGGCCTCGTCGTCGCCCATCAGCCCGGCCCGCTGGTTCAATTCGGTGAACACTGCGCCCGGCCGTACGCAGCCCACCCGGACCCCCTGAGGGCCCAGCTCTGCGGCCAGCACCCCGGTGAGCGCCTCCAGCGCTCCTTTGGTGGCGGCGTAGGGGGCCACGCCGGGAAAGGCCCGCTGGGTGTGTACCGAGCCCACGAACAGCACGCATCCCTGGCGCTCCCGCAGATGGGGCAGCGACTCGCCCACCAGCATCATTCCGGCGACCACGTTGGCGTGGAACACGTCGAGGAGGGCTTGCTCGTCGAGCTCGTCCACCGGGCCGCGGTACATGTTCCCTGCGTTGCTGATCAGGGCATCCAGCCCGCCTCCGTGGTCTACCGCGGCATCGATCATTGCCGTGCGGTCGGCGGCCACCGTCACGTCTCCGGCCACCGCCCGACACCGATCGCCCAAGGCAGCCGCCACCTCATCAACACGGTCTTGGCGGCGACCGGTGATGGTCACCTGCGCCCCTCGCCCGGCTAAGTGCTCGGCCGCCCCCGCGCCGATGCCCGAACCGCCTCCTGTGATCAATACGGACATCCCGTCGATGGGCTTCATCGACTTGCGACCTTACTGGGCAGCCGTCAGACCATCAGGGTCATGTGGTGGCTAGGGTCATGCCATGGCCTATCGGGTGGAGATCGACCAGGACGAGTGCATGAGCTCGGGGAGGTGCGTGGCCGATTATCCCGCGGCTTTCGCTTTCGACGACGACGAACTGGCCACCGTGCTATCCACCGCAGGGAATCTCACCGACCAGCAGCTCCTCCGGGCGGCCCGCAACTGCCCCTCCCGGGCCATCCAGGTATTCGACGACAACGGCAACCTCCTGGAGTGAGTTGCTTCTGACGTACAAGACGGCACACCGCAGACGGACCACTAAGGTTTGCGCTCGTGACTAAATCGATCATTGTGACGGGGGCCGGACACGGCATTGGAGCCGAGATCGCCCGGCAGGCTGCCGCCGCCGGCTACCGGGTGGGGGCGCTGGACATCAACAGCGAGGCCGTCGAGCAGATTGCGCAGTCGCTCCCCGATGCAGTGCCCCTGGTGGCCTCAAGCACCGACTCCAGTGCTGTTGAAGCCGCGCTAGATGCCTTCGGCACCCCTGATGTGCTGGTCAACAACGCGGGCATTGTTCGCTTTACTCCACTAGTCGACCACTCGGAGGACGATTGGCGGGCAGTGGTGGATGTGAACCTCACCGGCCCGTTCGTGTGCGGTCGAGCGGTGGCCCGCCGGCTCATCTCCGCGGGCCAAAGGGGATCGATAGTCAACATCGCCTCCATAAACGGCATCGCTCCCGGCCCCAATTCCGGGGCCTACAGCCCAACCAAGGCCGCGGTGATCCAGCTCACCCGTCAGATGGCCATCGAATGGGGTCCAGCTGGCATTCGGGTCAATTCAGTGGCCCCCGGCATCATCGACGACGGCATGTCGGCGCCCGTCTTGGCCGACCCGGAGGTGCGGGCCACCCGATCGGCCCGCACCCCCAGCCAGCGCCTGGGCACAGCCGACGACATCGCCAAAGCGGTGATGTGGCTGTGCTCGGAAGACGCCGAATACGTCAACGGCCACAATTTGGTGGTGGATGGTGGTGTGGTTTCGACCGTGCTGGCCGGAATGCCCCGCCCCGCGTCCATCGACGGCATCGACGAATAGGGCTGAAAGGCCCCAAGGAGGAATATCCGATGGCAGAGTTCACCCTCACCCGGTTCGACGACGTTCGCGACGGCTATCGGCAAAAGGGCCTAAAGCAAGCGCTCTACGACGCCGCCGGGGTGATCATGGCCGACACTCTGCTCACCCTGTGGGGAGACGATCACCGTCGGCGCCGCCGGCTGGAGAATCGGCTGTTTCGCCGGGAGACGTTTGAGCACTACGAGCGGGATCTTCTGCCCATTGCGGTGGACGCAGTGCTGGATCCAGCCGCGGCCGCGGGACAAGGCGATGTGGTGCCCCTGGCCCGGCGAATCGTGGTCAACCTCACAGCCGCGGCTGCCGGGGTGGACTACTCGGAGGGTACGGGGGAAGAAACTGATCGGCTGTACTCCTACGCGGTCAAGTTCAGCGAGGGGGCCACTGCGGTCCACAGCACCAGAGACCCCGAGGAGCTGAGGGCGGAGGTGGCCGAGGCGTTGGAGCGCTGGGACGAGGAGTTCTTCGCCCCATCGCTGGCTCGCCGCACCGACCTGTTCGAGCGGTTCGTCGCCGGGGAAGTCTCCGAAGACGACCTGCCCAGAGATGTGCTCACCGTGCTCGTGCGCAATCAGGACTCCCTGGACCTGCCCCGCGACGTGGTCCGTCGGGAGGTGGCCTTCTACATGCTGGCCGGAATGCACTCCACCGGGGCAGCCACCACCCACGCCGTTCACGGCGCTTTCGGTTGGTTCGACGACCACCCTGAAGACCGCGCCCGGATGGTCGAAGATCCGGTGTTCCTCCAGCATTGCGTGCATGAGTCCATGCGGCTGCACCCGGCCAGCCCGGTAGCCGGCCGCGAGGCGGTGGAGCCGGTTACCCTGCGCGACGGCACCGAGATGGCGGTGGGCGACACGGTGATGTTCGACCTGTGGTCGGCCAATCGGGACACCGATGTGTTCGGGGCCGATGCCGACGGCTTCAACCCGCTCCGCTCGATTCGCGACGACGTGCCCCGCTGGGGCCACACCTTCGGCGGGGGACGCCACGCCTGCATCGGCATGGAGCTCGACGGCGGCGTGCCCGCCGATGAGAACACCGGGGCGCCCATTTTGCTGGGCACGGTGGCACTGATCCTGCGGGGCCTGCTGGTCCGCGGTGCTCAGCGCGACCCCGACAATCCTCCCCAGCAAGACCCCAACATCGCCCGGGTCTGGTGGGGCACATACCCCGTGCTGTTCTGATAGGCGCATCGCTGATGGACGGGCCGACTGACCAGCTTGAGGACCGAAGTCTGCGCCCGCTCACCGGAGAATTCTGGGCTGCGGTCGATCGGGGTGAGTTGGTCCGACCGGTGTGTGCAGACTGCGGCCGCAGCTTCTTCGTCCCCCAATTCGCCTGCCCACAATGTCAGATCACCAACTGGGCTTATGAGCCCAGCACCGGGCGAGGTCGGGTGTACAGCCACACCACGGTCCATCGGCCGCCCACCCCTGAGTTCGACGCCCCCTACGTGCTGGCCGATGTGGATGTGGAGGAGGGGTGGCACCTGCTCACCTGGATCGTGGGGTGCCAGCCCGATGAAGTGAGCATCGACATGGCGGTGAGCGTGCGCTTTGTGACTGGCCCCGACGGCTATCGCCTTCCGGCGTTCGCCCCTGACGAGGCAGCCCGATGAACGTCGGTTTGGCCTTCGCCCGCAACGCGGCCCGTCATCCCGGCGACCCCGCCATATTCGGCGAGCGGGAGCTCACCAACCAACAACTCGATGAGTGCACCAACCGCATCGCCAATGCCCTGATCGGAGCCCATGGCCTGGGCAAGGGCGACCGGGTGGCCTTGCTGGTGGCTAATCGCCCCGAGGTGGTGGAGGTTCTCGGCGGCATCGCCAAGGCCGGCGGCTGCTATGTGGGACTCAACTTCCGACTGGGCCCGGTAGAGCTGGAGCAGGTGTTCGACAACGCCGATCCAGTGCTGGCCATCACCGATGCCGAGCACCGCGACCAGCTAGACGGCTTCGACCTGCCCATCATCGACATTGACCGCGACCTTGACGCCCTGGCCGACGCCGCATCGGCGGTCCCTCCCGACACGCTGCATGAGGTCCGCCCCGAAGACGACTTCTGCATCGTGTACACCAGCGGAACCACCGGGCGGCCCAAAGGGGTGCATTTCGACCACGCCCGAGTGCTTCAGCACGCCACCGTGGCCTGTCTGGAGTACGAGATCGACCGCCACAGCCGCTACCTCATCCAGATACCCCACAACTCCAGCGTGAACATCACCATCCTGCCGTGCCTGCTCATCGGCGCGGCCCAGGGGTTTGTCGACAGTCGCAACTTCGACCCGGTGCGCTACGCCCGCATGGTGGAAGAACAGGGGGTGAGCCATTCGTTTCTGGTGCCCACCCAGCTCATGCGTCTGCTCGACCGCCTCGAGCGGACCGACGACCACCGCCTGGGTTCGCTGCGCACCCTGGGCTACGGCTCGTCGCCCATCTCGCCCGACCGCCTGGCCGAGTTGGTGGAGCGTTTCGGCCCGGTGTTCAACCAGCTCTACGGCATGGCCGAGATTGCCTCCATTGGCACCATCTTGCGCAAAGAAGACCATGTGCGGGGCTTGGAGGAGCGGCCCGAGCTGCTGTCGTCGTGCGGGCAGCCGTCGTACGCGGTGGACGTGCGGGTAGTGGACCCCGACGGCCGGGACGTCGCGGTGGGGGAGCGGGGCGAGGTGATCTTCGGCGGCCCCCATGTGATGAAGGGCTATTTCCGGGATCCTGAACGCACCGCCGAGGCCCTGCGGGACGGGTGGATGCACAGCGGCGATGTGGCCGAGATCGACGAGGAGGGCTTCATCTACATCGTCGACCGTATGAAGAACCTCATCATCCGGGGCGGGCTCAACATCGCCCCCACCGAGATCGAGAATGTGCTGTATCGCCATCCCGCGGTGCTGGAGGCATCGGTGATCGGCGTGCCCGACCCCGAGTGGGGCGAGGCCATCGTGGCCGTGGTGGCCCTCAAGCAAGGGGCATCAGCCGACGACCAGGAGCTACGGCTGTGGTGCCGGCAGTCGGAGCTGACCTCCATCAAGATCCCCGAGCGGGTGGAGTTCGCCGACTCGCTACCCAAGAACGCGGTGGGCAAGATCGCCAAGGAAGAGCTGCGTTCCCAATACTGGGGAGAGGGCCGGAAAGTATGAGCCGGGTTCGCTATTGGGGAGAGGGCCGGCGGGTGTGAGCGGTTCTCATCCGCTAAACCAAGTGGCCATTGTCGGCGTGGCCGCCACGGAGATGGCCCGCCAACTCGACACCACCTCGGCGGAGATCTCCCTGCGGGCGGCCCGGGCCGCGCTCGACGACGCCGGGCTGTCGGTGGCCGACGTCGACGGGGTGGCTGCCCGCTGGCCCGGTCCGGGCGGGACCGTGTTCCAACCGGGCTCGGCCGACTGGGCCGAGGTGTTCGGCCACCCGCTGCGCTGGGTGTGCGACACCTATCCCCAAGGGGTGCCCGGTGCCCTGGACGCGGCCGCCGCGGTGGCCGCTGGCCTGTGTGAGGTGGCGCTGGTGTTCGGCGGCCAGGCTGGGGTCATGGGCGGGGCGGCAGTGGCCGACTACACCCGTCCCGACAACGAGTTCATTGCCTGCTGGGGTTCGCTCACCGCCGCCCAGTTCGCCCTGGTGGCCCAGGTGTACCGGCACCGCTTCGCGCCCGACCCCGAGCGGGTGGCCGCCATCGCCGCTGCCATCCGCAACGCCGGTTCCAACAACCCGGCCGCGGTGATGTCTGGCCGCGGCCCCTTTACCGCTGCCGACGTGCTGGCTTCACCCATGGTGGCCGAGCCGTTCCGTCTGCTCGACTTGTGCCTGGCCACCGAAGGGGCCGCAGCCATGGTGATCACCACCGCCGAGCGGGCCCGTGATCTTGCCCAGCCACCGGTGGCCATTCTGGGAGGGGGCGCAGAATGGCATCGCCAGCAGTACGTCAACCCGCCCCGCTACGACGAGGTGTGGGGTTTGGGGGCCGATGCCGCCCGCCGGGCGTTCGAGCTGGCAGAGCTTGGACCACAAGACGTGGATGTATTTGAGCTCTATGACATCAACACCTATGAGGTGGTGCGCCAGTTCGAGATGTTGGGGTTGTGCGCTGAGGGCGAAGGGGCCGACTACCTATGGGAGGCCGGAATCGGCGTCGATGGTCGCCATCCCCTCAACACCGACGGCGGCCTGCTCAGCTACAGCCACATCGGCTGGGGTGGTCCCACGCTCAAGATTGTCGAGGCCGTGCGCCAGCTGCGGGGCACTGCCGGTCCCGGTCAAGTTGCCGATGCCGGGGTTGCCCTGGTCTCCGGCGCCGGCTCCGGTGCCCAATACCACAACGTGATGGTGTTGGGGCGCGGCTAACTACCCCGTCGCCCAACCCAACTCGGCCTTCATGGCATGTTCGCCGCGGCGGCCGATGGTAAGCAGGCGGGGGTCGTCGGAGCGGCCGTCGAGCCAAGCCCGAATGGCCCGCATCGACGCGGTGAAGGAGCGGACCCGCTCGAAGCGGGCGGCGTAAGCCAGGCGCTCCCGGTCAATGGGGTGGCCGTAGTGGGTGGAGTCTTCGATGGTGCACCAGCCCGAGAAGCGGTGGGTGAAGGCCACGTCGCACATTGGGTCGCCAGCCCAGGCCCGCTCCCAGTCCAAGACTCCGCCCAACTGCCCCGGTCCGGTCCAGCTCAGGTTGGCGAACCGGAAGTCGCCGTGGCACCACACCGCGGATTCGTTGCAGTCGGGCCGGTGAGTTCGCAGCCACATCAGCGCCGCCTCAAACTCAGGATGCCGGCCGGGAGCAGCCCGCCTATAGACGGCCTCGGTTCGGTCCAGCTCGGCGTCGTAGGCCTCGGCCACGGTCATCGGCGCAGTCAGATTGTGGAGTTCGCCCAGCGCTTGCCCAGCAGCGGATATGTATTCCGGTTGATGCTCGGACACGTCGTCAAGTCGCAAGACCTGCCCCGGCACCCGGGTGTGGACGCCGAAGGGCCTGCCGATGGGGTTATCGCTCTCGGCCTGCACGGCCAACACTCGGGGCGCAGGCACGAAGCCCTCCACGCGGCGAAGATTGGCGGCCTCTGCTTGGGGGTCGTAGGGATCGAGCGAGCCGCCCCGGGGCGCTACCCGCACGATCATGTCGTTCACCGCCAGCGTCACCCACGAAAACCCCCGGTCCAATCGCTCGACTCGGGGCACAGCGTCCACCCCGTCCAGCACCCCGGCCACCGCTTGACCCACTGCTGCGGGCGACAAGTCCACTCGTGGAGCGTACCGGGCTACCTCATAGCCGATGAGCGTCGCGAACCATTGGGCCAGGTCTGCTGCCCAGTAACGTCGCCGGGAGTGTTGGGCAAGCAAGGCATATGACAGCACTGTCAAAGGTTGGCCGAGGCCCAGCCGTGGTGGCAGCCAGCATGATGGTGCTGGGGTTTGGGTCGAGCCTGGGATTCTTCCCGGGCTATTTCGTCGCCGCGTTGCGCGACGACCTCGGCATCTCGCGAGCCCAAGTAGGGCTGCTGGTGAGCCTCCATTTCGGCTGTACCGGATTGGGCTCGATCATTGGCGCCCGGATCACCGAGAGAGTCGGCACCCGCACTGCGGTGATTGCCGACCAATTGATCGTGGCCGTTGCCGCGTGGACGGCGGCGGTTCTCGACAGCTACGCAGCCTTGGTTGGAGCCGCGGTATTCGCCGGCTTCGGCTACGCCCTGGCCAACGCGGCCACCAACGAGGCGGTGGCCGCCGCGGTGCCCGAAAGCCGCCGAACCCTGGCATTGTCGGCCAAGACGTCCGGGGTGCCGATGGTGGCATTGATCAGCGCCACTCTTGTGCCCTGGGCGTCTGATCGCTGGAGCTGGAACCTCATTTTGATGATCGCCGGGACCGCTGCCGGGGCCAGCGCGCTCATTTCGTCGGCCGTCATTCCCGACATACGCGCCTCCCAGCGGGGGGCCCAGACTGGTGCTTCGGTACTTCCCAAAGGGTTCTGGTGGTTCGCGGTGTCGGCTTGCTTCGTGGTCGGCTCAGGACAGCCGCTGTTTTCCTGGACAGTTCCGTATCTCGACGAGGCCCTGGGCACCTCCAAGCCGGTGGCCGGGGCGATATCTGGGCTGGCCGCGGGAGTCGGCGCCATTTGCATGTCGCTCACTGCGTTGCGGGCCGACTACCTGGGCCGAGCTCGACGGGTGCCGCTCATCGTTGGGCTGAGTTCGGTGTTGGCGGCGTCGAATTTGGTCATCATGAGCGGCTTGTCACTAGGTGTGGCCATTGCCGCCATCGGTATGTTCGTCGGCTTTATTGCCCAATTGGCCGCCATCGGCATCATGCACGCCGCGGTAGTCGACCGGGCGCCCCACGCCGTGGCCCGGGCCACCGGTGTCACCATGACCGGCTATTACTTGGGGGCGCTGGCCACTCCGGTGAGTTTCGGCGCTTTGGTCGACTTGCTGGGCACCTACACCTGGGCTTGGCTGGCCATGGCCCTGTGCAGCGGAGTCGGGGCCGCCTGCTTTGCCCGCACCAACCGAGTGGGAGACGTGCAATGAGCTACGAGCACGTTCTGGTGCCGATTGAGATCAATGGGCTGGAGATCAAGAACCGGGTGGTGCGCACCGCGCACGGCACCAACATTGGCCAGGGCCGGGTCACCGACGAGCTGATCGCCTACCACGAGGCCCGGGCTGCGGGCGGATGCGGGCTCACCATCCTGGAGGCGGCGTCGGTCCACCCCACCGACATGGGCACGCTGCGACTGCACGATGCCTCGGTGGTAGACGACTACCGCCGGCTGATGGGTCGCTTGGCCCCGTACAACATGGCAGTGTTCCAGCAGCTCGGCCATCTGGGCTACGAGGGAGTGACGGCCGACGGAGGGCCGCCGTGGTCGGCTTCGGAGGTGGCCGGTCCCAGCATCCGCCGCCCGGCCAAGTCCATGACCGGTGACGACATCGCCGAACTCATCGATGCCTTCGCCCAGGCGGCCCGGTGGAGCATCGAGGGCGGAGTCCACGGAGTGGAGGTCCACATCGCCCACGGCTACCTGCTCCAGCAGTTCATGTCGTCGGCCACCAACCAGCGCACCGACCGCTACGGCGGCTCATGGGAGAACCGCATCCGGTTGGTACGCGAGGTGGTCGGCGCGGTGCGGGAAACGATCGGCCCGGGCATCCCTATGGGAGTTCGAATCGGATCAGAAGCGCTGGGCCACGGGGGAGTGACCGAGCACGATTGCGCCGAGCTGGTGAAGGTGCTGGCCGACGACGGTCTCATCGACTACGTGAACCTCACCTACGGAAGCTGCCTGCGGCCCCACAAGATCATGGGCGGGATGCACGAGCCGCCCGGATACGAGCTGGAGGCGGCCGCCCCGGTGGTGGCCGCCGTCGACCTGCCCGCCATCGTGACCGGACGGTTCCGCACCCTGGCCGAAGCCGACGAGCTGATCGCCCGCGGAGTGGCCGACATGGTGGGCCTCACCCGAGCCCACATCGCCGATCCCGACCTGGTAGCCAAGAGCATTGAGGGCCGAGAGGCCGAGGTTCGCCCCTGCATCGCCGGCAACGACGGCTGCGTCGGCGGCCTCAACCGGGGCCGCCTCTCCTGTGCCGTCAACCCCGCGGTGGGACGCGAGCTGGAATTCCCGCCCACGGATTCGACCTCCCAATCCCGACGGATAGTGGTTGTCGGCGGCGGACCCGGCGGCATGGAAGCGGCCCGACTAGCTGCTGAACAGGGTCACTCCGTGGTGCTGTTCGAGGCCCGCAACCGCTTGGGCGGTGCCGTCCGGCAGGCCCAAGAGCTGCCCACCCGGGGGTTGCTGGGCGACATCTGCGACTGGCAAGAACGAGAACTGGACCGCCTCGGCGTCGA
This sequence comes from Acidimicrobiia bacterium, assembly GCA_009842675.1. Classification (GTDB taxonomy): domain Bacteria; phylum Actinomycetota; class Acidimicrobiia; order Acidimicrobiales; family Bin134; genus Poriferisocius. The sequence continues at coordinate 5,755 of VYEX01000024.1, read as the reverse complement.
TGTGCAGCTGAACCAAACCGCCGATGGGCAATCTATCACCTCAGCCCGCCCCGATCTGGTGGTGGTGGCCACTGGCGCCACCGGTGCCGAGATTCCCGACATCAGCACCATGTCCAAGGGCGCCACCGCCGTGGTCGACGACCGCTTTGGCGGCTACGAAGCCCTTGGCCTGGCCGAGTGGCTTGCCACCCAGGGCCTAGCGGTCACGCTGACCACTCCCGGCCGCCGGGTAGCGGCCAACGCCCTGCTCGACTTGGTGGTCCAACCCGCCTTGGAGCGCCTGCAAACCCTCGAAGTCGATGTCCAAACCAAAGTCGATTCTCCGCCCCTGGCCGACCTAACCCTCACCGTGGACAAACACCCCCACGATCCGCTTTCCGCCGATCTCACCGCCGCCAACCTCACCGTCCACGTCATCGGCGATGCCCACACCCCCGGCACCGTCCTCACCGCCATAGCCGACGCCCACCGCATTGACTTCAGCGACTGAGCTCCTACTGGAAGGATACGAACACCGTGTTGGGGGAAAGTTCTAGGACTTGTTCGGGAGTGGCCATGGGGGAGTCTTCGTCGTAGAAGTTCTTCCAGCCCCAATGGAACTGGTCGGCGTCGGCCATGGTGGTCAAGGCATTCCAGGTGTTGTATTTGGCCTGTATGGAGCCTTGGCCGTCCATGTGGATGAGGACCGCCAGCTCGGGGGGAGTCTCTATGGCCTCGCGGTTGGTGATCATGGAGTAGCGGAATTGGTGGACGATCAGCAGCTTCTGGGGGAGGGCATGCTCGCGTACCAGTCCGGCCAGCCATTCCGCTACCTGGTTGATCTCGGCTGCGTCCACTGTGCCGATCTGCTGTAGGTGTACCTCGTGGGGCTTGAGCCTCCACTCGGGATCGAGGGCCAGACCAACGTGGGGGAGGAGGAGGAACTCCTCGTAGACCTTCGCCTGCGACAAGAAGTCGCTTCGTCCCGACTGGAGGTCCAGCACCACGTACATGTCGTTGGCGGCCGCGGTCTCGATCCACGGCCTGATCACATCCCGAGCGGTCATCGCCGAATAGTCCCCGTCGCTTCCGGGGCCGGCCGATGCAACGGTGGCGATGATCTCGAAGGTGGGCAAGATCACCGCGCCGTCAGCGTCGTATCCCTGGGCGATGGACCGAAGGCGCTCGGCGCCCTCCTGGGGACCCTGCTCCCCCAGCACTCCTAGTCCCGAAGTCGATGGATGGCCGTAGATGGCCACCATGCGGCGCTCGATTTCTGAGTCGAACATGAGCAGGCCGCCGCCGGGAATCTGATGGCCCTGGCGGATCACCTCCAACTGCCACAGAGCGTCGTCGCTGAGGCCCGGATCCAGTTCCACCTCTGAGGCGTCGAGGATCTTCTTCATGGTCTGGGAGGGCAGTCCTCGGAGGTCGCCAGAGGCGACGATCACCGTATTGCCGATCTGGTGGCCGTGGGCCGCCAAAGTTGCCGCCTGCTCGTCGTTGGCCACCAGCCACACGCGCTCAGGAGTGGCCAACGGAGTCGGTGTTGCTGCCTGCCCCGCTGTCGCGGCCGGCTCGAAGTCGAAGTCGGACAAGGCGACGCGGTTGTCGTTTAGATCAAATCTGACAGATGCGACCTCAGCCCCAGACGCTGAGGAGGCGCCCCGAATTGCTGCCGCCGCGACAATCGACGAGGCCGGGCTCGAATCGCCGGACAGGCCGTTTCCTGTTGCCGAAGACGCGTGCGTGTCCGTCGACGCGCTCCCCACCGGCAAGCACGAAGATGCGACCGCCGCCAGGGCGATGACACCAACGAGCCGGGCCACCCGGCAACCGGTCATGCGCTTTGTTTTGGGGGCTTGAGGACCCCCCAACGATTCCCAGACGCAAGTCTTGGGACCAGGGCGAAATCGCACCAAAGGCTCCTTCAGATTCCACCAGGCCTTGGCGCCAATCAGCGCAAGGTCTGTTACGAAATCCGCATGCCCTGGTGCGAACCCGAGTTACCGGGCTAGTACCCCCTACAAAGCGGCAGCCAACATGCTAGCGGAACAGCAAGTATCTCGAAATGGCAATCGACAAGATTCCCAACGCAGGATCGCCTTCGGCCCGAAGGGGGCCGGTGGTCTGCTGGTTCGTCCGGTTTGGGTTACTTCAGCGAGAAGGGGGGATAGCGGTCGGTGATGAGCAGCCACATGTAGGCCCCCACCCGCAGCCACCAGCGGTTGACGCCGACCACGTAGTCGAAGAGGCGGCGTGGGTAGCGACCGGTGATGAGGATTGCGAACCACGCGATCACAACGCTCAGGATTGCTCCGATGCCCAGGATGGCCAGAACGATGTAGTGGGGAATGGCGAGAATCCACTTGACCAATGGCAGCCAACGATTCAAGTCGCGGGACGCGTCGGGGTAGTCCAAGTCGAGGTGGACGGCCTGCTCCTCATCGGTTGAGGGATATTCGTCGCGCAACAAGTCCAGGTAGGCCCACACTCGGGCCGTGAACCTGGTGACTTCGAGGTTCCAGTCGAACCACCACCGCGGATACTTGCGGCGAAACAGGATCATCAACAGAGTGGGAAGGAACAGTGCGCCGCCCGCGTACAAGGCTGCTTCGTCGGTGCCGGATCCGGTAATCAACACCATCACGATTGCGATGGGAATAACCAAAATGATCCGAAAAAGCGTCTTGACCCGACTAAGTCCCCCTTCTGGATAGTCGACATTCAACCGTGCCGGGTAAACGTCGCCCATGCTGCTAGTCATTGCTTGGCTGTCAGACATGTCTGCCTCCTAATGCCTTCGCCCGTTGGAAGACAACCCTACTGCTCGGCCGTGCCGAGGTAGGAGGCTTGTAAGTCGGGGTGGGCCAGGAGGTTCTCGGCGGTGTCGTCGAGCACCACTCGGCCGGTTTGCAGCACCCAGCCCCGATCGGCGATGGACAGGGCCATGTTGGCGTTCTGCTCCACCATGAACACGGTCAGCCCGGCCTGGTGGATCTGCTGGATGAGCTCGAAGTTCTGTTGCACCAGGGCGGGTGCCAAGCCCATGGAGGGCTCGTCCATCAACAGCACCCTAGGATTGGCCATGAGGGCCCGGCCGATGGCCACCATCTGCTGTTCGCCCCCCGAAAGCGTCCCCGACTTCTGGTTGAGACGCTCCTTGACCCGGGGAAACAGCTCGAACACCCGCTCCATGTCGGCCGCAATCTGATCGGAATCAGAGCGCAGGTAAGCGCCGAGGTCGAGGTTCTCGCGCACGGTCAGGCGCTTGAACAGCCGGCGGTTCTCCGGGACCATCGTCACGCCGCGCGCCACCCGGTAGCTGGTGGGCTGGTCGTTGACCACTTCGCCATCAAGCACCACCTCCCCTGAGGTGGGCTTGAGCATTCCCAGCAGGGTCTTGAGGGTGGTGGACTTGCCGCTGGCGTTGCCGCCGAGCAGGCACACCAGCTCGCCCTCGTATATCGCCAAATCCACGTCGACAAGGGCGTGCACCGCGCCGTAGTGGGCGTTGACCGAGCGCATCTCCAGCAGCGGGGTAGCCGCGCCGACCACGCCGTCGCCGGAGGCAGCCGTCGGATCTGGGTGGCCCGGGTTCATCTCTCCCCGGCTCCCTTGCCGAGGTAGGCCTCGATCACCTGGGGGTCGTTGGCCACGTCGGCGTAGTTGCCCTCGGCGATTTTCACCCCGTGGTCCAACACCACCACCCGGTCCGACACCTCGCGCACCACCCCCATGTCGTGTTCGATCACCACGATGGCGAAACCCCACTCATCGCGCAATCGGCCGATCAGGCCGGTTAGCTCGGCCGACTCCACCGGGTTCATGCCGGCCACCGGCTCATCGAGCAGGATCAGCTTGGGCTGGGTGGCCATGGCCCGTGCGATCTCCAGGCGGCGCCGGTTGGCGTAGGAGAGGGTGAAGGCGGGCTGGTCCATCCGGTAGCCGATCAGCCGGGTGCCGAAAAACCTGAGTATCTCCTCGCCCCGCTGGCGAATCTCGGCTTCTTCCTGGCGGAAGGCTTTGGTGTAGAGGAGAGCGCCGAAGGCGTGCTGTTTGGTGCGGCAGTGCTGGGACACCATGACGTTTTCGAGCACCGACATGTTGGCGAACAGGCGGACGTTCTGGAAGGTCCGCGCAATGCCCCGAGACGTCACCCGGTTGGGGTCCAGCCCCAGCAGCGACTGGCCTTCGAAGACGATGTCGCCGCCAGACACCTCCACTGTGGCGGTGATGGCATTGAACAGCGTGGTCTTGCCTGCGCCGTTCGGCCCGATCACCGATACGATCTCGCCCTCGCGCACCTCGAAGGCGAGCTGGTCCAAAGCGTGCAAACCACCGAAGTCCACGCTGAGGCCTCGGGTCTCCAACAGCGGTTGACCAGCCCCGGGGACGGCGGCCGCGGCGGCGGCTTGGGTGTCGGTCATGGCTGCACCGCCCGTTGCGAGCCCCCGTCGCCGGGGCCGTTCCCGTTGTCGTCGTCGACTTCACCCCGCAGCCATGCGTCCTGGGCCATCTCGTGCTGGCGTAGCTCGCGGGTGCGCCGCACGCTGGGAATGAGACCCTCGGGCCGGGCCAGCATCATCCAGATCAGCAACGCTCCGTAGATGAGCAGCTTGAACTCGGAGAACTCGACTAGCAGGCCGGGCTGCTTGGGACCGCCCAGCACCCCGATCAGCACCGCGGAACCGGCTATCACCCCGATGATGTTGCCCATGCCTCCGAAGATCACTACCACCAGGATCACGATCGAAACCAAGATCAGGAAGCTGGCCGGAAATACCGATCCGACCTTGGCGGCGAAGATGGCGCCGCTGAATGAGCCCAGCACCGCGCCCACCACGAAGGCCAGCAACTTGACGTTCACGGTGTTGATGCCCATGGCCTCGGCCACCGTCTCGTCCTCCCGCACCGCCATCCAGGCCCGCCCCAGCCGAGAACGCTCCAGCCGCCACGACACGTAGATGGCCAGCGCGCAGAAGGCCAGCACCAGATAGAACACCCGGCGCGGGTCGGTCCCGGCTACGTCGGTGAGGCCGAAGATGCCTGCGGCGGGGATGTTGGTGATGCCCTGCGACCCCCCGAACCACCCCGACAGCCAGTCGGACAAGAACAGCAGCCGGATGATCTCGCCGAAACCGAGGGTGACGATGGCCAGGTAGTCACCCCGCATTCGGATCACCGGCGCGCCGATGAACAGCCCTACGAGGCCGGTGATAATCACCACCACGATGAGGGCCGCCAGCCAAGGCATTTCTGGGGCGATCTTCGGAGAGGTGGCCGCGGTGAGCACCGCGGCGGAATAGCTGCCCACGGCGAAGAAGGCCACGTATCCCAAGTCGAGGATGCCGGCCAGGCCAACCACCACGTTGAGCCCCAGGGCCAACAGCACGAACAGCCCCACATTGGCCAGCAGCTCGTTGGTGAGCTTGCCCGCGAACAGCGGCAGCACGATCAACACCGCGGCGGTCAACACTATGAGCCCCACGTTGGCCTGGGTCCGCTTGGTGCCCTCCAGCTCGGCGACGCGGGCTCGTGCCTGGCGGAACCGGCCCCGGCCCACCACGGCCAGCAGGCCCGACACCACGGCCAGGCCCACGGCACTGGCCCAGTTCACCCCGCCCCGCCGGGCATACAGGCGGTCGGTCAGTGTTTCCAGCCCCAACCCCTCGGCCAGATCCACCACCAGCGACTCCAGCACCGCCGCGCCGGCCACCGCCAAGACCATGGTCACCACCGCCCGTCGGCTCCGGGGTCCGAGCAGTCGCAGCAC
>VYEX01000005.1 GCA_009842675.1 Acidimicrobiia bacterium | reverse complement strand
GCGCTGGGGGGAGGCCATTACGCTGCCTCTCCACTCTGGTCGTCTCCCAGCTTGGCGAATGCCCGAAAACGGGCGCTGGAGGCTCTGGGATTTTCGGCCATCTCCGCTGGGCTGGGGCGGCGACTGCCCCGGGGAATCAACTCGATGGCGGGCTGGGGCTGGGACGACGATGGGGGCAGGCCCCGGAAACGAGATTCGTCGCTGAGCCCGGCGCGGCGGCGAAGGACCCGCTTGACGATGCGGTCTTCACCGCTGTGGTAGCTGAGCACCACACCCCGGCCGCCGGGCACGGTTCGATCGATGGCCGCTTCTAAAGCAGGCTCAATCTGGTCCAGCTCGTCGTTGACCGCGATCCGAATGGCCTGAAAGGTCCTCTTGGCCGGGTGGCCACCCCGCCGGCGGGCGGGAGCGGGGATGGCCTCTCGCACGACGTCGGCTAACGCGGTGGTCGAGGCGATCGGCCGGGCGGCAGCAATGGCCGCGGCGATGCGATTGGCGTACCGCTCATCGCCGTAGCTGCGCAGTATTCGGGCCAGGTCGGCAGGTGGCCAGTTGTTCACCACATCGTCGGCCGAGAGTTGCTGGCCGCAGTCCATCCTCATGTCCAGCGGTCCGTCATTGCGGTAGCTGAACCCCCGCTCCGGCTTGTCGAGCTGGGGAGAACTCACCCCGAAGTCGAATAGCGATCCCACGATGCGAGACACGCCCTGCGACTCCAGCACCTCGTCTAGCTGCGCAAAGCTCGCCCGGCAGATGGTGGCGCCGCGGCCGGCCAGAACAGTGGTGGCGGCCTCGACCGCGGAGGGGTCACGGTCGAGGCCAATCAGCGAGAGGTCAGGCCGGGCGTTCAAGAGCGCCCGAGAGTGTCCTCCCCCTCCCACGGTGGCGTCGAGAAATACTCCCGGCGGCACCGTGGACAAATGTTCCACCACTTCGGTGACCATGACGGGGTGATGGACGAATCGACCGTCGATCGCCGTCGATGTCCCCCCGTTCATGCTCATTCACCTCCTCGTCTACTCAGCAGCCCTATGGTTGAGGGAGCTGTTTTTTGCGTCCGACCGGGTCGGGCGATAAAAATGGCGCCCATCGGCAGTCCTCCGCCTGGCGACCGCACTCCGGGATTTCTCCCCGGCAGTGTCAAATGGCAAGCGGGCGGAGTAGGGGCCTTCCATCTCGTCAGACGGAGGACTGCCCATGAGCCCTATTTCCTCCTACATCGCTTTATTCAGCCGTGACCTCCCTCTCTCAATCCCCGTCACAACCACCGGCCGATGTCGTCGGTGCTCCGGTCGCTCAATACCGACTCCCACTCGTCGGCATCCCACACCTCGCCTCGGTTGAAAACGCCGACCAACACCACGTTCTTGTCCAAGCCCAGTACCTCGCGCTTGGAGGTCGGGAGGCTCAATCGGCCCTGGGCATCCACGGTCACCGGTTCGAGGCTGGAGGAGAATCGCCGAAACTCATCGCCGGTGGCCTCTCCGACCCGAACGGCGGCTTCGAAACGCTCCAGCGCGTTGCGGGCTTCGTCGGAAGTCCAGATGCCGAGGCACTGGTTGTAGATGGCAACGTATGCCCCTTCGGCCAGCACCGAGCGAAAGGCCGGCGGCAGCGAGAGCCGGCCCTTGTCATCCAGGGAACGAGTGTGCTCACCGGTGAGCATGATTTCCCCTGATGGGCCCCGAGTATTTCCCCTTCTCTCCCATTTCGCCCCACCTTATCCCCTATAGCCCCACCAAAGCAACCCGGTCGCGGGTTTTTGAGAAGAGCCGCGCCAACCCGTTCGGCTGGGACGGGCCGGCCCTTTGGCGACAGGCCGACGATTACCTAGGAAGAGAGCTCAAGAAGGCCGCATTGATGTCGTCTCGGTAGGCATCGACGGCGTAGGCCGCTGCTGATAGGGCCTCTCGAAAGTCATCGACCTGATCGGCCGGTATTGCGAGGCGGGCTGCTAGCTCCTCAGGGTCCCAGCGGCGATACACCAGGGTCTGAAACCGGGCCGTGTTCCGGGTGCGGCGCTGAGTGACGCCGACCGCCTTGGCCTCGCCGATCAGTACCTCTCCGGGGCCTTTGCTGGCGAAACAGGCCAGCCGCCCCCATGGGCCGGGCTCATAGCGATCCAGGACCACTCCCCCATCGACTCCCACCAAGGCCAGCGCAGCACGCCAGACTTGGCCCAACCACAGGGGCGCCCGGTTGACATCGTCATCCCAAAGCGGGTCGTTTCGGCTGATCACCACATCGATCCATACCGTGTCGTCGGGCACCACTAACACCGCTCCCCCGCCGCTGCGACGCCTTACTACTCCCGCTTCGCTGGAAGCAGCGGCGGCGTCGGGTTGGGCCGAACCCAGCACCAGCGCGGTGTCATGGGGCGACATGAGCCACACTTCCCTATCGACGTCGGGATCGGGGCTCAGTTGGTGCAGCTCGCCTACCGTCCCGCTCAAATGACGGGTTGTCCACCCGCCCTCGATCACCAAGGGATCAGGCTGACTGGGCGACGGATTCCGCGTTTGGGTCGAGGTAGGGCAGCCAGTCGGAGGGCACATGGCCGACGGCAGAGGCCACCCAGGCCGAGCGGGGTGGCTCGGCTGGCGGGCGCATCAGCCTCATGGGGGTCTCCGACAGCAGCCGATCCCGCTTGGCCATGTTGCATCGTCGGCAGGCCGCCACAACGTTCTCCCAGGAGTGGGTTCCTCCCCGGCTTCGGGGCCGGACGTGGTCGATGGAGTCGGCGTGGCGCCCGCAGTACTGGCAGCGGTATCCGTCGCGGGCAAAGACTCCCCGGCGGCTGAGCCCGCCGGTGCGGAAGAACGGCACCTTGACGTAGTAGCGCAGTCGAACCACCGACGGAACTGGCAGGTCTAGCCGCTCAGAGCGGATCCGCTCGCCGGACTCCAGCACGACCTCGGCCTTCTCGGCCATCACCAAAACGAGGGCGCGCCGGGGAGATACCACACTCAATGGCTCGAAGGAGGCGTTCAGCACCAGCGCCCGGCTCATGGGGGAAACCATAGTGAACCCACTGGCCTGCGTTGCGCGGATTACGGAGAACACTTTCCCGGATTGAAAGCCCGTAAGGGGCGGATCAATGCCGCTTTACCTGGTGGCGTGCTCCCATGATCTGCACCATCGCAGGTAGGTGACCAGATCACCGGCGTGGGGTTGGGCATTGGCATCGCCATACATGGTGACCATCCTGAACTTCATGTATGCCGGATCGGGACGCATCCCCAGTCGCCATCCGAGTCGTATCGCGGCGGGCCAGATGTCGGGGCGCATCAGTATTTTCCCCAGCAATCGAGCCACCTCTTCAGGCTACGCGTTGTGACACAGGGCCGTTACGATGGGCGGATGGGAACACTTGCCGTCACCGGCGATCACGACGCCGACCAACTCCTCCTCGATGATCCGTTCGCGCTTCTGCTGGCCATGATGCTCGACCAGCAGGTCCCCATGGAATGGGCGTTCAAGTCGCCCCTGCGGTTGAAGGAGCGGATCCCTGACGACTTCTCGGCTGAACGCCTCGCCGTGCTAGATCCCGAGAAGGCCGAGGCCGCGTTCAAGGAGAAGCCCGCGCTGCACCGGTTCCCCGGTTCGATGGCCCGCCGGGCCCAAGACCTGGCCCGCCACCTGGTGGACAACTACGACGGCGACGCCGCCCGAGTCTGGACCGAGGCGGCTACCGGCAAAGACCTCCTCAAGCGGCTCAAGGCCCTCCCCGGCTACGGGGACGAGAAGGCCAAGATCTTCCTGGCCGTGCTGGCCAAGCGCTTCGGCGTGACGCCCGAGGGCTGGGAAGCCGCCGCCGGCCCCTTCTCCGACCCCACCCCCCGCACCGTCGCCGACATCGACAGCCCCGAAGCCCTCGCCGAAGTTCGCGCCTGGAAGAAAGCCCAAAAGGCCAAAGGCAAAACCAAGCAAGACTGACCGCTTACCCTCGGCCCGTGTCGGTCAGGGAATGAGGGTGATTTGGGAGTCGAGCCAGCCTAAGAGGATGGCGATGCAGCGGGGGTCAGAGTGGAGGCGGTGGCCGGCGCCGCTGATGATGCGGAGGCCGGCGTCGCCGTGGGCGTCGGCGATGGCCCGGGCATCGAGGGGCGAGACTTCCCGATCGTCGGAGCCGTGCAGCACCAGCATGGGCCGGGGGGCGATTTCAGCCGCGCATCGGTCAACCCGAAACGATCGGGCGGCTTTAGCCCAGGATTCGACTGATTGGGGGAAGTCGGGCGTGGAAATGATGCCCAGCGAGCGGGAGTACTCCACTACGCCAGAGGCATCCAGGCCCCAGTGGGCGAAGTCCACCGGCGCACCGATGGTGGCCACTCCCCGCACCCGGAGGTCATCTTGGGCCACAAAACTCGCCAGCGCCCCGCCAATACCGAATCCTGCCAGCCATACCCCTTCAATCTCATCGAGTCCGTCGAGGTGGTTAACTGCACTGTGGACGTCGTCGGTCCACCCGTCCAGGGAGAAATCCCCCTCGCTGTCACCGCAGCCGCGGTAGTTGAGCACCAGCGCAATCCACTCCATGTTTTGGGCTATTCGATCAGCCAGGGAGTGGAGCCGCTCGGCGGCCCTCGCGCCGCCGTTGGCCGCCGATGGAAAGCCGGGGCACAACACCACGCCGGGCAGCGCCCTCATACGCCGGCTCTCCGGCAGCGCCAAATGCCCGGCAAGCTTGAGCCCGTCGGAAGTCTGCCAGTGAATCACACCGACCGAGGCCGATAGCCGCGGTTTCGGGCTTCGGCCAATGAGTCCGGCCCGAACACCAAGTACTGCTCCGATGCCACCAGCTCCTCGATGACCGACTCGTCGCTCACCTCATCCAGGTCGTACACCACTTGGGACCGCTTGTCCCCCACGTACCGGAAGCCTTCCAACGACCGAGGCCTGTCCATTGCCTAACCGTACCCTTCCACTACTCGGATTCCTCGGCTGGAGGACCGAGGGCTCCGATGACCTCGAGGTATTGGCTCTCGAGGTCGAGCACCACCACCACGTCGAGGGCATCGATGTCCCTTCCCGACTCTGAGGCCTTGGCCAGGACGTAGTCCACCGAGTCGTCGTCGCTGGTGACGACCTCCTCGTCCTGGCCTTCTGCTTCGGTGGCCGTCACATCGCCCCGCCCGTAGGTGGCCGACCCCCGCAGCCGCAGGTGATCCAGCCGCCAAAGCAAGATCTCCTGTACATCTTCATAGCTCAGTTTGGCCGAGAGGGCGTCGGGCAGACGCTCGGCCACAAAGTCCACCGCCTCGAATAGGTCGTACACCGCCCGGGCCCGAGTGTGGGACAAACGAGATGACACCCGCATCACCGCATAGGCGGCCAGCCCGACCACCAAGACTGCGGCGAGAATGATTAGGAGCGTCAGATGCCGATGCGCTGAGCGAGAAGCTCGCGGTGGTACGTGGGATCGCCGAACAGCAGCTCCGACGACTTGGCCCGCTTGAAGTAGAGGTGGGCGGGATGCTCCCAGGTGAAGCCGATCCCCCCGTGGATCTGGATGTTCTCGGCCGAGGCGTGGAAGTAGGCCTCAGAGCAGTAGGCCTTGGCCAAGCTGGCCACCGACGGGAGCTCATCGTTCAGCTCCGAGGCGCACCAGCCGGCGTAGTAGGCGGCCGACTTGGCTGACTCCACCTCCAGCAGCATGTCGGCGCACTTGTGCTTGATGGCCTGGAACGAACCGATGGGCCGTCCGAACTGCACCCGGTCTTTGGCGTACTGCACCGACATGTCCAGGCACATCTGGGCCCCTCCGACCTGCTCAGCGGCCAGAGCCACCGCGGCCAGATCTAGCACTCGCTCCAGCACGGCCCAACCGCCGCCTTCGGCGCCAATCAGCGTGACCGGGGTGTTGTCGAAGTCCAATCGGGCCTGCTTGCGGGTCTGGTCCATGGTGGACAGTGCAGTGCTGGTCAAGCCGTCGGCGTCGCTGGGGCACCAGAACAGGCTCACCCCGCTGGCGGTGCGGGCAGCCACCAGCACGACATCAGCAGTATGGCCGTCGATCACGAACATCTTGGTACCGCTGATCTTCCAGTTGTCGCCGTCGGCGGCCGCCTCCACGGTGATACCTGACTCGTCCCAGCGGCCGTTCTCCTCGGTGAAAGCCAGCGCGGCCACCGTCTCCCCGCCGGCGATGCCGGGAAGAAGCGCAGCCTTGGCCTCCTCGTCACCGCTGTGGATGAGGGCGTTGGCCGCTAGCACCACGCTGGAGAAGAACGGGGCGCACAGCAAGGCCCGGCCCATCTCCTCTAGCACCACGATCAACTCGATATAGCTGAAACCGCTGCCCCCGTATTCCTCCGGGATGATGAGCCCCTGCAACCCGAGCTGCTCGGCCATCTGGTTCCAGACAGCGTCGTCGTAGCCCTTCTCGGTGTCCATCTGCTCTCGGACAGCTGATTCGGGGGATTTGTCCTCCAAGAACTGCCGGACGAAGCGTCGCAGCTCTTCCTGTTCCTCGCTGAAGGCAAAGTTCACGGCCTTGTTTCTACTAGACCGCAACCCTGGTAGCCACGCCCGACCACTCTGCTCACCGATCGGTTCGATGCCCTCTACGCCGATGACCTGTCACTGACCCGCTTGATGGGGCACAATCGGGGTCGCAACGTGAAGCACCCGCGAAAAGAGTCGCCATGACCCTGCACTGGCAAGACACCCAGGCCGAGATCCACAAAGTGGTGGTGGGTCCGATGGACAACAACGTGTTCGTGGTCCGCTGCCGTGAAACCGGCGATGCGGTGCTGATCGACGCGGCCAACGAGCACGAGCGGCTGTTGGAGCTGTGCTCGTCGCTCGGGGTCCGCACCGTTCTGGAGACCCACGGGCACTGGGACCACATCCAGGCCATCCCCGCGGTGCGCGACGCCGGCTATGAGGTGGGGGTGACCGCCGAAGACGCCGCCATGCTCGACTCCTACGACTACCTGCTGGAGGACGAGTCGGTGATCGAGGTGGGCCGGCTCCGGCTGCACTGCATTCACACGCCGGGGCATACCCCGGGGTCGATGTCGTTCCGCTTGGAAGGCTCGCCCATCTTGTTCTCGGGCGACACCCTCTTTCCCGGTGGACCCGGTGCTACCGGCTTCGAGGGCGGCGACTTCGACACAATCATCGAGTCCATCGACCAGCGGATGTTCTCCCCGCTCCCCGCCGACACCGTGGTGCTGCCCGGTCACGGCGATCAGACCACCATCGGCGCCGAGACTCCCCATCTTCAGGAGTGGATCGACCGGGGCTGGTAGGCCGTTGCCCAACCGGCGTTCCCGTTTTCCGGTGGTAGGGATGGCATCCCCTCCGGCGTAGACTGATCTGGTGAGCCCGCCCGAGGCCCCGCTCTTCGAGGTCGAAAACCTGCACGTCGTCACGGCAGAAGACGGCATCCCGATCTTGTCGGGCATCGACCTCACCGTTCGAGCGGGTGAGGTACACGCCCTCATGGGGCCCAACGGCTCGGGTAAGTCGACCCTGGCCAGCGCCCTGTTGGCCAGCCCCGAGTACGAGGTGACCGGGGGGCGGATCCGCTTCAAGGGCGACGACATAACCGACTGGCCTGCCGATGTGCGGGGCAAGGCCGGGCTGTTTCTGGCCTTCCAATACCCCCAGGAGTTCCCCGGCGTGTCGGTGATGAACTTCCTGCGTCAAGCCCTGTCGGCCCGCAAGGGCATCGACTTGTCGGTGCTGGAACTGCGGCTAGCGGTGATGGAGTGGATGGAGCGGTTCGACATGGACCCCTCGTTCGCCGACCGCTACCTAAACGACGGGTTCTCCGGGGGCGAGAAGAAGCGCAATGAGGTGCTGCAACTAGCCATCTTGGAGCCGGAGATGGCCATCTTGGACGAGACCGACTCGGGTTTGGACATCGACGCGTTGAAGATCGTGGCTAGCGGGGTGCAGGAAGTGATGACCTCCCGGCCGGAGATGGGGGTGCTGGCCATCACCCACTTCCGCCGGTTGCTCGACCATCTAGCCCCCGACCACGTCCACATCCTGATGAACGGCAAGATCGCGGCCAGCGGCGGCTTCGAATTGGCCGCTCAGCTCGACGCTGAGGGGTACGAGGCATGGCGCTAGACCCGGGGGCCATCCGGGCCGACTTCCCCATCATGTGCCGGCAGGTACACGGCCGCCCTCTGGTGTATCTGGACTCGGCGGCCACCTCCCACAAGCCCAGGCCGGTGATCGACGCGGTTACCGACTACTACGAGCGCTTCAATTCCAACGTCCACCGGGGCTCTTACCAACTGGCGGTTGAGGCCACCGAGGCGCTGGAGCAGGCCCGGGCCAAAGTCGCCCAATTCATCGGGGCGTCTCAGGACTCGGAAATCGTCTTTGCCAAGAACGCCACCGAGGCCATCAACCTGGTGGCCCGAACCTGGGGCCGGGCCAACCTGGGGCCGGGCGACCCGGTGGTGATCACCGAGTTGGAGCATCACGCCAACATCGTTCCCTGGCACATGCTGGCTGCCGAGCAGGGCATTGATTTGCGCTGGATTCCCATCCGCAGCGACGGCCATCTCGACTTGACCGACCTCGACCGCTTGCTCGACGGCGCCCGGCTGCTGAGCGTGGCCGCGGTGTCCAATGTTCTGGGCACCATCAATCCCATCCGGCAGCTGGCCGACGCGGCCCACGACGCCGGCGCGCTGATGATGGTGGACGCCAGCCAGTACACCCCTCATTTGCCCACTGATGTGGCGGAGATGGGGGCCGATTTCGTGGCCTTTACCGGCCACAAGATGTGCGGCCCTACCGGGATTGGCGTGCTGTGGGCCAAGTCTGAGCTGCTGGAGGCTATGCCGCCGTTTTTGGGCGGGGGCGAGATGATCCTCAACGTGACCAAGGAGGGCTTCAGCACCGCCGCGGTGCCGTGGAAGTTCGAGGCCGGGACCCCGCCCATCGCCGAGGCGGTCGGGCTGGGAGCGGCGGTGGACTATCTCAATGGGCTGGGAATGGAGCAGGTTCGAGAGCACGAGGTGGCCCTCACCGGTTACGCCCTGCGCACCTTGAACCAGCGCTACGGCGACGACATCACCATCCACGGACCGACCGAGCCGGCTGAGCGGGGCGGGGTGCTGTCGTTTGAGTACAAGGGGATCCATCCCCACGATGTGGCCCAGGTGCTGGACCGATCAGCGGTGTGCGTGCGGGCCGGCCACCATTGCGCTAAGCCGCTGATGCGGGTGCTGGGCTGCTCCGCCACCAGTCGGGCCTCGATGTACGTGTACAACGACGAGTCGGACGTTGATGCGCTGGCGGATGCCCTGGCCGATGCCGATGCCTTCTTCATTGAGTGAAGAATGACTGCATGTCGCTGAGACTTCGCCCGTAGACTGTTGAACCGTCGCCATGCCGGATCTTGAAGACCTCTATCGCGAGATCATCCTTGATCACTACCGCAACCCCCGCAATCGGGGTGAGCTGGACACCCCGCCCGCTGTCCGGGCCGAGGGCTTCAATCCTCTGTGCGGCGATGAGGTCATCGTCTACGTGCGCTTGGCCAACGGGGTGGTCGACGACATCAAGTTTGGAGGCCAGGGCTGCTCCATCAGCCAGGCTTCGTCGTCGATGATGTCGGCCATCGTCAAGGGCCGCACCACCGAGGAACTGCACCGGCTCAACCGGGCATTCAAGTCCATGATGTCCATCGAGCCCGATCCTGACGATCCCGCGCCCGCCAACGGCAACGGTGCCGACATCAAGCTCGGCGACCTGGAAGCCCTCAAGGGCGTGGTCAAGTTCCCCGTCCGCATCAAGTGCGCCACCTTGTCCTGGCACACCCTCATCCAAGCCGTCGAAGAAGCTCAAACCACCGGTTAGTGGCGTGTCGGGCGTCGACATCGGGCAGGGTTGGCACCCTGACCCCAGCTCGTCGCTCTCACTGCACGCCGATGCCTACACCGAGAAGCGGTGGTTCGACGCCGACCAATCGGCCATCATCAGGCGGACCTGGCAGTGGATCTGCCATGGCGAGAAGCTCCGCGAACCGGGCAGTTTTGTGGCCGAAGCCATCGCCGGGCAGCCGATCTTCGCCATCCGCGGGGCCGACGGCGAGCTGCGGGCGTTCTACAACGTGTGCCAGCACCGGGCCCACCATCTCGTCGAGGGCGAGGGTGAACTGAAGAACCTGGTGTGCCCCTACCACGGATGGTCCTATGACTTGTCGGGCCAGCTTCAATCCGCTCGCCACACCAATCACCTCGTGGACTTCGACACCGATCAGATCTGCCTGGATCCGGTGCAGATCACCGAATTCGGCGGGTTCGTCTACGTCAACCTCGACCCCGAGGCCGCTCCCCTTCTGGGCCAGTCGGGCGATTTGGGGGCCGAGATCGCCCAGTGGGCCCCGGATATCGAGCAGCTCACCTTTGCCCATCGCCTCTCCTACACGATCAACAGCAATTGGAAGAACGTGGTCGACAACTTCTTGGAGTGCTACCACTGCCACAACGCCCACAAGGACTTTGTGTCGCTGGTGGACATGGACACCTATGTGGTGACCACTCACGGCATCTACTCCAGCCACATGGCCGAAGCGGGCAAGGCCACCAACACCGCCTATGACGTGAGCGAGGCCACGGTGACCGACCACGCGGTGTGGTGGCTGTGGCCCAACACCTGCATGATGCGGTACCCGGGCCGGGGCAACTTCATCGTGTTGAAGATCATTCCCGCCGCCCCCGACCTGACCTACGAGACCTACGACTTCTTTTTTGAGACCGCTGAGCCCAACGAGGCTGAGCTGGAGTCGATCCGCTATCTCGATGAGGTCCTTCAGGTGGAGGACATCAACCTGGTGGAAAGCGTGCAGCGGGGCATGTCGACCCCTGCGTTCCAGCAGGGCCGCATTGTCAACGACCCCAGTGGGTCGGGCCTCTCCGAACATGCGGTGCATCACTTCCACGGACTCGTGCTGGACGCTTATCGAGGAGCCGCATCATGACCGGGACGCTGGAGGGCCGGGTGGCCTTGGTTACCGGCGGCCGGGGCGGAACCGGGCGGGCCGTGTGCCGTCGCTTCGTCGACGAAGGGGCCTACGTATATGCGGCCGGGCTCAGCGACAATTCTCCTGTTGGTGAGGAGCCCGCCGCCGGGGAGTTCCTCCGGTTCGATGTCACTTCCGAGGACGAGGTGGTGGCCGGCATCGCCGGGATTGAGTCGGCTTGGGGCCGCCTCGACATCGTGGTCAACGCCGCCGGCATCGAGATCGAGAAGACGATCGAAGACACCTCGCGGGAGGAGTGGGATCGCATCTTCGCCATCAACGTGACCGGCACATTCTTGACCTCAAAGCACGCTTTGCCGCTGCTGCGGCGGTCGGACCATGCGGCCATCGTGAACTTCGGCTCCTACGACGGCTTCATCGCCGACCCCAAGCTGGCCGCCTATTGCGCCACCAAGGGGGCCGTGCACGCCCTGACCAAGGCGATGGCCTGTGACCACGGGCCGGAGGGCATTCGAGTCAACGCCATTTGCCCCGGCTATATCGACACTCCCATGCTGGAGCAGTTCTACCCCGATCATGTTGAGCTGGCCGATGCCCATGCCGAAGCCGAGCGAATTCACCCTTTGGGCACCATCGGCACACCAACCGACATGGCAAACCTGGTCCACTGGCTGGTCTCCGACGAGGCCCGGTACGCCACCGGGCAGCTGTGGGTGCTAGACGGAGGCCTTTCCGCACAGATCCAGCAAATGCGGTTCTAGCGGCCACCGACCAGCGGATCCGATATCGACCTCATCCCCGACCGCAATACTGTCGAACGAGCTCTCCAACGGTGCGAAGCCCTGGCGTTTGTCTCAACCCGACTTGGGTTCCGTAAGTCAGCCTCAGATAGCGAGGTCAGGTGGTTGGGGTAAGAATCGCGCGACCATGCCGTTGGCGGGCGGCCTCGCCAGACGTTCCGAGCATTGCCCCTATCGACGCCCAGGAATGGCCGTGGTCTCTGGCAAGGGCGACCGCTTCTTCAACTCGACGCTCGGCATCGGCCCTGTCCTGAAAGGCGACACGGATGGCCCGAAGAGATGCAGCATCCTTGATTTCACCCTCAGACGGTTCGTGCTCCTCGAATCGGGCGATGAGCTCATTGGCCCGGTCAATAATTTCTTGCGCAGTACGGGGCATCAGCTCACCTCAGGTATTTCTGTTGCGACACGATCACAAGTTACCTTGTCGCAACGAAAAAGACGGCGGATCCCTGCCCCATTTGCTGTCTTCAATCGGTGAGATAGGCATCGATACTCTCTTGACGTGGAGATTCGCGAAACGGGGGCCGAAGATCTGGAGGAGGTCATCCGTCTGACCTCCGCGACGAGGCGGCAGTTGGCGGCTTGGTCGCCGGTGTACTTTCGGCCTCGGGAAGGGGCCGATGTAGCCCATGCCCAGTTCTTGGAGTTCGTCGTCGGGTCTTCAGATCAGCAAGCCAGCGTCTTTGTGATCAATGACTCTGTTGTCGGATTCTTCCGGCAGGCCGACCTACCCAAACACGTGTGGGTAGATGATCTGTGCCTGCGGGACCCCGGTCTCTGGAATGAGGCAGCTAGGACTTTGGTGGAATGCATGGGGTCGACGTCGTGGGTGACGTGCGTATCTCCTCACGACGCCGACCGTCTTGATGCGCTCTCATCTGCTGGACTCGCGCCGATCTCCATGTATTGGAGCAAGTCCTTGCCGAGCAGCCCGTCAATGCTTGAGACCGAGGAAGCGCCCACTGTCCCTGAAGATCGGCCAGCTGGGCCGACCCACACATTTGGAGGGATTGCATTCGATCCCGGGGCTCCTGGGGCGCTGGTGGCTTGCGACCCGGAGGGCAACTACGCCATCGGATCTCCCGGCGTCGAGCCGCCGATCTATGACCCCGGTGGACCGACCTGCGTAGTCGACCAACTCGGCGGCCCTGATCGAGGGGTCGCATTGGACTTGGGGCATTCAGCAGCAACCGCCCGCGGCGACGCTCAACTCGTTGTGGTGTCGGCCGCCGACGATGAAGAGCTTCGATACGAGCTAGAAACCAAGGGGTTCGAGATTCAAGTGGTTCTGCTGGCCAGCCAGAGGCGTTGAGGCAAATATCTTTGCGTGTTTTGTAGTTGATGTTGCTGTTGTTAGTTTATTTCTAAGATTTTTTCTGCTTTAACACGATATTCAGGGGGGTTATTGTCACTGGCCTTCGGTATGCTTACAGCCATGAGATTTGCCCTTGACCAGGCCGAATGCACCGAGGCACGCGACGGCGTAGAAAGCGGTTGCGGGGCGGCGGTTTGTGTCGGGACGGTGGATGTTGCCGGCCATTCGGAGGAGCGGTTGCGGGCGCGGATCAGCTTAATCGGCCGGGCTGAGTCGAAGTTGGCGGCGATGAAGTCCCAAGCGGTGGCCGAGATGGCGCGGCAGCACAACGCGGCCGCCGCGGAGCGGGCTGTCCGGGAGGAACTGCAGTCCTCCAAGCGGGCCGCCCGCCACGACGTCAAAGCAGCAGAGCGGCTGGCCGCGCTGGCGGCCACATCAGAGGCATTGGCCGCCGGCGACATCCCCCAAGACCATGCCCGGCTCATCGCCCGGGCCTCGTCCGATGGGCCCATCGACGAACAGGCACTGGTGGATGCGGCCAAAGAGCAGACCTACGACGACTTCGAAAAGACGCTGCG
The DNA here is from genome assembly GCA_009842675.1 of Acidimicrobiia bacterium. Lineage (GTDB taxonomy): Bacteria > Actinomycetota > Acidimicrobiia > Acidimicrobiales > Bin134 > Poriferisocius. Next base: position 67,846 of record VYEX01000005.1, on the reverse strand, counting down.
CCGCCAACAACAGGACCTGTCGGGCGACGACGGGCAGGCCCTATTGGACCGCCAGAAGCAAAAGCGCACCGCCCGCATGTTCAACAACCGCGACACCGGCATGTTCATCCTCTCGGGAGAGTACGACCCGGTCACCGGCGAGCACATCGCCGCAGTCGTCGCCGCCAAAGAGCGCGACCTGTGGAATCAGGAAGACCCCAAGGCCCGCCGCACCCCCCAACAGCGCATGGCCGACGCGCTGGCCGAGCTGATTTTGGAACCCGAAAAGGGCACGGCCAAAGGCATCGCCCTAGTACTGGTGGCCGACTACGACGCCACCAACCGGGAACTGGTCAACGCCCGACTCTCCGACGGCAGCCCGCTGCCCATGCAAGAACTGGTCCAACTGGCCCTCAAGGCCGACATCTTCCCCGCCGTATTCGACGCCAAGTCCCAAAACCTGTGGCTCGGACGCACACGCCGCACCGCCACCGACGCCCAGCGGATAGCCCTCATGGTCCGAGACCAGGGCTGCATCGGCTGTGGCGCTGCCCCCAACCGCTGCTTCTCCCACCACGTCAAGTTCTGGAGAAACAACGGACCCACCGACTACCTCAACCTCGTGCTGGTCTGCAACGACTGCCACCACGACATCCACGACCACGGCTTCCAAACCACCCAAGACCCCGACACTGGCCGATGGAAAACCCATCCCCCACCCGACCCTTACCCCGACAACGGCTCAACAACCTGGCAGCCCACTCACCTCAACTCCGTACTGCTCAACTGAACCTCGAAATAGATTCAGCTCTGTAGAGAAGAGCCGCCAAAAAGCCCAGCCAAAAAGCCCAGCCAGATCTGACTACGTTCTGGGTATGACCATCACTGCCCAAGCAGCAGCAAGTGTGGGGGCGAGTCCGAAGGATGTCTTGGATTTTGTGCTCGACTTGAATCAGTACCGGCAGGTTGACTCCAAGATCCAAAGGGTGCGTTCTGTGGATGGCCCCGATGATGAGGGTCGGGGGTCGGTGAGGATCTGGGGCAAGGTGAAAGGCTTTCCGCCGGCACCTGATCGGCAGGAGTTCGTCCTAGAGCGCTGGACCAAGCTGACGTTCACCGGAGCACCCCGCCAGCCTGCCCGCCTGGTGTTTGATTTCACTGGGATCATTGCTTGCCAGGAGCGCCCGGACGGGACCACAGACGTGACCCATTCCTACGAATTCAGGTTCAAAGGGCTGTTTCGCTTGGCCGAGAGAAACCTCGGAAAGTGGCTACAAGATCAGATCGAAGAGGAACTCGAAGCACTGGCTGAGCGTTTCTAGGAACCCAACCGGCAGGGCTGATTCAGCTGCTTAGACCAGAGCGTTGACGCGGCGGGCGAACTCAAGATCCAATTCAGTGAGGCCGCCGGCGGCGTGGTTGGTGATGGCGATCTCGACGGTGGACCAGACGTTGGACCACTCGGGATGATGGAACAACCGCTCGGAGATCAATGCCACCCGGGACATGAAGCCGAATGCCTCAGAGAAGTCGGAGAAATTGAAGGTGGCGGCGAGCTTGTCGCCCTGGCGCTCCCAACCGGGTAGATCGGCCAAGGCAGCCGTAATCTCCTCGTCGCTCAGCAGTCTCTTGGCATCAGCGTCTACGGCCATGGGTCTCCTCCCCCTCCGAATTCTAAGTGTGAGTGGATCTCAACCGGTGATTCGGCCCGAGTGTCGATCCAGGGATCGTAACCAGTCTCCTCCAGCTGGGCAGCCAACTCTGGGCCACCAGTCTCGGCGATAGCACCTTCGATGAGGATGTGAACCACATCAGCATGAAGCACGGTCAGCAACCGGCTGAAGTGGGTAATGGCCAGCACCCCGAGATTGTCCTCATGGGTGGCCTGCTCGATGCGATGGCTCACCGCGGCCAGCGCATCCACGTCGAGGCCGCTGTCCAGCTCGTCCAAAATGGCGATGCGAGGCCGGAGCACCCCGAGCTGCACCGCCTCGCTTCGCTTCATCTCGCCCCCGGACAGGTCGACGTTCAATGAGCGGTACAAGAGATCAAGGTCGAAACCAACCAACTCGGCCTCGGCCACCACCTGGGCCTCCACCGCATTTCGATCTCCCCCAACCGCGGCCACCGCTTCTTCCAGCATGTTCTCCAAGCCCACGCCCGGGACCTCAGTGGGATATTGCTGGGTGGAGAACAGCCCCGCGTGGGCCCGCTCCCACGGGGAGAGATCCACGAGATCGACATCGTTCAGGGTGATCGAGCCCGCGGTGATCTCATAGCCGGGACGGCCCATGATGGCGTAGGCCAGAGTGGATTTGCCCGAGCCGTTGGGCCCCATCACGGCATGGACCTCGCCCGACGCCACCCGGAGGTCTACCCCATTGAGCACCATTTGCCCGCCGACCCGGACATGCAGGTCTGAGACGACCAGTTCGCTCTTGGATGAATCACTCATCGTGGCCGACCTCCAGCCAGACCTGGCCGTCGTCCACGCCCACGTCATAGACCGGCACCGGACGAGTGGCAGGCAGAGTCTCGGCCTCGCCGGTTTCCAATGAGAACAGGCTGCCGTGCTTCCAGCACTCGATGGTGCCCTCCTCGGGATCCACCTCGCCCTCTGCCAGGGAGTAGTCAGCATGGCTGCATATGTCGCCCAAGGCGTAGAGATCATCTCCCAAGCGGATGACTGCGACCTTGTGGACCAGGCTGCTGACCTCGACGTCGAACCGCCGAGCCTCCCCGTCCACCAGCTCGTCAAGGGGGCACAGCGTGGTCCTCGTGATCCCCTCAGCGCTCACGATCCGCTCCCGTTGCCCACATGATGATGGCTCAACCCCTCGATCTTCGACAGGAGCCGCTCGCGCACCACCGGCACCGCCCCCGCTACGGGGAACTGATCCAGCACCTCATCGAAGAACCCGGTCACGATGAGACGCTCGGCAGTCTCGGTGGGCACACCCCGGCTTTCCAAGTAGAACAGCTGCTCGCCGTCGATGGGTCCCACCGCGGAGGCGTGGCTGCAATGCACCTCGTTGTTCTCGATCTCCAGGTTGGGCACCGACTCAGCCCAGGCACCCTCCGACAGCTTGATGTTCCGGTTGGTCTGGTAGGCGTTGGTGCCCCGGGCATCGGGTCGCACCCGAATGAGCCCGGTGTACACCGACCGGGAGGCGTCGTCCACCGCACCCTTGAACAGCAGGCTGCTGGTGGTATCCGGAGCGGCATGATCCTGGAAGGTGCGGAAGTCCAGCGTCTGTTCGCCATCACCGAAATACAGCGAGATCAGATCACCGGTGGCCCCCCGCCCCGACAAGTGGGTGTCCAGCCGCGTCCGGGCGTATGCCCCGCCGAGCGCGGCGGTGGATGCCCTCAGGTGGGCCTGTGAGCCGATATGGCTGACCTGAGAGCCGATGTGCCACATCTTGGGCCCCAGGTCCTGCACGGCCAGGTACCCCACCCGAGCGGCGGCAGCCGCCCTGATCTCGATGACCGGGCTCACGAACGCCGCTACGTCGGCCGAGCCGTACAGCTCCAACACCTCAACTGAGGAGTCAGCCCCCGCGTCCACGATCAACCGGGGGAACACTGCGACCCCGTCGGCATCCAGCCAATGGCGCACAATGATCGGCCCCTCCACGCTCGCCCCTGGCGGCACCCGAATCAACAGAGGCTCGACGGCGAAGGCCGCATTCATGAGGGCGAACAGGTCAACATCCACCGATGCGGCCAAGTCAGCGTCGCCGTCGCCCAGCGGGCGGATCTCCACCCCCAGGTCGGCGAGCTCCGGAGCCAACTCAACTCCACAGAGCCGCCCGTTGCTGGTATCGGCAACGGCGCAGTGGTCGGGAACCTCGGCTGTAGACCGCTCACCGGGATCAGCCGCCAGCTGATAACGGCCGAGGTCCAACTGGCCAATCGGCGTATACCGCCACACCTCCTCTTCCACCGAGGGCATAGGCGCAGCAGCCACCTGCTCGGCGGCGGCCACTCGTCGGCGGACCAGCCAATCAGGGCCGGGGATGGCTCCGGCCGCATCGGGGGTGAACTGGGTTTCGATCACGTACGCCGACGGCGCTTTCGCCGTTTCGCCTTTCCGCCGCCGCCAGCTCTCGACCGTCGCCGGGACTTCTCCTTCTCCAGTTCGGCCATCACCCGGGGTCCCGCTTCGTTCACGATGTCTTCGGCGGCGTCCAGCAGGGCGCCGATGCTCTCGTCGCTGCCCACACTGGCCGGAGCCTCAGGAGTGGGCGGCGTGACCAAGGTGCCGTGCGACCAATTCACGTCCACCATGCGTCGCTCGTAGGCCGAGCAGTCGTCAGGACAGCGCCACGGGGCTTCGGGGGCCAAGTCCAAATCGCACTTCCGCACGGTCTCCCCATTGGGGTACGACCGGCTCTCGAAGTACTTGCAATCCTGCCGCATGGGCATTAGCCGACAGATCCCTCCATCTGCAGCTCGATGAGCCGGCTCCACTCCACGGCGTACTCCATTGGCAGGGTGCGGGTGATGGGCTCGATGAAGCCGTTGACGATCATGCCCATGGCTTGCTCTTGGGTCAGCCCCCGGCTCATCAGATAGAACAACTGCTCATCAGCCACCTTGGAGACGGTGGCCTCATGGCCGATCTCCGCGTCCCGGGTGCCCACCTCCATGTAGGGGTAGGTGTCGGACACGCTGTCCTCGTCCAGGATCAGCGCATCGCACTGCACATGGCTGCGGCATCCGTAGGCATCGTCTTCCACTCGGACCAAGCCCCGGTAGCTGGTTCGCCCGCCACCGTTGGAGATCGACTTCGACACGATCTTGGAGGTGGTCTCCGGAGCGGCGTGGGTCATCTTGGCCCCGGCATCCTGATGCTGGTCGGGACCGGCGTAGGCCACCGACAACACCTCGCCCGAGGCCTTGGGTCCAACCATCACCACTGCCGGGTACTTCATGGTCAGCCGGGAGCCGATGTTGCCGTCGATCCACTCCATGTGGCCCTCGGCCTCGACCTTGGCCCGCTTGGTGACCAGGTTGTACACGTTGTTGGACCAGTTCTGGATGGTGGTGTAGGTGACCCTGGCCGACTTCTTGACCAGAATCTCCACCACCGCGGAGTGCAGCGAATCGGTGGTGTACACCGGGGCTGAGCACCCCTCGATGTAGTGAACCTGAGAGCCCTCGTCGGCGATGATGAGGGTCCGCTCGAACTGGCCCATGTTCTCGGCATTGATGCGGAAGTAGGCCTGAAGCGGCATCTCCACCGTCACACCGGGCGGCACGTAGATAAAGCTGCCCCCCGACCACACCGCCGAGTTCAAGGCAGAGAACTTGTTGTCGCCCGGCGGAATGATGGTGCCGAAGTGCTCCTTCACCAGCTCGGGATACTCCTTGAGCGCGGTGTCCATGTCGCAGAACAGCACTCCCTGGCGCTCCAAGTCCTCCCGGTTGCGGTGGAACACAACCTCCGACTCGTACTGCGCGGTCACCCCGGCCAGGTACTTGCGCTCGGCCTCGGGGATTCCCAGCTTCTCGTAGGTGTCCTTGATGGCGTCGGGCAGGTCCTCCCAAGCGTCGACCTGCTCTTCGGTGGGCTTGATGTAGTAGTAGATGTTGTCGAAATCGATGCCCGACATGTCGCCGCCCCACGTGGGCATGGGCCGCTTCTCGAACCGGGAGAGCGACTTCAGCCGGAAGTTCCGCATCCATTCGGGCTCGCTCTTCATCCACGACATCTCCTGCACGATGTCGGTGTTCAGCCCCTTCTTGGGCTTGAAGACGTAATCCTCCTCGTCACTCCAGCCGAGCTTGTATCGGCCGAGATCTAAGGCGAGGGCTTCCGACGACATATCCAAATCCTAGTTGCAGGGAAGGCGTGGTTGATCTGAATACTACCGGCGGTCAGCCCATTAGGCGCATCTCAGCCCGATATCGGTGGCACCGGTCCACATAGCCCTGGGCGTCCTCTCGATTCTGCCCCTCGGCCATGTGGCCTTCGCGGATTTTGGCCGGCACTCCGATGGCCAAGGCCAGTGGCGGGATCTTCATGTGGTTGGTGACCACCGCACTAGCTCCCACCAGCGCCCCCCGGCCCACCACTGCTTCGTGCAATACCACTGATGCCACGCCGATGAGCGCCTCGTCTTCCACCGTGCAGCCTTCCAGGTGGGCCAGATGGCCGACGGTGACGTCGTTGCCCACCACTGTGGCCAGCTCATCGGTGTTGTGGATGACGGCGTTGTCCTGAATGGAGGTGCGGTCGCCGATGGTGATCCCCGCTCCATCGCCGCGAAGCACCGTCCCCGGCCAAATGGTCGACTCGGCACCGATGCTCACCCGGCCGATGATCACCGCCTGCGGGTGGACAAACGCCTCCGGGTGGATGTCGGGCTCGATGTCCCCCAGTGCGTAAATGGGCACGGCCAGTCAGCCCATCGGGTCGAAAGAGCCGTACTTGCCGGCCAAAAACACCAGTGGCCCCACGTCGTCTCGCTGCACGCCCAAATCCAATACCCGGCCCAGGACGATCCAGTGGTCGCCCCCCTCAACGATCTGGTCGATCTCGCAGTCGATCCAAGCCAGGGAGCTCTCGAAGATGGGGGCGCCGGTGACTTTCGTGGTCCACTCCAAACCGGCGAACTTGTCCTCGGCCTTGGAGGCGAAGAGGTTGGACATGTCCACTTGATCCTCAGCCAGGATGTTCACGCCGAAATGGCCAGCGGCTTCGATGGCCGGCCAACTGGTGGACGACTTGCCCGGCATGAACATGACCAGCGGCGGATCGAGCGACACGGAGCCAAAGGAACCAATGGCCAGCCCGGCGGGTCCGTCAGAGCCCGCGGCGGTGACCACGGTTACGCCGGTGGGGAACTGTCCGAGCACTTGGCGGAAAAAGGCCGAGTCGAACGGCGGACTGTCAGACACTAGGACTCCTCGGGAGGAACAGACTTCGTCCCTCAACAGAACGCACGTTACTGCCTGCCTTCAAGCAAGCCCGCGTCGGGCAGGGTCGCCGTGCCCGCATCATCGACGACGGCTATACCGTCGGATTCCAGTCCGGCCAAGACCCGAATAGCTCGAGCCGGGTCGTCCGGCCATCCTGCGGCGGTGGCCACTTCTGAGGAAAGGAGCGGACCACGGCGGAGGGCGGCCACCAAGCGGCCTCTCCCCTGGCGATCGGATCCCTCGAAGCGGGACTGGCCACCGCTTACCCGAGCCGAGCCCTCAGCCGGGTCATCGCCCTGACCCTGCCACCGGCAACTTGGGCGCATCGGACACTGATCGCATCGAGGGGAGCGGCGGGTGCAAACCCCAGCGGCGAAATCAAACAAGGCCTGATTCCAGGACCATCCCGAACCGGTCAGCACGATGGCGTCTGCGGCCGCCTGAGCTTCCGCAGCCCCCAAACTGCGACCCGACCAGCGGGCCAGCACGCGGCCCACATTGGTGTCCACGACGCCCACGTCGTCCTCGTAGGCGAAAGCCAGCACTGCCCGGGCTGTGTAGGGACCGACGCCGGGCAGCCTCAGCAGAGCCGGGAGATCATGCGGGAGGCTTCCCCCGTGCAACGCCACGAGCTGCTGAGCGCAGCGATGCAACTGCACGGCTCTGCGGTTGTAGCCCAATCCGTCCCAGGCTCGAATCACTTCCGCAACCGGGGCTGCCGCACAGTCGGAAACGGTAGGAAACTCCTCAAGGAATGCCTGATAGCGGGGAATCACCCGGGCAATTTGGGTCTGCTGGAGCATGACCTCTGACACCAATATCTCCCAGGGATCTCGGGTACGCCGCCAGGGAAGATCCCTCCGGTGGCGCTCCCCCCACGCCAAGAGCGCAGCCTGCTGGTCTGCCCCTAGCACCGCCATCGATCTCTAGGGTCGACTCGCGAACATCACATCCACGCCGTAGCTGCGAAGCGTGGCGGTCGTCCGGGCCCACGACTGCTCAAGCTGGCCGGTGAGCTCCGAGCTGGTTCCGGCGGACAACGCCGCACCCACATCCACGATGGTAAAGGTCCGCCGATCGACCCAGGTCGGCACGGCGCTGATCGCGGCCACATCGAGAGCGCCGGTCTCGTCTTCCACCAAGTCAACCAGCACGATGACACCATCGGTGCTTTCCGGCGGACATGACCGGCATGACTGGGGTGACTGGTTGGACAAGAAGTTCCCGAGTCCATAGATCACGAGGTTGCCGCCGAGTCGCTCCACCGGTTGAATCACATGGGCGTGCGTGCCGACGATGAGGTCGATCTCGTCGCCGGCGAGGAGCTCTTTGGCCAGTGTCCTCTGCCGCGAAGTCGGTGCCACCTGATATTCCGCGCCCCAATGGATGCTCAGCACTATGAACTCGGCCCCGAGCTCGATGGCCGCCCGAGCCTCTCCGAGAATGTCCTGGACAGAATTGATGTCCACTGCCCACGGCTTGTCATCCGGGAGGATGAGCCCATTGAGGCCGTAGGTGTAGGACAAGTGCCCGATGGTGACGCCGTTTACCGAATACAACCTCGGGATTGCCCCCTCCAAAGCAGTGCGAGCCATGCCGGCGTGGCCCAGGCCCGCCTGGTCGAATAGGTCGAGGGTGTCGTTGATGCCGGTGATCCCCTGGTCCAGGGAGTGATTCGAAGCGGTCGAGCAACCGTCATAGCCCACATGGGCAATGGCAACAACCAGGTCGCCGGGGGCATTGAACAAGGGGTAGCCGGAAAGGTTGCGGTTGTTGGGCGAGAGAGGAGTTTCCAAGTGGCAGATCGCCAAATCGGCATCGCTCAGGGTGTCCTTCACCAACTCGAACATGGGGCGGTAGTCGTAGGCCAAGTCTTCGCCCCCATTGGCCTGCGCCTGCCTGAACACCGGACCGTGTGACAAGAGGTCGCCAGTAAAGGCCAACCGGGCATGCCAGGACTCCGGCTCGGCCGAGGGAGAAGGATCTGGAGTCGACGAAGCCGTAGGGATGGGTGTGGCTGTGGGAGCAAAAGTGCTAGTGGCAGTTGGCGAAGCGATGGGAGCAGGAGTGACTTCTGGCGTGGCCGAGGGAGCAGGCGTGGCTGAAGGAGTCGCCGGAGGAGCAAGCGTGGCAATGGGAGCAGGAGCGGCCACGGGAACCGGCGTTGAGATGTCTGGTGTGGGATCGGGAATAGCCGCGGGAGCCGTGCCGCCGTCACCGCAACCACTTGCCCACAAGGCCACCGCAGCAAGCAAGGCCGCCGCGGCCCGGCGACCGGTGCAACCGATCAGGCGGATACCAGTCAAATGGCGGCGCAGAACAGTTCAGGGGTTACGGGGCAGTCGGTGCTCGAGATTGCCTCGGCCACTGTGACCAGTCCATCGGGGCCGGCCACTTTGTCCACCAGTGCGAGTGGCACAACCTCTTCGTCGGCATCCCACGGTTCCACCATTCCCAATGCCCGCTCGATCAGCGAGTCCCACATGGGACCGGGAAGGACTGTTCCCCTGCCGGCGATCAGCCAAACCGGCACGCCGGCGGCGTGGGCCACCGCCGCGGCCGCACGAGACCCGGCAACGGCGAGACATCCGTCCGGACCCACCGCAGCGGTCTCCAACAGCACGACGTCGGCTGAGGCCGCCGCCGCACCCAGCCCGCTCTCGGCCACCTCGTCCACCCAACCGTCCTGTTCCGATAATCGCCGCACGAAATGCTGGCCCTCCCCCAGCACGTCCACCACCAGTACCCGAAGATCGCCTCGAAGCCGGAGAGCCCGACCGATCAGATCGGGCCATCCGAGTACGCAGACCGAGGCCTCGACGGGAAGTTGGCGCGACAACAGGCGGGCAGTCTTGTCATCGGAGATCGCCTCCATGCACGCCCGGACTTCAGACCGGGGATCAGCCGCAGTGAGGACCCGTGAGGCCAGCCACATCAGCGGACCAGAAGAAGGCTGCCGAGCGAGCATCCGCCGACAGGTGGTAACCAGCCCGGCCGGGTCGTGACCGAAACTCAACAGCGCCCCGGCCGTCTCCCGCACCAGTGACTCCTGTCCCACGCCCGAAGACCGGGCCACATAGCGCAGATGCTCGATCGGGTGCACCGCCAAAGCGTACGCGACGGCAATCTGATCATCAGCCACGACACCGGGTTCCTACCTCCCACTGGGCTATTTTCAAATGCGATGTCCACCACGCTTGACGCCGATGTGAACCTGACACCTCTGAACGGCGAGCCCCGCCCAATTGGCGACTGGGTCACCGTCTTCCATCTGGTCATCGTCGTGCTCGATCCCTATACCTATGAGAGCTCGTGGATGATCGACACCGCCGGTCGCATTCTGCGGAACTTCGTCGGAGCCGACTGCCGGGTGTCCTTCATGGTCACCGCCTCAGCTCAAGAGGCCGAGGAGTTTCTCGGTCCGTGGTGCGAAGAATTCCTGACGTTCGCCGACGAAGACCGCTCCGTAGTGAGAGCCCTGGGGCTGGAGTCGCTGCCCGCCATTGTCCATTTGGACCACCAGCTAAACCTTCGGGCCTCGGCCGAAGGCTGGAATCCTCCGGACTGGCGTGACTTCGCAAACCAGCTTGGCCAGGTCATGAGCTGGCACCCCCCAGTAATTCCCGACACCGGCGACCCATCGCCGTTCGCCGGAACCCCGGCGTTAGGCTGAGTAGAACCCCGCGCTGAATGGCTCAACAAAATGGCCGAATTCGCCTACTCCGAACTGCTCCCCAAGGGACCTGACACCGCCACCGAATACCGGCTGCTGACCACGGACTACGTTTCCACCGTCACACTCGGCGACCGCCAATTCCTCCAAGTCGATCCCGAAGCCCTGCGACTGCTCACCAGCGAGGCCATGCGCGACATCGCCCACCTGCTGCGCTCCGGTCACTTGGCCCAACTGGCCTCCATCCTGGACGACCCCGAGGCCTCGGCCAACGACCGATTCGTGGCCACCGAGCTGCTCCGCAACGCCAACATCGCGGCCGGCGGAGTGCTGCCCGGCTGCCAGGACACCGGGACCGCAGTGGTAGTGGGTCACAAGGGCGAGCGGGTGCTCACCGACGCCGACGACGAGCGGGCCATCGCCCGGGGGGTGTTCGACACCTTCCAGACCTCGAACCTGCGCTATTCCCAGATGGCCCCCCTGACCATGTTCGAAGAGCGCAACACCGGCAACAACCTGCCGGCCCAGATCGAGATCTACGCCACACCGGGAGACTCCTATTCGTTCTTGTTCATGGCCAAGGGCGGCGGCTCGGCCAACAAGTCGTATCTGTTCCAAGAGTCCAGGGCGCTGCTCAACCCCGAATCGCTCACCCGCTTCATGGACAAAGAGCTCCGCACTCTGGGCACCGCAGCCTGCCCCCCCTACCACTTGGCGGTAGTCATCGGCGGCACCTCGGCCGAGTACACGCTGAAGGTGGCCAAGTACGCATCGGCCCGCTACCTAGACACACTGCCCACGCAGGGGTCGGAGACCGGCCACGCCTACCGCGACCTGGAGTGGGAGGACCGAATCCTCGAGCTAACCCGGCAATTCGGCATCGGGGCCCAGTTCGGGGGCAAGTACTTCTGCCATGACGTCCGGGTTATCCGACTGCCTCGCCACGGCGCCTCCTGTCCCGTGGGCGTGGCGGTGTCGTGCTCGGCCGACCGCCAGGCCCTGGGCAAGATCACCTCAGAAGGGATCTTCTTGGAGCAACTGGAGACCGACCCGGCCCGCTTCCTGCCGGAGGTTACCGACGACGAGTTGAGCGGACAGGTGGTGCGCATCGACTTGGACCAGCCCATGGCCGATATTTGCGCCGAGCTGTCGAAATACCCAGTGAAGACTCGGCTCTCTCTCACCGGAACCCTGGTGGTGGGCCGCGATCTGGCCCACGCCAAGATCAAGGAGCGCCTCGACGCCGGCGAGCCCATGCCGGAGTACCTGCGCGACCACCCCATTTACTACGCCGGTCCGGCCAAGACTCCCGAGGGCTACGCCTCCGGATCATTCGGGCCCACCACCGCGGGGCGCATGGACGCTTATGTAGACCAGTTCCAGGCGGCCGGGGGCAGCTTGGTGATGCTGGCCAAGGGCAACCGGTCTCGACAAGTGGTCGATGCCTGCGCCCGCCACGGCGGCTTCTATCTGGGATCGATCGGCGGACCGGCTGCTCGGCTGGCCAAGGATTCAATCCGCCAGGTTGAGGTGCTGGAGTACCCCGAGCTGGGCATGGAAGCGGTGTTTCGGATCGAGGTGGAGGATTTCCCCGCATTTATCGTGACTGACGATAAGGGGAATGACTTCTTTACTGAAGTTTCAACACCGGTAGCCATCAGCTAGCGGGGCCTGCGGGTATTCGGGCGGCGGGACCTGTCGGTCAGTTGATCTGGCGGTCGTGGCCCGACCAGTAGGGCTCGCGCAGGCGGTATTTCTGGAGCTTGCCGGTGGCAGTGCGGGCCAGCTCATCACGGAACTCCACCGACGTCGGGCACTTGTAGTGAGCCAAGCGGCTGCGGCAGTGCTCAATCAGCTCAGCATCAGAGGCCGACGCCCCCGGTGCCAGCACCACTAGGGCCTTCACCGTCTCGCCCCACTTCTCGTCGGGCACCCCGATAACCGCAACCTCGGCCACCGCCTCGTGGGCGAACAAAGCATCCTCCACCTCGATGGATGACACGTTCTCGCCGCCGGAAATGATCACGTCCTTCTTGCGGTCCGACAGAGTGAGGTAGCCCTCCTCATCGATGAGTCCGCCGTCGCCGGTATGGAACCAGCCGCCGGCCAGGGCCTCGGCCGAGGCGTCCGGCTGCTCCCAATATCCCGCCAAAACGTGGTTGCCCCGGGCCAGCACCTCGCCGGAGTCGTCCACATCTAATGAGATGCCAAGAGCCGGAACGCCCTGACGGGAGAGCTTGACCGCTCGCTCGGCCGGGCTGAGGTGGTCCCACTCGGCCCGGCGGCGATTGATGGTCAGATAGGGCGCGGTTTCGGTCAGGCCGTAGAGCTGCATGAACTCCCAGCCCAACTCGGTCTCCATCCGCTCTATGGTCCGGGTGGGCGGGGGCGCTCCCGCCACCGTCATGCGCACTCGTCCCGCGCCGGGTATATCCCCCTCCCAGCTTTGGGCCGCATCCAGCACTGCGGCCACCACGGCCGGCGCGCCGCACAAGTACGTCACGCCGTGCTGCTCGACCCGGCGCAAGATCTCCGCCCCGTCCACCTTGCGCAGCACGATGTGGCGTGCCCCGGCACCGCTCACGGCGTAGGGCATACCCCAACCGTTGCAATGGAACATAGGGAGAGTGTGGAGGTACACGTCCCGGTCGCTCACCCCGGCAGCCCAGCCGAATGTGGCGGCGTTGAGCCACAACGAGCGGTGGGTCATCTGAACGCCCTTGGGGCGGGCGGTGGTGCCCGACGTGTAGTTGATGGTGGCGGTGGCGTCCTCGTCCGGGGTCCACGGCACGGACTCAGCGTCGAATCGATAAAGGGCTTCGTCGGATTCCGCGCCCAGCACGTAGCGATGACGGCAGTCAACGCCGGCCAGAGTGTCGACCAGCTCGGGGTCGATCAGCAGCATCGTCGCCCCGCAGTGCTCCACGATGTAGCTGATCTCCTCCTGGTTGAGCCGGAAGTTGATGGGCACGCACACCCGGCCGTACCCGCTGACGCCGAATAAGGAGACCATCAGCCGGGCGGCGTTGTGGGAGACGATGGCCACCCGCTCGCCGAATCCGATCCCGTGTTCGTCCAAGCCGGCGGCCTGGGCCCGGGACAACTCGCCCATCCGGGAGTAGGTCAACTCGCCCCAGCCTTCGGCCGGCTGTTCCGGCTCGTCAATGATCCCCACCCGATCGCCGTAAACCGTCTCGGCCCGATCCAGGAAGTCCCGCACGCTCAGAGCTACCTTCATTGCCCCACCGTACCCAGCCCGCCGTCACCTCTACATAGCGGCCCACTGACTCCCCCTTGGACCCGAGGCCAACCGAAGACCTCCGGCCAACATGGGTTCGCCACCTACTACTCGTAGAATTCGCGCCGTGACGGTAGCGCGGGTCTTGGGAACACTGGGCAAGACCGTCATCGCGCTCGGGCTCATGATTCTGCTGTTCGGGATATTCCAGCTCTGGGGTACCGGCATCATCGAAGCCAGAGCCCAGCAGAGCCTGGACAACGAGTTCGCCGATCTGCTGGAAGCCTCCAGCGCCCTGGGACCCGCGGCCCCGGTCGCTCCGGCCGTCCCGGTCGCCCCGGCCACTCCGGCACCCACGCCAACTGCTTCTGTCTCTGAGCCGACGGACGAACTACCTGCCGAGGGTTCCCTACCAGCCTCGACAGCCCCCGGCGCCACCCCGATTCCAACCCCAGCGGCCACTCCCGAACCGGTCGGGGACCCCCTACAACCCGATCCCGCCTGGCTGGCCATGCTCTACCGGGACAATGGATCGGCCATCGCCCGGATCCAACTCCCCGCCATCGACGTGGACAAGACCGTGGTGGAAGGCGTCCGGGTGGGCGATCTCCGCAAGGGCCCCGGCCACTACCCGACGACTGCCTTTCCCGGTCAGGCCGGAAACGCAGCCATCGCCGGGCACCGCACTACCTACGGCGCCCCATTCGGGGAGATCGACAAGTTGCTGCCTGATGACGAGATCATCATCACCACTATCCAAGGAGAGTTCACCTACCGAGTGCTGCCCCAAGGAGAAGGCCACGGGCACCTCATTGTGTCCCCCACCGCGGTAGAGGTACTCGACCAGGACTTCAGCGTGCATCCCAACCGGCTCACCCTCACGGCATGCCATCCCAAGGGATCAGCCCGCCAGCGGATAATCGTCATTGCTGAGCTGGTAGGCGAGCCCGCACCCACTTATCCGCGACCGGGGCAGGAATCACTGCCGACCGTCGAGCTGGCCACTGAGAACCTGGAAGAGGCAATCGATTCCCAGCAGACGATCACCGCGACTCCCGCTCCAGAGCCCACCGAGCAGGCGGCGCCGACTCCCGCTACAACGACCGAGCCCACCGAACAGGCGGCTACAGCACCCACTGCCACGCCCGAGCCCACCGAGCAGGCGGCGCCGACTCCCGCTACAACGACCGAGCCCACCGAGGCCGCGGTTGCAGCGGCGCCGGTCTCGGCACCGAACGACGATCCGCCCGACCCAATGCCGCTACCCGAGGCACCCCAAGAGGCCGAGTCGGCTGGCTCCTTTGGCGAAGGCCTTGACGGTGACTCCGACGGGCTGATCCCCGCCATCCTGTGGGGATTGGCCGCCCTGGCCATCTGGTTCTTCGCCCTGTTCGCCGGGCAGCGCTGGAAGAGACTCCCGGCCTACGCTCTATCGGCATTGCCCTTCTTGATTGTCATGTTCATGGCCTTCTGGCACATTGATCGAGTCCTACCCTCCTACTGATGCTGGAAAAACGGTGCTGACCATCAGGCGAATCTGGATGCCCGTAGTCCTCGTGCTGGCCATTGCCGCGGCCGGATGCGGAGGCGAGGAGCCCGAGGAATCCGTGCTCGACGAGATATTCGTTGTGCCCACAGCCGAGCCCGACCTCCTGCCCACCGAAGAGGACCTGCGAGACCGGTTCGAAGGGACCGTCACCGACCCCTACGACCTGTTGGTGGGGACATGCTTCAACCAGTACACCTACCTGGATCGCAACGACCTCCCCGCCCAGCTGACCACCGATATCGGCTGTAACCGTCCCCACAACGGCCAGGTGTACGCCATCTTGATCCACAACGCACCCCCCGGTGCCCCCTACCCCGGTGAAGAGGCGGTCAACACCTGGGGCGTGCTTCAGTGCTACGAGCAGTTCGAGCCGTTCGTGGGTCTCGAATACGAGAAATCTGAGCTTGACATCGGCGTGATCACCCCCAGCCGGACCGATTGGGAAGGCGAGGACAGCCTCCGGAGCGTCTCCTGCTACGTGTTCAGCCGCAAGCGACTCCTCATAGTCGGCACCATGAAGGACATCGCTCTCTGAGTTGATCAAGCCATCAGCGTGGCCAAAGCCGTCCACGACTGCGGCACCGCCCCGCCGCCCGAACCGTCGTCGGGATCCCAATACTCGGCAAAGCCGCTCCTCATGGCACCCCTGACCGTGGTCGAGGCCAGCTGTTCGGCTGCCCCATACCGGCCGTGTCGAAGCAGCCCTTGCCAGAGCAGATAGCCGAGCTGGGGCCACGCTGGTCCCCGCCAATACGACCGAGGATCGAAACCGGGCTCTTGTCGATGAACGCCCGCGGGGCCGCACCATCCGCCGTAGGCCGAGGGGTCGGCCAGGTCGGCCGCGACCGCATCGATTCGCCCCGGGTCGCCGGAGACCAGCATCGGCAGCAGGCCGTCTAGTGTGCGCGCCCTTCCCGAGCCCGCCTCCGACGCCCCGGCATCGATCCAGGTTCGGCGGGACTCGTCCCACTGACCAGGCAGGCAACTGGCCAACTCGTCGGCTCGGTCGGTGGTCGCCGTTCGACCGGTGACCGCGGCCAACTCCCAAGCGTTGAACACCACGAGGGCGTTGAATCCCGCGGAGGCGGACTCGAAGGCCGGATTGGCCACCGGAGAGCCGGTTGGGCTGCGCTCGATCGAGGTCACCAATTGGTTCTTGATCGGCCGCCAGGACTCCAGCGAGAACCCCCCGGGGCAGAAGTCATCCCAGCGGGGACTGTCGTCGGCTCCGCTTTCCCACGGATGGCACAGCGCCACCAGGCCGCCGGGAAGACGGTGGCGGTCGATGAGCAAGAACTTCAGACCGCTCTCCGCCTTGGCCACCGTTTCCTCGTCAACGTCCACACCCCGGCGCACGAGTTCCGCCACCGCATGGCCGTACATAGGGGGCTGGGTAATGGAAGAAGCGTCGTCCCTCCCCCACAGATCGGCGGCCACTCCGGGATTGCGGACATAGTTCATATGGGGAACGAACCCATCCTCGGCCTGTACTGACAGCGCAGTGCGAAGCTCGGTCAGACCGCGGTCGTCGCCGAGCTCGGCCCAGCAAATCGCGTGGAAGCACGAATCCCACAGCCACTGCCAGGGATAGGTGGCGTGGTTCGGAGCGGTGTAGCCATCCCGAACCCAGTGCGTCTCCAAAACCGCTCGCGCCGCCGCCCGAACCGCCGAGCGGTCAGAGCTATCAGGGCCTTCCATGCCTCCAAGGTCTCACAAAACCGGGTTATCTGGTTACCTCATGGGAATGGCCCGGGCTGCGATCGTCTCCTTTCGACTGGGGCTGAGCGACGGGGTGTCCATCGTCGCCCGGCTCTGGCAGGAGATGCTGAGCGATATCGGTTTCGACATGGTGACGGTGGCCGCCGAGGGTCCGGTCGACCGGCTGGTGCCCGGCTTGGGCATCGACCAGCTTGACGGGCCCGACCCAGAACAGCTCTCAGCCGCGGTGGACGACGTCGACTTGGTGGTGGTGGAGAACCTCTGCACCATTCCGCTGAACCTTGCAGCAGCTCGCACCGTGGCCCACACGCTGGCCAGTCGGCCGGCGATACTCCACCACCACGATCCCCCGTGGCAGCGGGAGAGATTCGCGTCGGTAACCGAGCTGCCCCCCGACGATCCCGCCTGGCGCCATGTGGTGATCAACCGGCTTACCGCCGAACAGTTTGCCCAACGGGGGCTCGAGGCGGTGGTGATCTACAACGGCTTCGACACCAACAGCGCCGCCGGCGACCGGAACGCGATGCGAACCAGATTGGGAGTAGCCGACGAGACTCTGCTGGTGGTCCATCCTGTCCGAGCCATTCCCCGCAAAAACATCCCGACGGCCATAGCCATCGCCGAGGCTCTGGGGGGTACCTATTGGCTGATGGGTCAAGCTGAGGAGGACTACGACGACACCTTGGACGAACTGCTGGACAATGCCCGCTGCCCGGTGATCCACCGGCCGGTGGCCCGCACCCCCGACATCTACGCGGCGGCCGATCTGGTGGTGTTCCCCTCTCTATGGGAAGGATTCGGCAACCCTCCGGTGGAAGCGGCCATTTGGAGGCGGCCGTGCGTGGTGGGCGGCTACCCGGTGGCCGATGAGTTAGCCGATTTCGGGTTCCGGTGGTTCTCACCCCAGCGCCTCGACGAGGTTCGCGACTTCCTCAGCTGCCCCGACGCCGACCTGCTGGACCAGAATCAGGCCATCGCCCAGCAGCACTTCTCCCTGGAACGGGTGCGATCCGACCTAGTCGCCCTCTTGGACGACGCCGGGTGGCTTCCGTGAGCGACGACGACCTTGCCGCCCGCCGCCGCCGCATCGCCCGGTTGACCGCAACCGGCCAGAGGCTGGGCTATCTCCTGTACCTGGCGGCGGCCGCCTTGTTCTTCACCGGCTTTGCCACCAGGTTCAACAGCCCCTTGGTCACCGCCATCATCGTCTGCCTCATCGTCGGCTCCCTGGTCTTGGCCCCCGCCATCATCTTCTCCTACGCGGTAAGGGCCGCCGACCGCGAAGAGCCGTTGAACTAAGGGCTTATATCAATCGGCTCATCGGGCAGCCGACCGGCAACCACGTCAGGCAGAAACTCCCGCAACCGCTCCGGCAACACCTGATCATCAGAAGCCAGCAGCTCTTCCAACGTCCACCAGCGCGCGTCCTCGAACGCCGCGGCCTCCAGCGCTTCGAGATGCTGGGGGTTCCACTCGCCACCATCGGCGCACCAGGCCACATGAATGCGCTCATCTGAGTCGAAGTGGATGCCCGCGAAATCGAATTCCACATGCTGGGTCCAGATGCACGGACCCACCTCTACGTCGGCGAACCCCGCCTCTTCCCACAGCTCGCGACGAGCGCCTTGGGCCGAATCCTCCCCCGGCCCCAGTCCACCCCCGGGAATCTCCCACCACGGCCCCTTGCGGGGGTCGATGGGATCGCTGGCCTGCATCAGAAAGATGCGCCCGTGCCGGTCCAGCAGCACCACTCGGGCTGCGGGGCGGCGCAGAGTCCATGCCATGGGCGCCGACCCTACCCGCCAGGGCAGCGAGGGCCGCAGTGCAGCCGATTTGACCCTTGTATAGATCGCAAAGGGCGAACGCCGGTACAGTCCCGCTCGACATACCGCTAACCAAGGGTTGCAAAAGATGGAATTCGGATATTTCGCCCAGTGCTTCGTGCCCGACTTCGGCTACGAGGGCAATCCCGACTGGGAGGCCCAGCGCATCCGCGACAACCTGGAGATCTCCCAGCTGTGCGACAAGCACGGGTTCAAATACATCTGGTCGTCTGAGCACCACTTCTTGCGGGAGTACTCCCACATGTCCTGCCCCGAGGTGTTCTTGTCGGCGGTGGCGTCGACAACCGAGAACGTGCATCTGGGTTCGGCCATCTTCAACATCACCGCCCCGGTGAACCATCCCGCCCGATCGGCCGAGCGGGCTGCCATGATCGATGTGCTGTCGAATGGGCGCTTCGAGCTGGGCACCGGGCGGGGCTCCTCGTCCACCGAGGTGATGGGCTTCGGCATGCCGGGCTCGCCACGCGACCCGGAGACCGGCCTGGCCGATACCGAGATCACCCGCGGCCTGTGGGACGAGGCCATCCGCCAAATCCCCCACATGTGGCGAGAGGGCGCCTACAGCTACGAAGGCGACAGCTTCTCGATGCCGGCCCGAGAGATCTTCCCCAAGCCGGTTACCAAGCCCCATCCCCCGCTGTGGGTGGCGTGCGGCAGCCCGGGCACCTTTGAGAAGGCCGGCAAGCTGGGCATCGGGGTGCTGTGCTTCACCATCGGCACCCCCGACGAGATCGCCCCGCTGATCGAGATCTACAAGAACGAGGTGGCCAGCTGCAAGAACCCTGTGGGCGACTTCGTCCACGACAACGTCATGTGCGTGGGGTTCGGCATCTGCCTGGACGACCGGGAGATGGCCATCGATCTGGCCACCCGCAGCCACATGTACTACTACCAGTGCCTCGTGTACCGCTGGCTGGACACTTTCCCCAAGCCCGACGGCATTCCCGAGTGGCCCGCAGTCATCCCCGAGCCCACCCATGACGACGTGAAAATGGCCATCGAAGGCGGGTCGCTGTGTGTGGGCAACGCCGAGGACTGCGTCCACGTCTCCCGGCAATACGAGCGAGTGGGCGCCGACCAGTACGTGATCAGCCCCCTTACCTCGACGTTGCCCATGGATGTGGTGCGCGAGACCATTGTGAACTTCGGCAAGCACGTCATCCCGGTGATCGACACCGACCCAGTGCACCGCTCCACCCGTCAGCGCGAGGCGGCTTTGGCATCGCAATAGTGCGTCTGATCAACAGTCGAAAGTCATTGAAAACTTCATCTAAATTTCTTAGACGGGCCTAGTCAGGCCGCGATTCAGCCGCTAGCGTCTTGTCCGTCCCTTAAGTCCAACGTTGGGAGCATTGACATGCAAAAGTCCGTTCACCGCTTGCTGGCCCTACTCGGGTTGGTGCTGGTCTTCTCGCTGATTGCCGCATCGTGCGGCAACGACGATGACGACGGCGCCGCCCCTGCCCCAGCGCCAGAGGCCACCGAGACAGCTCCAGAAGCGCCAGAGGCAACACCCGTGGAAACTGTCGAGGTTGTTCCCTCTCAAGACGACGGCGGAACCTTGCAGGCTGTCTTGGATCGCGGCCATGTGCTGTGCGGCTCCCGTGACGACGTGCCCGGATTCGCCCTATTGAATGCGGATGGTGAGTACGAAGGCTTCGACATCGATATGTGCCGTGTGGTGGCAGCCGCCATCTTCGGCGATGCCGATGCCGTTGAGATCGTGCCGGTCACCAGCGCCGAGCGCTTTACCGCACTGGCATCAGGCCAGTTCGAGGTGATGAACCGCAACACCACTTGGACCGCCACCCGTGACGGTACCGAGGGCGCCAACTTCTTGTTCACCACCTACTACGACGGCCAAGGCCTCATGGTGCCAGCCTCCACCGGTTTCACCACCCTGGACGACCTCGCCGACGCCAACATCTGCGTGAGCACCGGTACCACCACCGAACTGAACCTCACCGCGGTGTTCGCCGCTCGGGGAATCCCCTTCAACCCGGTCACGTTCGAGGGCTTCGACACCCTGGTGCCGGCCTACGAAGAGGGCCAGTGCGAAGCGATGACTGCTGACAGCAGCGTTCTAGGAGTGTTCAAGTTCGAGATCGAGGGCAAAGGCGGCCCCGACCAGCACATCATGGCCGAGCTCATCTCCAAGGAGCCCCTCGGCACTGTGGTGCGCGACGGCGATACCGAATGGGCGCAGGTTGTGAACTGGGCCACCATGGCTACCGTTCAGGCTTGGGAGTTCGGACTCGACTCCTCCAACATCGGCAGCTACGACGGCACCGATCCCAACATCTTGAATTTCCTGGGCCGCGACGGCTTCGATCCCGGCCTCGGCCTCCCCACTGACTTCGCCGTCAACGTGGTGGAGCAGGTCGGTAACTACGAGGAAATCTTCAACCGCTATCCGCAGTTGGGAGTCCTCGCCGGCAGCGTCAACGACCTCTGGTCAAATGGCGGGCTCATGTACGTCCCGCCCTACCGCTAGGGAAATTTCCGCTCGTCTCGTGACGGGCAGCAACTGACATGATGAGCGGCCCACCGGTCACCGACCAGTGGGCCGCTCTCGTCTAGTGTTCAAGTTCACACTGCTATGAGCAGCCCGGCTGATATCACCAGTACACAAGCTGATCTCACCGCAGTGCCCTCCGCGCCCTTCAGCTGCCGGGTGCTGGCGCTTTTGGCCGACCTGCTGATTCTGGTCCTCGTGGGGATCATCTCGGTTTGGCAGCTGGGGTTGCGACTACTCGACAACTACAGCGATATTCCCGAGTTGGCCCTCGCCTGGGTATTCGCCGCCGCAGTTCCCGCCGCCATTGTTGCCATTTTGGTAATCGACGCGGTGCGTATCGGCCAGACGCCGGGAATGGCAGCCGTCGGCATTCGCTCCATTTTTGACGGCACGACGAAGCGGGTTCTCCCCACCAGTGACCCGAGGGTCCCCGAACCCGGTATCCCCGCGCTTTGGCGCGATGTACGAATTCTTCGATTGGCCGCACAGCTGCTGGCTGTGATTGTTGTCGTGGCCCTCATTCGATGGATGTTCCACAACCTCATCGTGAGCATGGACGAAATCGGCCTGCCCAAGGGCTTCGACTTCCTCGACTCCCCCTATGGGGTCGCCCTGCGAGACGCCCATGGCTTTGACGTGCGTGATCCGGTCTGGAGAGGGCTGCTGATCGGCCTCCAAAACACATTGGTGGCGTCGGTCGTGGGAATCTTCATTGCCACCGTTGTGGGGCTGTTCGTGGGCATAGCACGACTCTCCTCCAACTGGCTGGTGGCCAAGGGTGCCAGCCTCTACGTGGAGAGCCTGCGCAACATCCCCCCGCTGGTCGTCATCGTCTTCTTCGGCTTTGCCCTCTTCACCTTCGGCCCGTTTCCCCGATTCAACCCGACCAGCCCTCCGTGGCAAGGTACTTTCTTCGGCTCCGACAGCAATTGGATCATTGTCAGCCGAGACCGATGGGCCATTCCTTCGCTGGCTTCTGAGAGCAACGTAGGCATCTTCTGGCTATTTGTATTGGCCGCGGCTGTCGTCGCCGTGGCGGTGTGGCAATGGCGGACTCGCCGCAATAACGCCACCGGCGAGCCCCATCACCGGGTGCTGTGGTCGCTGGGCGTCTTCACAGTGATCGTGGTGGTGTGCTTCGCAGCCCTGGGCGGCCCCTACTCTTGGTCGTGGCCCGCAGTGTCGGAAAACGGGCGGCGAGTGGTCGGGGGGTTCAGCACCAACTCGGGCTACATGGCGCTGACCCTGGGCTTGGGCCTCTACACGGCCAGCTTCGTGGCAGAGATCATCCGCGGGTCAATTCTGGCCGTCCCCAAGGGCCAGACTGAAGCGGCAACGTCGGTGGCACTCAAATCTGGCCAGCGATACCGCCATGTCGTCCTTCCCCAAGCCCAGCGGATCGCCATTCCCCCCTACATCAGCGAATGCGCCAACCTCATCAAGAACACCTCATTGGGACTCGCGGTGGCCTATCCCGACCTCTTCCTCGTGGCCGTCACCGCATGGGGCATCAACTTCCCCGCTCCCCAGCTCATCCTCATCATCATGATTGTGTACCTGACCATAAACCTCATCGTGTCGGCCCTATTAAACGTGTACAACCGATCCATCCAGCTCAAAGAGCGATGAGCCGATGACCGCCACCCTGCCTCCCCCCGAGACAAGCCCGCAGGGCGACCCATCCCGCCTGCCGCCCGATTTGCGAGTCTCGCCCAGGACTTGGCTGCGCAAGAACCTGTTCAACAACTGGTACAACTCCCTGATCACCGTGATTGCCGCGGTGGTCGGAGCGATCCTCCTCTACTACGGGGGGCGCTTCATATTCGTAACCGGCCAGTGGGAGGCGGTGCGCAAAAACCTCACGCTCCTCATGATGGGCGTATATCCCCGCGACGAGCAGTGGCGGCTCGTGGCCCAGATGTACATCGTGGCCTCGGCTCTAGGGTTGGCCTGGGGAACAGTCACCGCCAGAAGCCAAGACCGGTCAGAGGAAACTGGCGTTGTGGCCCAGCGCCCCAGTCCCCTCGATCTGCTACGCCGCTACTGGTCCATCCTCTTGCTGCTCGCCGTCATCCTCGTATTCACCCGAACCATTTGGCCGACTCTATTCACCCTTTCCACCATCGCGATTGGACTCGCGGTGCGTGCCGGGGCCATGCGCTTGCCTCGCTCCTCCCGGCGCCTCTGTTGGTATGCGGCGGCCTTCATGGCCATCGTGTCCTTCCAGGTGGTCTCGGGCGCAAATGGAAACGCATGGTGGTGGATGAGTGCGCTGTTCGCATTCGCCGCCTTCCAAATCGCCGGCGCAAGAGATCTCACCAGATACCTGGGAACGACGATGGCCTGGCCGATATTCGGCCGGGCGCGACTGGTAACCGCCAGAGATCTCTTGTGGCTCAAGCGGGCAGCCCAGATCGTGGCCGTAGTCGCCGCAGTCGTTGCCGTGAGGGTGGTCTACTGGCTAATCGGCGACACCTCCAGCGTGAGTTGGGACGACTGGTCAGGCCTGTACCTCACGTTGGTGGCTTCCGGGGCGGCAATTATTTTGTCATTCCCGCTGGCCTTGCTGCTGGCAGTAGGACGGCGTTCCTCGCTTCCCGCGATTCGCTGGCTCTGCGTGGGCTACATCGAGCTGTTCCGGGGCGTGCCATTCATCGCTCTGCTGTTCATCGCCAAGATCTTCATCGACTTTTTCCTCAACGTCGACACGCCGCTCTCCCTGACAACCCGAACGGTCATCGTCTTCACCATTTTCAGCTCGGCCTATCTGGCCGAGGTGGTGCGCGGTGGCCTACAAGCCGTACCCAGGGGCCAGATCGAGGCCGGTCAAGCCGTGGGGCTTCAACCCCCCGGGGTCATGCGCCTCATCGTGCTTCCCCAGGCTCTGAGGGCGGTGATCCCCGCCATGGTGGGCCAGTTCATCAGCTTGTACAAAGACAGCACTCTCTTCGCCTTTATCAGCGTGGTGGAGTTCTATCGGGCTCGGGAGCTCATCCACTCCCAGCAGGAATTCTCAACCACCGCTATTGCGGAAACCCTGGTTTTCGTGGCCTTCGCCTACTGGGCCATCAGCTACACCATGTCAAAGGAAAGCCAGCGCCTTGAGCGCCACCTCGGAGTCGGAGAACGATGACAGACACAACAACATCCAACGTCTACAGCGACGCCACCCAAATCGGCGGCCGGGATCTCATCGTCGAGATGTCCGGCGTCGATAAGTTCTTCGGAACCTTCCAAGCCCTATCCAACATCGACATGAAGGTGGGCACGGGCGAAGTGGTGGTGGTGATCGGGCCTTCCGGATCTGGCAAGTCCACCCTCATCCGCTGCATTAACCGGCTGGAACATCATGACCGAGGCCGAATCGTGGTGGACGGAGTTGAGCTCACCGACGACGTGCGCAACATCGCCCTCATCCGCCGGGAGACCGGCATGGTCTTCCAGCAGTTCAACCTGTTCCCCCACATCACCGTGATCGACAACATCACCCTGGGCCCTCGCCAGGTGCTGAAAATGCCCAAGAAGCAGGCCGAGGATCGAGCCATGGAGCTCTTGGAGCGGGTCAAGATCCCCGAGCAGGCCCGGAAATTCCCTGGTCAGCTCTCCGGCGGACAGCAGCAGCGGGTGGCCATTGCCCGCTCGCTGGCCATGCAACCCAAGATCATGCTGTTCGACGAGCCCACCTCAGCCCTCGACCCAGAGATGATCTCAGAAGTGCTCGAGGTGATCCTCGAACTCTCGCAAACGGGCATGACCCTGATCGTGGTCACCCACGAGATGGGATTCGCCCGGGAGGCCGCCGACCGGGTCATCTTCATGGCCGACGGCGAGATCGTCGAAGTCGGCGAGCCCGAGCACTTCTTCACCAACCCCCGAGAAGAGCGCACCCAACTCTTCCTGTCCCAGATCCTCTAGCTCCCCGTGTAGCGGGCTCTGAAGCGGAAGCGGAGCGGGTCTTCGTCGTATTCCTCTAGGGCGTGGGCGATCCAACCCGCGGTGCGGGCGATGGCAAAGACAGCCTCGCCGGCTTCGGGGCGCATTCCGGCCAGGAAAGTAAGGGCGCCCAATGCGAAGTCGATGGTGGCGGGCGCATCGGTACGCTCTGACGCCAGGCTCTGCACCGTCAGCACCAGGGGAAGATGCTCGTGCGTTGCCCATGCCCCAGCAATGGACTCCATGAGTGCGCTGTATCGAGGATCGTTCCGGCGGTAGATCGAATGGCCGAATCCGGGGGTGCGGCCCGAGCGACGCTGGGCCTCCCCCAGCGCCCCGGCTGGATCGCCGCTGGTAACCGCTTCCTGGAAGATCTGATGAACGGGAGCGCTGGCCGCGCCGTGCAGCCGTCCACCCAGGATTCCGAGACCAGCGGCCACCGCCGAATAGGGATCGGCTCGCACTGATGCCGCCACTCGAACACCGAGGGTGGAACTGGCCAGCCCGTGGTCCAGCAACAGAACCAGGGCCCGGTTGAGAACAGCCCGCTGGCGGGCATTGGATCGCCCCGGTGCCAGTCGGCACCACAGCCTGTCAGCCAGATCGCCATCTCGTCTACCGGCAAACACGGGAAGCGAATCCACCATCAAGTCGATTACCCGTCTCCCCACACCCCGAACCGATGAAGGCGAGAGATCGTTGCGAAGGGGGTCGGTGGCCGATGCAACGCTCACCGCGACTCGAAGACGATCAATCATCGGTGCGCTATCCGGCAATAGATCCTGGACACGACGGGCAACGTCTCCGGCCTCTTCGCTTTGGGACCATTGGCCATCTGGCTCTGCGCCCCAAACCCAATCGGCGGCTCCTTCAAATCGGGTATCGGCTGACATTCCGATCAGATTGCGGCCCCGCACTCGCAACTCTCCGTCAGCTACCTGGGTAATGCCAGAAGAGACCAGAACACCGACCTCGCCATCACCTCGATTTCTGGAACGAGTGCGAAGGCGATCCACCCCTTCGGGGTCGAAACGCGAACTGCGTCCGTCCAAGTCGACTGCTCGCTCCAGCAGACCGCGGCTCACATAGGAGTAGAGGGTGGCCCGCTTGACGCCGAGACGGGCGGCTGCCTCAGAACTGGTCAGCCAATTGTCCATACCGACACCCCCATATATTGACTAATCAATGTAGATATTGATCAATGTAGTCAATATATCAATACTAGTGGATAATGGGCGACATGAATGCTGTGTCCCCGTTGACTAAGAACATTGCTCCTCCTGGCCTGAAGGGCTTGATCGTGGCCGACACGGAGGTGGGCTCGGTTCGCGGGGATGAGGGGTGGTACCACTATCGGGGTCATAGTGCGGCGGCACTGGCCCGTGATCACTCCTTTGAGGCGGTGGCCTACCTGCTCTTGAACGGCACCCTTCCCGACCGCACAGCCGAGGAGGACTTCCGAGCCGAGCTGGCCACCGCCCGTCGTCTGACGCCGGAGGCCGCAGAGATGGTTTCTGCCCTGGCCAAGACCGATCTGCCGCCAATGTCGGTCTTGCGAAGTGTTCTGGGAGTGGAAGTGGATCCCCGGCCCACCTTGGACCTCGGCTCGGACGAGCGGCGAGCTGCGGTCATGCGGGCCATTGGGATAACCCCAACTGTGTTGGCGGCGGTCAACCGCATTCGCTCAGGGGCTGAGCCGCTGGAACCCGAAGAGTCGCTGTCCCACAGTGCCGACTACCTGCGCATGACCCTGGGCAAGGCCCCTCACCCCGAGCATGCCCGGGCAGTGGAGACCTACCTGTGCTTGACCGCCGACCACGGCTTCAACGCCTCCACGTTCACTGCCCGGGTCATTACCAGCACCGGCACCGACGTGGCCGGGGCCATAGGCGGTGCGCTGGCCGCCTTGGCCGGCCCACTCCACGGCGGGGCGCCAGGCCGGGTGCTGGACATGCTGCATGCCATCGGCCATCCCGACAACGCGGTGCCCTGGATCGCCGCCGAGCTCGACGCTGGCCAAAAGATCATGGGGTTTGGTCACGCTGTCTACCGAGCGGCTGACCCGCGATCCGAGACACTGAAAGCCGTGGCCATTGAGCTGGGAGGAGAGCTGGTGGACCGGGCCCTCGACATCGAGAGCCGCATCCTGGCCTATCTGGCCGAGTGGAAGCCTGATGCGGTGATCGTCACCAACGTGGAGTTCTACGCCGGTGTGGTGCTCCACCTGGCCGGATTGCCCCAAGAGGCCTTCACCCCCACCTTCACCACCAGCCGGGTCGTCGGCTGGGGCGCCCATCTGCTTGAGCAAGCCGCCAACAACAAGATCATGCGCCCCAGCGCCCGCTACACCGGGCCCCTTTACAACTCCACCTAGATGGTGGATCCCCCGTTGGATCACCCCGAGAGGGCGGGGGGTGGCGCCGGAGGCGGACCTGGCCGCACCGACGGCCAGGTCCGCTTCCGGTGACAGGACCCGCCGCCCGGACTTGAGATCAACTAGCTATCGAAAGCAGCCAAGATTTGGTCCGCCGCGGCCGCAGGGGCGGTCTGACCGGCGGCAACCTGCTGCTCAAGCTGAGCAGCCAGATCGCCAACGGCACGCGAGGCCTGTAGGCGATCGCGGAGGCGATTCTCCACCATGGCCCACATCCACCGCACTTGCTGGCCAGCACGCTGGCCGGCGAGTTCGCCGGAGTCGGCCAGCACCTGGAAGTAGGCCTGGATCTGGTCCCACACCTGGTCGAGGCCGGTGCCCTCGATAGCGCTGACCGCCAGCACCGGGGGAACCCAATTGGGATTGTCCGGAGCGGTCATGGCCAGCGCAGCCCGATAGTCCCGCACCGCCCGCTGAGCGGCAATCTCGTTGCCGCCGTCGGCCTTGTTCACCACCAAGGCGTCGGCCAATTCCAACACGCCCTTCTTGATGCCCTGGAGCTCGTCGCCGGCACCGGGCAGCATCATCACCAGAAAGAAGTCCACCATGTCGGCAACCGCAATCTCCGACTGACCCACTCCCACCGTCTCCACCAGAACCACGTCGAATCCGGCCGCCTCCACCACGGTCATGGTCTCGCGGGTGGTGCGGGTCACCCCGCCCAGCGAACCGGAGGACGGCGACGGACGGATGTAGGCAGCATCGTCAATTGCCAGGTTGGGCATCCGGGTCTTGTCGCCGAGGATGCTGCCCCCCGAGACCGACGAAGACGGGTCCACCGCCAGCACCGCCACCCGGTGGTCTTGGGAGGTGAGGTGGGTACCCAACGCGTCGATGAAGGTTGACTTCCCCACTCCGGGCACGCCGGTGATGCCCACCCGGCGAGCGCCGCCGGTGTGGGGCAAGAGCCGCTGAAGAAGCTCGGTAGCCGACTCCCGATCATCGGGCTTGGTGCTCTCCATCAGGGTGACCGCCCGGCCCAGCCAAGTGCGGTCGGCCCCTAGCACCCCCTCGACACAGGCGTCGAGGTCGATCACTTGCGGTCGTCCAAGGCGGCCAGCAGTTCCAGGGCGGCGACGGCAATCACGGTGCCGGGGCCGAAGATGGCCTCGGCCCCCGCGGCCCGCAGCTCGTCGTGGTCGCTGTGCGGAATGACCCCGCCGACCACGATCATGATGTCGGCCCGCCCCAGCTGCTTCAGCTCAGCCCGCAGTTCGGGCACCAAGGTCATGTGCCCGGCGGCCAGCGATGATGCCCCCACTATGTGAACGTCGGCCTCCACCGCCTGGCGGGCCACCTCGGCCGGGGTTTGGAACAGCGGTCCGACATCCACGTCAAAACCGAGGTCGGCAAACGCGGTGGCAATCACCTTCTGGCCCCGGTCATGGCCGTCTTGGCCCATCTTGGCCACCAAAATGCGGGGCCGGCGCCCGGTTCGGGACGCGAAACCAGCCACTGCATCCCGCACTTTGCCAGTGCCGCTGCCATTGCCGTCGCTCTGTCCCATCTCAGATTGGTATACCCCGGAGATCGTTCGGATCCGGGGCGCATGGCGACCATACACCTTCTCCAGTGCGTCGCTGATCTCTCCCACCGTGGCCCGCGCCCGGGCGGCATCCACCGCTAGGGCTAGCAAGTTGGAGTCCGCGCTGCCGACTGGGCGGTCGGCGCCCGCCGTCAACGCATCCAAGGCCCGACTACAGGCCTCGTTGTCCCGCTCGGCCCGCAGCCGCTCAAGGCGGGCGATCTGGGAAGCCCGGACTTCGGCGTTGTCCACCTTGAGGACCTCAATGCCCTCTTCACCGTCCACCTGGTAGCGGTTCACGCCCACCACCGTCTGAGCACCGGAGTCGATTCGGGCCTGAGTACGGGCCGCCGCCTCTTCAATGCGCATCTTGGGAATCCCCGCCTCGATGGCTTCGGCCATGCCGCCGGCCGCCTCCACCTCGCTGATGTGCTCCCACGCCCGCTGGGCCAGGTCGTGGGTAAGGCGCTCCACGTAGTACGAACCGCCCCAGGGGTCGGCCACCCGGCAGGTGCCCGACTCGTGCTGCAATAAGAGCTGGGTGTTGCGGGCGATCCGGGCTGAGAAATCGGTGGGTAGGGCCAGGGCTTCATCCAATGCGTTGGTGTGCAGCGACTGGGTATGGCCTTGGGTGGCGGCCATGGCCTCGATGGTGGTGCGGACCACGTTGTTGAATACGTCTTGGGCGGTGAGGCTCCACCCCGAGGTCTGGCTGTGGGTGCGAAGCGATAGCGACCGGGGATTGGACGGATTGAATGGCCGCATGAGCTTGGCCCACAGCAGGCGGGCGGCGCGCAGCTTGGCCACCTCCATGAAGAAGTTCATGCCGATGCACCAGAAGAAGCTGAGCCGAGGGGCAAAGGCGTCAATATCCAGCCCCGAGTCCAGTCCGGCCCGCACGTACTCAACCCCGTCGGCCAGGGTGTAGGCCAGCTCAAGGTCGAGGGTGGCCCCGGCCTCTTGCATGTGGTAGCCGGAGATGGAGATGGAGTTGAACTTGGGCATGTTGGCCGAGGTGAAGGCGAATATGTCGGAGATGATCCGCATCGACGGTGTCGGCGGGTATATGAAGGTGTTGCGGACCATGAACTCCTTCAAGATGTCGTTCTGGATGGTCCCGGCCAGTTTCTCCGGCGCTACCCCCTGCTCCTCGCCGGCCACGATGTACATGGCCAGGATTGGCAGTACTGCTCCGTTCATGGTCATCGACACGGTCATCTGGTCCAGCGGGATGCCGTCGAACAGGATCTGCATGTCGAGAATGGAGTCGATGGCCACCCCGGCCATGCCCACATCACCGCTCACCCGCTGGTTGTCGGAGTCGTAGCCCCGA
The DNA here is from genome assembly GCA_009842675.1 of Acidimicrobiia bacterium. Classification (GTDB taxonomy): domain Bacteria; phylum Actinomycetota; class Acidimicrobiia; order Acidimicrobiales; family Bin134; genus Poriferisocius. The sequence goes on along the minus strand of VYEX01000005.1, from coordinate 37,174 downwards.
TGGGTGGCCAGGTCGAAGGCCACCGACAGGCCCTTCTGGCCGGCAGCCAGGTTGCGGCGGTAAAAGGCGTTGGAATCCTCAGCGGTGGAGAATCCGGCATATTGGCGAATGGTCCACGGCTGGGTGGCGTACATCGTGGCGTAGGGACCCCGCAGATACGGCTCCAGCCCGGGGTAGGTGTCGCAGAAGTCCAGCGGCGCCCGGTCCTCGGCGGTGTAAAGCCGGCGCACGCCGAATCCCTCGGGGGTAGCCCAGGTGAGGCGGTCGGGGCTCTCCCCGGTCTGCGCAGCCACCAGGTCGGCCCAGTTCATGCCGTTGGCGCCGGAGACCGGCGAAACATGGAGGTCGACGCCGGAGAAGTCGGGGACAGTCATAGGCCCAGCCTCTCGTGGATGGCGCACAGGGCGGCCAGCGCGTCACAGCCCATGTAGATATAGCCGTCGGCTCCCCACCGATCATCGGGACGGCCAGCCAGCAGCACGTAGCCGCATCCGGCCTCTCTCAGGGCGGACACTGCGGCAGCGGCATGCTCTTCGTACATTTGGTCAGAAGAGCACACCACCGCGATGGGCGTGCCCGACGCTTTCCACGCCGAGGCCGCTTCTGACGGTGTGTCGTATCCATCTCCGCCAACGGCACCGATTCCGCCGGCAGCCAGCAGATTGGCGGAAAATGCAGTCCGGGCCGTGTGGACGGTGATGGTGCCCAGACTGGCCAAGAACGCGGTCAGGAGAGAAGGGCTGGCCTCAGCGGCGTCGCGCAATACCTCGAATGGCTCGGCCAGGCGGCGCACTCTGGAATCGGGCGCCACCGGTGGCCGATCGACGGCCGGCTCATCCAAGTCGGGAAACTCGCTCACACCGGTGAGCGGCAAACGGCGGGTGGCCACATCCCGGCTGCGGGCCTCGTGGGCGGCATCAATACTCTCTGAGAGGCTTGCACCCGATTCCAGCTCCTGGAACAGACCCCAAGCCGCGGTCGTCAGGGCATCGGTGAGCGATTCGATGTAGTAGGAGCCGCCCGATGGGTCGATCACCTGATAGAGGTGGGACTCCTCCCGAAGCAGCAGCTGAGTATTGCGGGCGATACGCAGCCCCAATGGGTCAGGCACACCAATGGCTGAGTCATAGGGGCTCACAGTGATGGCATCGGCCCCACCCGCCGCGGCGGCAAAGCACGCCACGGTGGTGCGAATCATGTTCACCCATGGGTCGCGGCGGGTCATCATGGCTTCGGCAGTCACCGCGTGCTGGCGCTGAGCGGCGGGCTCGATGCCACAAGCCTCGGTCACCCGGGCCCACAGCCGGCGAGCGGCGCGCAGCTTGGCCATGGTCAAGAACTGATCCACTCCCGCGGCGTAGCGGAATTCCAGCCTGTCGGCCGCCGGTGCCAGGTCTAGGCCCGCCTGCTCACAGGCCCGCAGGTAGGCAACTCCGTCGGCCAGAGATCCGGCCAGCTCCTGGGCTTCGGTGGCACCCTGATCTGCCAGTCGCGCCCCGTTGACAGCCGCGACCAACACGTTGCGGTAGTTCCGACTCAAGGTATTGGCCACTGCCTCAGCAACCGCAGGATCTCGGGGGTCCATCCCAAAACCGCCGAGAGCCTTGTCCCTGGCCACTCCCCTGCTGTCCCACAGATCGACCAAGTGCCATATCGCGGCCTCGCTCCCCGGCGCCAGCATGATGGGCACCGTGGCGGGAACACCATCCAGTAGCTCTTCGAGTTCTTCCAGGCTGGTTTCACCGTCGATGTGGAGCTCTATGGCATCAGCTCCCCCGCGCAAGTCATCCAGCACAGCCCGGTTGCCGGTAGCACGGCTGTGGGCCTGGCGAACCTGCCACGCCCCGCCCGCAACCCTGCTGCCTCGGGTGAATGGCGCGGCTCCGGGGAGGCTCGAGTCTCCGGGGTGATCGTCACCGGTGTAGAGAGGTTGAATCCGAATGTCGTCGTAGGTGGTGCCCACCAGCTTCTTGTCGAACGGCGCTCCCCGCAGCACTTGCTCCACCAGTTCCATCCACTGGTCCCGCCCGGCCGGATCGAAATCGGCGGCCAGGCTCATTACGGCGTCGCTCACAACTCTGAATGGTACGTCCTGGCCCTCAATCTTCCCGCCTTGGAAAAGAAGCCTGGCTGTCGCTTTTCGCAGCGCAACTTGTGGCCGATTCCCGATGAGGAGGACAATCAAGGCGTTCTCTCCCCCATCCAGAGGTGCAAAATGGCAGACCTGCCCTTCAAGGTGTTCGACGCCGACAACCACTACTACGAGGCCACCGACGCCTTCATTCGCTACATCGACCCGACCATGAAGAAACGCTGCATGCAGTGGGCCAACATCGACGGCAAGCAGCGCTTGCTGGTGGCGGGCAAGATCAACCGGTTCATCCCCAACCCCACGTTCGACCCGGTGTCCAAGCCGGGGGCGCTCCAGGACTTCTTCCGGGGCCGCAACAAAGACGGTGTGGACGTGAAGACTATGTTCGGCGAACTCGACCCCATCTCCGAGCGGCCCGAGTATCGAGATCGGGACAAGCGCCTCGAGCTCATGGACGCCCAGAACATCGAAGCCGCCCTGTTCTTCCCCACTCTGGGCGTGGGCATGGAGCAATCCCTGCGCCACGACCCTCCGGCGGTGGTGGCGGCCTTTACCGCATTCAACCGCTGGCTGGCCGAGGACTGGGGCTTCGCCTATCAGGAGCGCATATTCGCCGCTCCGGTGATCTCGATGATCAACGTGGACTGGGCCGTTTCCGAAGTGGAGTGGGCCTTGGAAAACGACGCCCGCATGGTGGTGATGGTGCCCGGGCCGGTGCCCACCGCCGACGGCGGGAGCCAATCGCCGGGAATGCCCGACTACGACCCGGTGTGGGCCCGCCTCGCTGAGGCTGGCATCACCGTGGGGATGCACGGCGGCGACGGCGGCCTGCACGAATACAACGAGATGTGGGAGCCGACCGAGGACTTCCAGTCGTTCCGAACTTCCACGTTCAAGCAGGTCACCGGCCACGACCGCCAGATCTTCGACACCATGGCGGCCATGGTGTGCCATGGGCTGTACGACCGCCACCCCAACCTGCGGATCGCCTGCATTGAGAACGGGGGGATGTTCGCTCCCCGGCTGGTGGAGGAGCTCAAGATCGCCTACGGCAAAATGCCCAACGAGTTCCAGACCGACCCGGTTGACCAGTTCTTGGCCCATGTCTGGGTATCGCCCTATTACGAGGACGACATCGACCTGATCAAAGAGACGATGGGCGCCGACCACATGCTGTTCGGCTCCGACTACCCCCACGCCGAGGGGCTGGAGGTTCCCACCGACTTCATATACGACATTCCCAACTTCACCGACTCAGAGGCCAAAGCCATGATGCGGGACAACGCCTGGGATGTGATCACCCCCCGCTCCGCACTGGCCGCCTGAGGATTGGCCGCCTGAGCATCGCCCACCCGACCAGCCGACCGAAAGGGACCAACATCATGGCCATGCCCGCCGACATACCGATCATCGACACGATGATCGGGTTCCCCAAGCCCGACTTCTCCACTTACGACTTCATCCGGACCCAAACCAAGGACGCCCAGTCGTCTGAGGAGTTCGACTTTCCGGTGGAGTACATGTTCAAAGGCGTGCCCAAGGAGCTGTACGGCACCGATGACGACCCCGTTCAGGTAACGCTCAAGGAAATGGACCGGTTCAACATCGAGCTGGCGCTGATTTCCTGCGAGGACGATTCCGGCCAGCGGGCACTGAAGGACTTCCCAGAGAGGTTCATCCCTTCCATGAGCGTCGACCCCAACGACGTAATGGGAGAAGTGCGCCGCATCGACCAACTCCACCGGGAGTGGGGCGTCAAAGCGGTGGGGGCATTCCCCGCGGGCTGCTTCCCCCAGGTGCCGATCGACGACGCCAAGTTCTATCCGATCTACGCCAAGTGTGTGGAGCTCGACCTGCCCATCTTCGTATGCGCCGGCGTGCCCGGCCCCCGATTCCCGTTCTCACCCCAGCACGTGGAGCGCATCGACCGGGTGATGTACGACTTCCCCGAGCTCACCTTCGTCACCCGCCACGGCTGCGAGCCGTGGGAGGACTTGGCCGTGAAGCTCATGTTGAAGTGGCCCGGGCTGCATTATTCAACCTCGGCGTTCGCCCCCAAGCACTACCCCGAGGCCATCATCCGCTACGCCAACACCCGGGGCGCCGAAAAGGTCGTCTACGCCGGCTACTTCCCCATGGGCCTGTCGCTGGAGCGGATCATGACCGACATGAAAGACGTTCCCTTCCGGGACAAAGTATGGCCCGGATTCCTGCGGGAGAATGCCCGCCGGGTATTGAAACTGGACTGAGTACTCGACCCAATAGAGGAGATAGCCGATGAGCGATCAACGAGTGGAACAAGACTGGGAGACCCCGTCGCTGGAGGAAATCCCAGTCATCACGAAGATGCATGTGGAGGCCATGGAGTCCAGCGACGACCCCGCTGTCTGGGGCGTCGCGGGCATGCACCATGTGCTCATCCGGACTATCGGGCGGCGCTCGGGCAATGAGCACAAAGTGGCCCTGCCCTACTGGAGAGATCCTGATGGCCATCGCATTGTGGTGGCGTCGTATGCCGGGGCCAAAGCCCACCCGTCCTGGTATTTCAACCTGGCCGACAAAGAGGCCAACCCCGAACTGCTGGTCACCGATGAAGGGCGGAATTTCTGGGCGGTGGCCGACATCTGCGACGGCGACGACTACCGGGCCACCTGGGAAGGCCTGGTGGCCGACCGGGCCTGGTACGCCGACTATCAGGACAAAGCCCCCCACCGCCGCATTCCCCTGGTGCGGCTGGTAGAGCAGCGACCGGCGTAGGATCGTCGGCCATGGCGAATCAACCAGTCCGCACCCTGCCGCCCGCCGGGGCCATCCAAGACGAGCGCGAGATCGAAGCCGTGCTCGCGGTGCTGCGCTCGGGCGACCTCAACATCGGCGAGAACGTGGCCCGCTTCGAGGATGAGGTCTCCACGGTGCTGGGCAAGGAGCTGGGGGTGATGGTCAACTCCGGCTCCTCGGCTCTGCTGCTGGGGATTGGACTGCTCGACTTGGAACCCGGTGACGAGATCATCACCTCGGTGCTCACCTTCTCCACCGACGTGTCCTCCATCGTGCAACTGGGCCTGGTGCCGGTCTTTGTAGATGTGGAGCCCGACACTTTCCAGATCGACGTGAACCGCATCACCGAGATGATCGGACCCCGCACCAAGGCCATCATGACCCCCAACCTGATGGGCAATTGCCCTGACTGGGACGTCATCCGGGCCATTGCCGACGAGCACGGGCTGAAGGTGATCGAAGATTCCTGTGACGTGCTGGACACCAGGCTGCGGGGCTCCCGGATTGGCGCCCGCAGCGACATCAGCCTCACCAGCTTCGCCATCTCCCACTCGCTCACCTGCGCGGGCAACGGTGGTTTGGTGGCCATGGACGATCCCGAGATGCACGACAAGTGCCTGACCCGGCGCCGCTGGGGACGGCGGTCAGAGTCGTACCTCTACGGCTCCCGCAAGGGGCAGGACACTCGCTGGGGCCCGTTGGACGACGGCACCATGTACGACCAGATCTTCATCTTCGACGACCTGGGCTACAACTTCGAGCCCTCCGAGCTGGGGGCGGCCTACGGGCTGGTGCAATTCGCCAAACTCCAAGAGTTCAACGCCCGCCGTCAGCACGCCTTCAATCGCTACAACGATCTGCTGGTGAACCACACCGACAAGGTGATCTTGCCCCGCACCACACCCGAACTGGAGACCACCTGGATGCGCTACGGGTTCATCCTGCGGCCCGAGTCGGGGTACGACCGCACCGATGTGCAGAACTTCCTCGAAGACCGCAATGTGCAGTCCCGAATGGTCTGGACCGGGAATATCCTTCGCCAGCCCGGCTTCTCGGGCATTGATCACCGGGCCCCGGCCGACGGCTTCCCCAACGCCGACTTGGTGATGAGCCATGCGCTGTGCATCCCCACCCACCACGGGCTGGGGTCAGACGACGTCGGGTACGTGGTCGATACCCTCTCCGAGCTATTCGGCGACTGAGCCGCCCGCTGGTTCGACGCCGGGCCGGCGACGCTCTCAGCCGCCGGCGAACTGTCCCATGTCGAAGTAGTCCGACCAGCGGGCGATGCGCCCGTCGCTCACTTCGAACACGCCGCACACCGGCAATGCCAGCTGGCCGTCGCCGGTGTTGATGTAGTCGGTTCGCTCGTTCAGAACCACATTGCCATTGGCCGCTTGTTTGTGGGTCTCGAACACGATGCCTCCAGATGTGGCGAAGAACCCCTCCAAGAATGCCCGAATCGCCTCGGCTCCCTCCAAGGGATCCATCGGCACGTTGTGATAGACGGCGTCGTCGGTGAAGTAGGCCATCAGCTCATCGGCATCGCCGTTGGCCCACGCGGCGCAAAACGCACTCACCAGTTCGCTGGGATCGGTCGGCAGATCAGACATCGCTCTCTCTCCTATCGTCGAATCGTCTTGTCGGGATGCCCAGCATGGCCCTCAGCATGCCTGCTTTGCCAAATGGCCAAGACCCTCTAGCGCACGGCGTAGGGATGTGCTATCTTAGAAAACAGTCCAGCTAGCCTGTTTTCGGCAATTGAATTTAGGGGGATCCCATGCGGACAGAAAACACCAAGTCAACCCGAGGCTGGAGGGTCATGGCCTTGCTTTTGGCGGTCCTGGCACTCGTCGCCGTCAGCTGCGGCAACGACGACGACTCCCGAGGCTCTCAGTCGACAATCACGTTGGCGGTCAACCCGTGGAACGGCTCAGCGGCCAACGTGGCGGTAGCCGCCCAATTGCTGGAGAGCGAACTCGGCTACACCGTCGAATTGTTGACATTGACGAGAACGCCCAGTGGGCCGCCATAAACACCGGAGACATCGACGCGTCGCTGGAGGTGTGGCCATCGGGTCACGCCGACAACGTGGCTGACTACATCGATAGCTCCGACGGCAACGTGGACAACGCCGGTTTGATCGGCCCTGTCGGCGAAATCGGTTGGTTCATGCCCTCCTACATGGTGGATCGCGAGCCAGCCCTGGCCACATGGGAAGGCTTCGCTGATCCTGCCCTAGCCGGATTGTTCGCCACCGCCGAAACCGGCGACAAAGGGCAGTTCCTCAGCGGCGATCCCAGCTGGACGATCTATGACGAGCAGATCATCGCCAATCTCGGTCTACCGCTGGAGATTGTCTACGTCGGCTCTGAGGCCGGCATCCTGGCTTCTTTGGACGCCGCCTACAGCCGCGAAGACCCGGTGCTGTTCTACTTCTGGACACCGCACTCGGCATTCGGCACCTATGACCTCACCAGGGTGGCCCTGCCCGCCTACAGCGATGAGTGCTATGCCCGGGATGCCGATGGAGGCATCGATTGCGACTATCCCGAAGACGCTCTGTTCAAGATCGTCAATGCCGACCTGGCAGAGAACGCTCCTGATGCGGATCACTTCCTGCGGGCTATGAGCTACTCCACCGCCGACCAGATCTCGATGCTGGCTGCCATTGAGAACGACGGAATGTCCGTGGAAGACGCCGCAGCTCAGTGGATCGAGGCCAACGAGAGCGTCTGGAGCGCTTGGCTCCCCTCCTAGGCTCCAGCTGAGAACCGGTGTCGGCGGCTGCGGGAGTCGCCGACACCGGTTCTCTCTTCCTCTCTTTAGGAGCAGTCGTTGTACGACTTCATCATCGTCGGAGGCGGCTCTGCGGGCTGCGCGTTGGCTAACCGACTGAGCGCGGATGCCGACAGCAGCGTTCTGGTGTTGGAAGCAGGGCGCCGGGATTACAAGTGGGATGTGTTCATTCACATGCCCGCGGCCCTGGCGTTTCCCATCGGCAGTCGTTTCTACGACTGGAAATACGAGAGCGAGCCCGAGCCCCACATGGGTGGACGACGGGTCTACCACGCCCGTGGGAAGGTGCTGGGCGGCTCCAGTTCCATCAACGGCATGATCTTCCAGCGGGGAAATCCCGCCGATTACGACAAATGGGCCACCGAGCCCGGCATGGAGAATTGGGACTACCGCCACTGTCTGCCGTACTTCAAGCGCATGGAGACCTGTCTGGCCGGAGGAGACCAATGGCGGGGTGATGAGGGACCGCTGGTGTTGGAGCGGGGACCGGCCGACAGCCCACTGTTCACCGCATTCTTCAAGGCGGTGCAAGAAGCCGGTTACGAGTTGAGCGACGACGTCAACGGGTATCGCCAAGAGGGATTTGCGGCGTTCGACCGCAACGTCCACAAAGGCCGACGGCTCTCAGCATCTCGGGCCTACCTGCATCCAGTGATCGATCGCAAGAACCTTGAGGTGGAGACCGGCACCCTCATCAGCCGGGTGCTGTTCGATCAGAACCGGGCAGTGGGCGTGGAGTACCGGCGAAGGGGACGCACCCACACCGCCCGGGGGGCCCACATTCTGCTATGCGCGGGGGCCTTCGGCTCGGCCCAGCTTCTGCAACTCTCCGGTGTGGGTCCGGCCGACCTGCTGGAATCGCTGGACATCCCGGTGGTGGCTGATCTTCCCGGCGTGGGCGAGAACCTTCAGGACCACTTGGAGGTGTACATCCAATACGCCTCGAGCCAACCAGTGTCCATGCAACCAGCCCTCAAGCTGTGGCGCCGGCCCTGGATCGGCCTGCAATGGCTGGCCCGGAGGGGTCCGGGAGCCACCAACCACTTCGAGGGGGGTGGCTTCGTGCGCTCCAACCCCAACGAGGCTTACCCGAATCTCATGTTCCACTTCTTGCCGCTGGCCATCCGCTATGACGGCTCATCGCCAAGCAGCGGTCACGGGTATCAGGTTCATGTTGGACCCATGTACTCGGATGCCCGAGGCCAATTGCGGATCAAGTCGCGTGATCCCAAATCCAAGCCTGCCCTTCAATTCAATTACCTCTCCACCGAGCAAGACCGCCGCGAGTGGGTTGAAACCATACGAGTGACCCGTACCATCATGAACCAACCGGCGTTCGCCCCCTACAACGCCGGCGAGTTGTCACCCGGGCCCGATGTCTCCACTGATCAGCAGATCATGGACTGGGTGGCCCACGATGCCGAGACCGCGCTGCATCCGGCCGGAACGGCCCGGATGGGCACCGATGACCAATCGGTCGTGCATCCCAAGACAATGGAGGTTCACGGCACCAGCGGGCTGATGGTGGTGGATGCCTCTGTGATGCCCACCGTCACCAACGGCAACATCTATGCGCCGGTGATGATGATTGCCGAGAAGGCAGCTGACCTCATACTGGGGAGCGAGCCGCTTCCCCCCGAGGACGTCCCGGTCTATTCCGCTGAACTGATCAGGTCCCGAGCCGCTCCATGATCGCCAATCAGGTCGGAAACCAGGTCGATCACCTTCCTGCGTTCCTCCGCGGTGGGCGGTGCCAGTCCGAACAGATCGATAAGCCAGAGACCGTCGCCCACGATCCGGGCCAACAGCGCCACCACATCGTCGAGACCGTCGTCATGGCGAAGCCGGTCTTGCCAGAGTTCAAAAGTCTCCCGCGTGCTGTCCAGCAGATCGTCGTCTACCGCAGCTGCGGCCAGTATCGACACCGCTGTATCGGTGGCCGCCTGAGTCGGCTCCCGAACGTAATCGAGATAGGCCAGTGCGAACGCTCCCCGGCGGGCGTCAATGCCATCGGCCAACACATTGAGCTCGTTGTCAAGGACTCCCATCACCTGGTTGAGCAGCCCGATGATCAACGCGTCTTTGGAGCCGAAGTGATAAAGGAAGCCGCCCTTGCTCACCCCCGCTTGGGCCGCCACCTTGTCGAGGGTCAGCGAGGACACACCCTCCTGTTTGATCACTTCGGCGGCCGCTTGCAGAATCCGGTCACGGGTCAGCACCGCCCGCTCCTGCACCGGCAGATTCCTGGTCCGCCCCTTCGATTCCGCCATTGCGGAGTCAGGGTACTCCAAGCCGATACCCGTCTGAGCGGACGGTAAGGTCTAGGACTGGGGCGCAATGGACACAGCCAGCGAAACAGTCCAAGTCCGAGTTGAGGGCGTCTGGAAGGTCTTCGGAAGAAAGCCACGCGAAGCAAGGGAGATGGCCGAAGCGGGGGCCACCCGTGAGAAGATCCAAACTGCCACGGGAAGCGTGGTTGCCGTCCGCGACGTCAGCTTCCACGTGGACGCCGGGGAGACGTTCGTGGTTATGGGGCTCTCCGGGTCGGGCAAATCCACCCTCATCCGGTGCGTTTCCCATTTGGTGGCACCGACCGAGGGAACCGTCGAGTTGTGCGGCACAGAACTCACCCAAGCTGACAGCGCCAAACTGCGTCAGTTACGCCGCCAGAAGATGGCCATGGTGTTCCAGCATTTCGGTCTGTTCCCCCATCGCAAGGTGGTGGACAACGTGGCCTACGGACTCGAGGTGCAGGGTGTGGATCGCCAAGACCGCCAAGACCGAGCCCGGGAGCTGCTGGACACGGTCGGATTGGAGGGTTGGGGCGACCACTTTCCCCAACAGCTCAGCGGCGGCATGCAGCAACGGGTGGGCTTGGCCCGAGCCCTCGCCGTCGATCCCGAGGTGCTGTTCTTCGACGAGCCGTTTTCTGCCCTCGACCCGCTCATCCGCCGAGATATGCAGGACGAGCTCATCGACCTCCAGATGAAACTCCAGCGGACCCTGGTGTTCATCACCCATGATTTTGCCGAAGCGCTGAAGCTGGCCGACCGGATCGCCATCATGAACGACGGGGCCTTCGTTCAGGTCGGCACCCCGGTGGAGATTCTCACCAACCCGGCCGATGACTATGTGCGGGCATTCACCCAGGATGCTCCGGTGGCCAAGGTTTTGCAGGCCTGTTCGCTGATGCGGCCCCTCGATGGTGCCGCCGTCGACCCCGGCTGGCCGCGGGTCTCGTCAACAACGCCGCTGGAGGCCGCGCTCCCCCACTTGCTCGGATCCACGTCCCCTGTGGTGGTGTGCGACGAGGATGGGCCGCCCGTGGGATTGCTCCACGGGGACGACGTGGCAAGCGTGATTTCTGAGAACCGCCTATGACAATGGTGCCATGACAAATGTGACCGAGGCCCGCCGCAAGGCCAACGGGCTTCTAACCGCGTCAGACAGCCGGCTGGCGCGTTTCATCCTGGCCGTCGGCGCCATCGTGGTGCTGGTTCTGCTCTTCCGGCTGTTTACCAATTTCGACGTCTTTCCGGAGTCCTGGGACATCGGGCTGGCCGACCCCATCGACCGGGCCCGACGATGGCTGATCAACAACCAAACTTCCCACTGGCTGTACACCGTCTTCTTGAACCCCATCACCGACGTCATCGACTGGGGCATCCGCCGGTTGGAATCCATCCTCAGGTGGTTCCCGTGGTACTCCTACCCGCTGTTCACCGGTGTTGGTCTGTGGTGGACCCGGGGGCGGGTGGCCGGAGTGCTGGGCCTGGCCAGTGTGTCGCTGATTGGAGTGATCGACCTTTGGGAGGAGTCCTTCGCCACCCTTGCTCTGATGGGAGTGTCGGTTCTCATATCCATGGTCATCGGCATTCCGCTGGGCATCGCAGCCTGGCGCAGTGACGCGGTGGCCAGGGTGGTCCGCCCCACCTTGGACGCCATGCAGACCATGCCGGGGTTTGTCTATTTGATTCCGTTCGTACTGCTTTTTGGGGTCGGACGGGTTCCGGCGTTGATCTCCACAGTGATCTTCGCCCTCGCTCCGGTGGTGAGGCTCACCGAGGTGGGGCTTCGGACCGTTCCCCAAGTCACCGTTGAAGCATCAGAGATGTTCGGGGCCACCGAGCGCCAGACGCTGCGGCTAGTGCGCCTACCCCAAGCCCGACCAGCCATTTTTGCGGGCATGAACCAGACCACCATGCTGGCCATGAGCATGGTGGTCATCGCCGCCTTCATCGGCGCGGGCGGACTGGGCCAAGTGGTGCTGCGGGCCATGCAGAGCATCGAGGTGGGAAAGGCATCGGAGGCCGGCATCGCCATCGTGATCATGGCCATCGTGCTCGATCGCTTCTCCACCGGCATCGCCACCGCCGACCCCGGTCGCGATGCCCGGCCCATCAAGTGGCTCGCCCTAGCGGTCTCGGCAGTGGGCATCGTCGGCGGTTTGCTGGGCCACAACAAGTTCCCCGAGTCGCTGAATTGGCAGTTCGCCCCCTATGTGGACGACGCCACTGATTGGGCGCGGGACAACCTGTACGACATCGGCGGCTCGGGCATAGGCACCGGTCCGTTCAGCGACTTCGTCACCCTCGAATTCGTCACCCCGCTTCGAGAACTGCTCGCGTCCGACATCCCGTGGCCAGCCATGATCGGGATCGGCGTGGTCCTTGGTCTGTGGGCTCGGGGCATCCGTTTGGCCATCGGCATCGGAGCAGCGTTGTTCGCCATCGGGTTCTTAGGCATGTGGGCTCTGTCCATGGACACTTTGGCTCAGACCATCGTGGGGGTGGCCATCACGCTGATCATCGGTGTGCCGGTGGGGATAATGAGCTCCCACAATGATCTGCTCCGAACGGCCTTGAAGCCGGTGCTGGACTTCTTCCAGACCATCCCCAGCTTTGTGCTGCTGGTACCGGTGATCACCCTCTTCCACGTGGGCCGCATCCCCGGCATCATCGCTTCGGTGATCTACGCCCTTCCTGCTGCGGTCCACTACACCGACCTGGGATTGCGCCGAGTACCAGCAGAGATCCACGAGGCCGCCGAGAGCTTTGGCGCCACTCGCGGCCAGCGTTTGCGCCGGGTTGAGATGCCGCTGGCCGCACCGGAGCTGATGGTGGCGGTGAACCAGGTGATCATGCTGATCCTGGCCATGGTGGTTATCGCCGGACTGGTCGGCGGTGGCGGACTGGGCCTGGAGGCCGTCCGGGGCCTGCGACGCAGCGACGCGGTGGGCCGGGGCTTCGAGGCCGGCATTGCCATCGTGCTGCTGGCCAGCATCCTCGACCGACTCACCCGGGCCATTGCCGACCGCCTCCGCCCTCCTGCCGCGGTCTGAGCTTCCCAGCGGCGCAGATCCTCTAGATCAGCGAGTGTCCTCAATCCACGCTGCGGTGGCGGCCGACTGCTTGGTGCCGTCGAATGAGATGCGCTGGGTGGGTTCCACCTCGAGGATCACCCGCCGGGGAGAGTCCAGGAACCGGGTGAAGTGGCTCTGCATCTCCTCATCAGGGTGCAGTGCAGCGGCCAGCTCCGGGTAGAACCAGGCTTTGGTCTCGTCATCGTCGTGGAGGCGGCATATGCCCTTGTAGGTCACCGTCTGCCTGCGGGGCACCCCCGCCGCGCCGGTGCTGGTCACCACCAAGCACACTCGGGGGTCTCGGCGCACCGCGGCGATGCGGGCCCGCTGGCCACTGGCCGTGAGCCAAAACCGTCCCCGGCGCCAAATGAAGCTCATGATGACCCCCACCGGCCACCCCTCCTTGTTGGCCCAGATGAAGGTGCACTCGGTCTGGGCGGCCAGCATGGCCTCCTCCGCCTCTGGGTCCAGCCACCACTCCGTCACGTCCTCGAAGTCAGCCGGTTCCTTATCCGATTGGCGTTGGTGACTAGCGGGCACTGCTGGCTGCCTAATGCCAGGTTGATATCTAGGTTGCTGTCATACCTCTCTACGCACGCCTTTAAACTGCCCGCCGCTTCTCTTCACGGCCTTAAAGCGCCCAGTTGAAGAATCGCGCTTGACCCACAGCCCAGTTTGGGGGTTACGCACCTGACTGCGCCCCGTTACTGCTCCGACACGGCCTCCCCCCTTAGCTCCATTCTTGGCCATGTCGAACTCCTATCCCCTAAAACCAATTGGCCTACAGTCACCCTACAAGCTGCAAGACTGCGCTTGACGCTCTCGATCAAAACAGATCGGCACTCAAGAGCATACGCACAAGGATGACAACCCATAGCCCAGAAATGAATAGCCCAAGCCGATATCTGGACCGGCGAAGAAGCCTCTCCGCTAATGGGGTGGTCTCCCGAGCCAGCACGACAGCACCTGCCAGAGTGAGCGGGAACGCCATCAGTGCCAGCGCGTCTACGAGGTCGTTACCACCAGTCATCCTTGCAACCGCTACACCGGCAAGAACGATCAAGACAAGTAGCCAGTTAACCAGCAGACGGCTAAATCGTCGAGGCCACACCTCCACACTGATCTTGGCTCGGTAGGGGCGATCATCGTTCGACGCATAGAACGCCACAGCGTCGGCGGTCACACGAGTTGCATCTACCACTTCAAAGCCACTCTTCTTTTCGGCTAGGTCGTAGATCTTTGGCTTCCGAATCACTACCCCGTGGTCGGCAGCCCGGATTTCGACATGGGAAGTGGCAGCATCCCCAAATGCGACCTCCTGGCTCATGACCCGCGACGGAGCATTCGGCCATGGCCTTCGCTCAGACAGTTTGACCGAGCAAAGCTGTCCTGCTGGCACCACCGTGTCGATGAACATCTCCCACCGTCGTCCGTACTCGGCCAGAACGGTTAAACCGTCATCGCTCAGATTGTGGACAGCTTCTTGGAAGGACTCCGCAAGTTGATGCAACTCAGCCAGATTCCGTGGTGGGTCTGCCATGAACGGAATGGCGAGGAGCATGCACTCAGAAGCAGAGTCTTGAACTTCGCCCTCCCCCAAAGCCTCCACAAGCTTGAGGCGAGGTTCCTCAAGAACCTCCAGGCACTTCAGGATGTCAGACGGCTGAATGTTGAATCCCAAGTCAGTCTGCAAATATCCTGCCAGGATTTTTTCCTGCCCCACTCTGCGGCGTTTCCTTTGCCAGCCAAGCCTTGACTGCGGCCGGCCTTCCAGAGTCCTCTCCCAGGCATCAGATGTATAAGCGCAGATGCCTGCCAAGAGGTTGCTGATTCGACCTTTCATATCCCCGGTCGACTCACTGAGATGAGCCAGATATGCAGTTTGTATCTTGGCCGCATCTTGTCGAAGCAAGATGAATGCCGAACTACGCCCTGGTCCCACAACATTGACATCAAGGAGCAGTTCCCCCTTGGGTCGAACCATGAACGGCAAGACCAGTCTGACGGGATCTCCTAGGTTGACACCCTGCTGAAACCTCCGAATCAAGCTGAGGGGGATTCGCATCTGGTAGGTGGACTCCACAGAAACATGGTCACTATCACTGAGCTCAAGCTCGATAACGGCGCGCTGTCGCCATGCCCTCATGTCATCTAGTAGGGCAAATGTCAGGCCCGACTCGTTGGTTAGGTCGTACATCCAAATACCCCATTTTGCAGGAGAAATGCCGTCAGTCAACCAGAATACGGGACAGACCTTACATCGCGGCCATCGCCTGTACTTGGGATCGAGCGATCTTGCCCAAGGGGCTGCGGGGAAAGGCTTCCACAAAGCAGACCTCATCGGGGACCTTGTAGGGGGCAAGGTTGGCCCGGCACAACGCCATCAGGTCTTCGACCCCGACCTCCACATCAGGGGCGGGCTGCACGAAAGCCAAAACCGCCTCACCGAGGCGGTCGTCGGGACGGCCGACCACGCAGCATTCGGCTACCCGGCTGTCGGCCCCCAGCACCCGCTCGATCTCGGCGGGATAGATGTTGTTGCCACCCCGAATGATCAGCTGGCTGCGACGCTCCACGATGCACAGCTCGCCGTCGGCGTCGAATCGTCCCAAGTCGCCGGAGTGGACTATTCCGCCTCGCAGCGCGTCGGCCGACAGCTCGGAACGGCCCCAGTAGCCCAGCATGGTGCGGTAGACCCCAGCCCAAGGGCCGTCCTGGCGGGGGCCAAAGCAGATCTCCCCCACTTCCCCGGGTGGCACTGGCCGATCGTCGTCGTCAAGCACCAGAACTTGGATGTGGGGCAGCGGCCGCCCGCAGCTTCCCTCGATGATTGGCCGGCCGGTGTCTTGGCGGGTCACCAGCGTGGGTCCCTCGGTGAGGGCGTAGCTGGTGGCCGGTTTGATCCCAAACCTCTCCTCGAACAGCAGCTTGACCGACTCGGACATCGCCGCGCCCCCCACCCGGGGCTTGGTAACGGTGGCCAGATCGTCGGGATGGACATCGGGGTGGGTCAGCAGGTCGTAAGCCACCGTGGGCACCACCGCAAAATGGGTAACCCCCTCCCGCTTGATCCAGCGGGCCAGCGAAACCGGGTCGTGGCGATCGGCAAGGGCGCAGGTGGCCTGGGCTTGGACGGTGGTCAGCGGGTTGAGCACTTGCAAGTTCAAAATCGTCAAGGGCTGGACGCACAGGAACACATCGTTGGCGTTGTAGCTTCCCCGGGCAACGGCCACCGCCCCCGGCAACAGGGCATTGTGCTGGCTGTGCATCACTCCTTTGGGGTTGCCGGTGGTGCCCGAGGTATAGGCGATGGCCGCCACCGCCAATGGATCGCACTCGGGCCAGGGGTCCAGGGGCTCTGCCTCGGCCACCCTCAACCGCCATTCGTCCAGGCCAACCACCCGGGGAATACCAACACGTTCATCGGCATCCGCAGTGATGTATAGCGAGGGCTCGCAGTCATCGATCAGATAGCGCTTCTCCGGTGGGGCCAGCACGGTGTGAACCCCCACGAACACCGCCCCCTGGGCCCAGATGCCCATGAGGGCGGTCACGATGTCTATGTCGTTGGCCAGCGATACCGCCACCCGGTCGCCGGCTCGCACCCCCAATTCGTGTAGGGCAGCGGCGGTCCGGGACACCTCGTCGACTAGTTCGGCATACGTATGCCGTCCCCGCGCTCCCACCAGGGCGGTCTTGTCGGGAACTGCGACCACCGCCCGTTCCAGCAGCGGCCCCAGCGACAGGGGGTCGCTGAAGTCGATCGGAGCGACGTCCTGCACCGGCCCATGCTATGAGAGGCCTCTATCCTCAAGCCATGAGCGCATCCATCGCATTCGGCACCGGGAAGGTCCCCGAAGACCTCACCACCTACGGAGCTTGGGCTCGCCAAGTGGAGAGCTCCGGGTTCTCCATGGTGGTGGCGGGCGATTCCCAGTCGCTGTGGGCCGACCCCTTCCTCACCCTTTCAGTGGCCGCCAACCACACCGAGAATGCTCTGCTGGCCACCACCGTTACCAATCCCGTCACCCGCCACCCGGCGGCGGCTGCATCGACGGCCATGGCGCTCCAACAGATCTCCGGTGGGCGGTTCCGCTACGGGATCGCCTCAGGCGACAGCGCGCTGCTCAACATCGGAGAGAAACCGGCATCGGTGGACTACCTCCGGGACTACACCGCGGCGGTCAAAGCGCTCAGCAACCGCGAGACTGCCCGCTGGCAGGGCAAGGACCTGCACATGCGCTGGGGTCCCGCCCCTGTCCCGGTGTGGATAGCCGCCGAAGGCCCCCGCACCCAGTACATGGCCGGCCAGATTGCCGACGGAGTGATCCTCTCCAACAGCCTGCCCGCTGACGTGTGCGAAATCGTGTTGGACAACATCGCCCAAGGGGCCCGCTCCGTGGGCCGAGACCCCGACGAGATCGAGGTGTGGTGGTTCGCCAACCTGCTGTTCGCCGAGTCGGAGGAGGCCGGCCTGGAGCAGATCAAGTTCCTGATCGCGGGCACCGCCAACCACGTCTACCGGTTCCACATGGACGGCAAAGGACTGCCGGAGGACATCAAACCGCGGGTAGCCGCCATGATGGCCGAGTACGACAGCCGCCACCACGCCTTCGCCGACGGCGCCAACGTGAACGCCGGGCTGGCCGACAAGCATGGCCTCACCGAGTTCCTGGCCAGTCGGGGCACCATTGCCGGCCCGCCCGAATACTGCATTGACCGCTTGACCGAGTTGGCCGAGCGGGGCGTCAACAAGATGGTCTTGGCCCAGTTCATGGAGGACAAAGAGGGCTGGATGCGCACCTTCGCCGACGTCATCGCCCCCGTGTTCTGCTGATCCCTGGGCTGCCCGGCAAGACTTCTCCAATTCCCAAGAATTCCACTGAGAGGCTCTTGCATGGGGTTTCTTTGTTAGTTATGCTTACAAACTAGTGAGAGGGGCCTCCGACTCCCGACTGCTTCGGCTGTTGAACGGGCAGCGCATCGTCGATGCCATGTTCGATGCTGCACCCCAGGGCATTTCCCGGGCCGACATTGCCCGTGTAACCGGGTTGTCCAAGCCAACGGTCTCCAATCTGGTGGCCGATTTGGAGTCATCGGGTTTGATCCGCCTGGCCAACACGCCCACCACCTCCGGGAATGTGGGCCGCCCGGCCATGCTTTACGAGTTCGTGCCGGAGGCCGGGTTCGTGGTGGCGGCCGATGTCGGCGCCACAAAGATCATCGTCGGTGTGGCAAACCTCTTGGGGACCGTGGTCTCCGAACAGGAGCTGGAGACCGGACCGAACGCCGAGACCGCTCTCAACCGGGTCGCGGAAACGGCTCATCAGATGCTGTCAGAGATCGGAGGCCAAGCCGGTTCGGCCTGTATCGGCATCCCCGGCATCTACCGCCCGCATTCTGACAGTGTCGAACAGGCCTTGAATCTGCCGGGATTCGAGGGTCTGCGAGTACGAGCAAAGCTCGAAGAGCTTCTCAAGATGGATGTCCACGTGGACAACGATGTGAACCTGGCGGCGCTGGCCGAAGCCGACCTGGACATCGACCAGACCAACTTTGCGGCCATCTCGATCGGCACCGGAATCGGTATGGGCATCATCGTGGGCGGGGAGCTGTACCGCGGAGGAACTGGTGCCGCCGGGGAGGTGGGATCGCTGGTGCTCAACTACTCCCCTGACGATTCAAGCGCCCCCCTCATCTTGGAAGACGTTTCATCGGCACCAGCCATCCGCAAGCAATTCGGACAGGCCGCCGAATCCGGATTCACGACCAAGCTGCATGGCAGCGCCGACGTGCCCGAGATCTTTGACGCCGCTGCCCGGGGAGACTCGGCAGCCGCTCATGTCTTGGAAAGCGCGGCGGAGGCCATGGCGAGCGCCGTCATGCAGGTGTGCCTTTTGACAGACCCGGAGCGGATTGTCTTCGGCGGTGGAGTGGGCGCCAATCCAGTGTTCGTGGAAGCCGTCAATGCCGAGTTGCGCCGACGGCTCCCCCAGCCAGTGGAGGTCTTTGCCTCGACACTTGGGCGGCGGGCCACGTTTCTTGGGGCTGTGTCGCGAGCACTCGACGAGCTGCACGAGTCGCTGGTGACCGACTCATTGGGGCGCCCTCGATGAACCCCGAGGCCGTCGCCGAGTCGGTGGATGCCGACGCGCTGGTGGAGCTCCTCCAACAGGCCATCGCCATACCCAGCGTGACACCCCAAGAAGGGGATTTCGCCCGATGGGTACACGATCAGCTGGACGACTCTTGGGAACAAAGGGCGCTGGTCTCATTCGACGACACCCGGGCCAATGTCTATGCCGGTGTCGGCCATGGTCGCCCATCGCTGGTTTTGGCGGGGCATCTCGACACCGTGCATGCCGACGACTGGACAAGGCACTGGGCCGGGACCGAGCGAGCCGATCCCTTTGCTGCCTCGATCATCGACCGAGAGATCTGGGGCCGAGGGTCCGCTGACCAGAAAGCCGGCATTTGCGCCATCTTGGAGGCACTCCGGGCCATCGGCCGGTCTGGGTGCCGGCCAAGAGGCTCGGTGACCGCTCTCTTCGTAAGTGACGAGGAATCGGGCCAACCCGGCAGCGGCGTTTCCGCCGGCATGAGAGCGGCGTTAGCCGACGGAACTATCCAGCAAGACCAGGTGCCGGACTTCCTGGTCTACACCGAGCCCACCACCTCGGCCATCTACACCGCGCAGATGGGCTTCCTCATCGCCAACATCACTCTCACTGGACAGTCGGCCTACTTCGGACGGCCAGAGTTGGGAGTGGACGCCTTGAAGGCCGGACACCACCTCCTGACGGCTCTCTGGGAGCATTCCGAGAGTCTCCGCACCCAACCAGCACATCCGCTGATTGGAGAGGCATTCCTGCTGGTCACCGAAGTCCGCTCGGGAGAGAGCATCGCCGTGCCCGGGCGGTTCGATCTGTCTTTGATCCGCAAAGTCCTACCCCAGGAGAGCCTTGACGCCGCGGCACAATCCATCCGAGACATCGCCGATCGAGTGGCCGCAGATAATGGGGTCGACGCCTCGGTGGAGTTCACCGCCCCCCGGGACCATCCGGTGGGGGGCACCCCCGACGAGACCCCTGTCGACCACCCCGCCGTGCAAGCCCTGGGCGCGTCGATAACAGCGATCACCGGCGATGCACCCCGAATCGAGGCTGCGCCGTATTGGTCGGAGAAGTCGTTCCTCTCCGCCATTGGCGTGCCCGGGGTGTACTTCGCGCCCGGGGACATCTCGCACGCCCACACGCCGTTCGAACGCGTGGAGATCGACGAACTCGTAGCCGCCACCCGCACCCTCGCCCATTTCGTGGCGTCGTGGTGCGGACTCGAACCAGCCCCAACCACCAACTGAAAGAGGAGATACCCATGCAACCACGAAAGAGATCGCGATGGCTCGTACTGAGCGCACTTCTTGCCGTTTTCGTCTTGGTGGCCGCGGCGTGCGGCAACGACGACGATGACAGCAGCAGCGAAGCCACGGCTGCGCCGGCAACCGCCGCGCCCACCGCGGCCCCCGAACCGCCTGACGAACCCGAACCCGAGCCTGAGCCCGAGCCCACCGAAGAGGAAGCTCCGGCTAGGGAAGCCCCGGTAACCCAAGGGCCGAACGGAGAGCCGGCTAGCCCGTCAGGAGAGATCGTTCTCACCGCCGATGAGCTGGCCCAGATCCAAGAGGGCGGCTACACCGCCGCCTTGCTCTGGCACATCTCCGGGGCCTTTACCGATGCGGTGAGCCAGGGGGCGCGCGATGCCTTCGCCGAGATGGGCATCGACGTAGTGGTAGAAACCGAGGCTGGTTTCGACCCCGCCCAGCAGGCCAACGACGTCGAAACGGCAATGGCGCTCAACCCCGACATCATCCTCAGCCTCACCATCGACCCGGTGTCCGCGGCAGAAGGCTTCCGGCCCGCCGTCGATGCCGGCGTGCAGCTGGTGTTCTTGTCCACGACCCCGGAGGGGTACACGCAGGGTCAAGAATTCGTCGGAGTGGTGACCGATGACCTGGCCGCAATGGGCATCGCCGCCGCCAATTTGCTCGGCAACGCGCTGGGCGGAGAAGGCGAGATCGGATTCATCTTCCACGATGCCCCGTTCTATGTGACCAACCAGCGCGACCAGGCCTTCAAGGCTTGGATCGAGATCAACTTCCCCGGGATCCAGATCGTGGCCGAGCAGGGTCTGGCCGACCCGGCCACTGCCGAGGACATCGCCTCCACCATGTTGACCCGCAATCCCGGCCTCGACGGCATCTACGCCCCGTGGTCGGCCGGCCCCGCCGACGGCGTGCTGGCGGCGCTTCGAGCCGCGGGGGCCAGCGATGTGGCGGTGGTGACCATGGACTTGGACACCAACGTCTCCCTCGACCTCGTGGAAGGCGGCAACATCGTGGGCATCGCCGCTGACGAGGCCTACGAGATAGGCCGGACAATGGCCACCGAGGGCGCCTATGGCCTGCTCGGGAAGCAAGCGCCTCCATTCGTGGTTGTACCTGCCATCGAGGTAACTGCTGCCAACATCGTCGAGGCATACCGGGTGTCGCTGGCCGCCGACCCGCCGCAAGAGGTGCTTGACGCCCTCGGCGGCTAGTGGTCTGACGGAGAAATAACCTGCACAGGTGATTAGAAAGTCGATCAGCAAACAGGCCTCGGCCGGTCTCCCCTCCCCGGTCGAGGCCTGGATCGACCGCTACCGTCATAACGGCGGGCTTCGCCAGTACGTCGTCTACCTGGCGTTCGCCCTGATCCTGGCCACGTTTAGCATCATCCTGCACGACGACGGGTTCCTCAGCTCCTCCAACCTGCTCAACATCGGTCGACAGGCTGCACCGATCGCGGTCATGGCGGTGGGCATGGCATTCGCTCTGGCCGCAGGCGAGATCGACCTCTCGGTCGGCTCGGTGGTTGCGCTCTCGTCGCTGGTGGCCGCAGAAATCGTGGGAAACCACGGCTTTCTGGCTGGCGCACTGGCGGCTCTCGGGGCATCGGCGCTGGTCGGGATCGTAAACGGGCTCATCACCGTGAAGGTGCGAATCCCGTCGTTTCTGGTGACGCTGGGAATGCTGGGCATCATCAGCGGTATTGCCCGAAATTGGAACGACTTGCAGTCGCTGCCCATCCGCAACGATCGGTTTAGCGGGATTTTCGGCGCCGGCGGACTGGGCCCGGTCTCCTCGCTGCTGATCTGGATCGTCGTCGTCGGGATACTCGGGCACTTTGCGCTGCACCACCTGCGCTGGGGACGCCATGTGTTGTCTACCGGAGCAGATCGAGATGCAGCCAACGCAGCGGGGATCAACACGGCCCGGGTGAAGATCTCCGCTCTGGTGGTGAGCGCCACCGCGGCGGGATTCGCCGGGATTCTCCTCGCCGGCCGCCTCAGCATCGGCCGCCATGACCTCGGAGAGGACTACCTTCTCACCGTCATCGCCGCGGTGGTGATCGGCGGAACGAATTTGTTCGGCGGTCGGGCGTCGATACTGGGAGCCGTCACCGGCGCCCTGATCATGGCCATGCTCAACAACGGCCTCATCCTCATGGGGTTGGAAGTGGCCGACCAGCTCATCGCCCGGGGTGTGATCATCATCTTGGCCGTGGCCCTGAGCATGCGAGAAGCCAAGGAGACCTGACGGTGTTCCTGCAATCGCTTCGGAGCAAGAACCCGGCCTTCGTGGAATCGGCAGTGGCGCTGCACCAGGCTGGCGCCATCCCAGCCAACAGCTATGCGGTGGACCTCGATGCCGTGTCCGCCAACACCGCCCACCTCGTGGGCGAAGCCAAGGCACTGGGTTTGACTGTGTACGCCATGACCAAGCAATTGGGTAGGGCGCCAAGTGCTCTCAATGCCATAACAGGAGCTGGTGTCGACGGATACGTGGCTGTCGACATGGCCTGCGCTCGACCCATAACCGCCAACGGGCACAACCTCGGACACATCGGCCACCTCGTGCAAGTAGCTGCGGCCGAGACCGGTGAGGCCATTGCCATGGAACCCGACTATTGGACGGTGTTCTCGCCCAACAAGGCGGCTGAGGCCTCGGCCGCGGCCGCTCGCCTCGGGCGGGTCCAGAAACTGCTGGTGAGGGTGTTCGCTGACGGCGACGAGTTCTACACCGGCCATGAGGGCGGCGTCCCCATCGAAGAGCTGAGCGCCATGATCGACCATATCGGCGGCCTCCCCGGCGTTCGGTTCGCCGGCCTCACGACGTTTCCCGCCCTGCTTTTCGATCCGCATACTGGAGGCGCTCGGGTCACTCCCAACATGGCAACCCTGGCTCGAGCCGCTGAGTCTGCCCGGCAACATTTGGGCGGCGAAGACCAAGACATGCTCCAGATCAACGCGCCGGGCACAACATCTACAGCAGTGCTGTCGAAGCTCGCCGAGGCAGGGGCCACGCAAGTTGAGCCGGGGCATGGGCTCACCGGAACCACTCCCCTGCATGCGGTGGGCGACCTGCCCGAACAACCTGCGGTCTGCTACGTCAGCGAGATCGCCCACATCCATCAGGGCATCCCGTTCTGCTTTGGCGGGGGTCTCTATATCGACCCCGTATTCGGGGACTACCAGACCACCGCCGTCGTTGCCCACGACCCCAGCGAGGCGGTGACTGAGCCCGTGCCCGTGGACATGCCCGAACCCGCCGCCATCGACTACTACGCCAAATTGAGGCTTGAACCGGGTCGCACCGTCAGCGAGGGCGATACTGTCGTCTTCGGTTTTCGCATCCAAGCCTTCGTGACCAGGGCATTTGTTGTCGGTGTGGCTGGAGTGCGCTCGGACAACCCATCGGTGGCCGGCGTCTGGGACGTGCTGGGCAATCCGGTCGCCTGGAAGGGCTCCCGATGAGCGGGGATGGCAGTCGATGAGCAGGGAGGGCAGACCATGAGCAGTGCCCCCGCGTTGGTCGCCTCTGGCATCTCGAAGTCGTTTCGGGCTGTACAAGCCCTTGACGACGTTTCCATTGAATTGCACCACGGTCGGGTCACCGCTTTGTTGGGCGACAACGGGGCGGGGAAGTCGACCCTGGTGAAATGCATCTCCGGCCTCTACCAACCCGACGCGGGCCACATCTTCGTCCAGGGGACAGAGCACCGCATCAGCTCTTCACGCCACGCACGAGAGCTGGGCATCGAGACCGTTCATCAGACGTTGTCGGTTATCGATCCGCTCGATGTGGCCGAGAACCTCTTCTTGAACCGCGAGCACACCCGAGGGGGATGGCTGGGGGCCCGCATCGGCTTGCTCGACAAACGGCGCATGCGCCAGGAATGTGCTTCCACGCTGGCTCGCCTCGACATCCGAATTCCGTCGCTGAGGCGTTCAGTCGGCTCGCTCTCCGGCGGACAGCGCCAGGCTGTCGCCATTGGGCGGGCGGTAGCCTGGGGCCAGCAGATTGTGCTGCTCGATGAGCCTGCTGCCGCCCTCGGCGTAGAGCAAACCCAACGGGTTCTCGACCTCATAGTCAATCTGCGAGACCAGGGAGTAGCGGTACTGCTTATCACCCACAACATGGACCGGGTGCTGGCAGTGTGCGACCAAGCAGTGGTGCTCTACCAAGGACGTAAGTGCGCCGAAGTCAACGTGGCCGACGTCACCAAGGACGACCTTGTGTCATACATCACCGGGGCCCGCGGCACCGGCTGAAGCATCGGATTCCGTCCGTGCAGGTGTTTATCGCCAAAGATGCCGCAGCGGCTGCCGTAAAGGCAGCCGACATCGTAGAGGGCGTCGTCCGGTCAAGACTCCGGCCCCGCATCGGTATGGCGACCGGCAGCACGATGGTCGGCATCTATCGATCTCTGGTTGATCGGTACCAAGCCGGCGCGCTCAGCTTCTCTGGAACGTCTGTCTACTTGCTTGACGAGTACGTCGGCCTTGAACCCAGGCACCCTCAGGCCTTCCGAAACGTGATCAGGACGGGTCTTGCCGATCATGTCGACCTGGGCGATGACGCGGTGTTCGGGCCCGATGGGAGAGCACCCGACCTTGAGGCTGAGGCCTGGCGCTACGACCAACTGGTGACCAAGGCTCGAATCGACATCCAACTTCTCGGCATCGGGAGCAACGGTCACATCGCATTCAACGAACCGGGCACTCCATTCGACGAGCCATCAAGCGTTGTTGCGCTCTGTGAGCAGACGCGAAGTGACAATGCTCGGTTCTTCGACTCGATCGATGACGTCCCTAGCCTGGCGATTACCCAGGGAATCGGAACCATCTTGCAGGCGAAGAAGATCCTTCTCGTCGCCCTTGGCAAACACAAGGCCCGTCCGATCCGTGATGCCCTCGAAGGACCGGTGTCGGTTGAGACTCCGGCCTCCGCAGTTCAACTGCACGCCGATGTCTCCGTGGTTGTCGATCGCGAGGCGGCCTCGCTTTTGTCGACTGCGAGACCAGAGGGCTGATTTTCTCTACACCAAATCGAGCAGATGGCCGAGGCGCTGCTGTTTGGTGCGGAGGTAGTCCACGTTTTCGGTTCGGGGGGCCACTTCGAGGGGAATCCGGCGAGCTATCTCCAGGCCGAATGAGGCCAATCCGTCGTGCTTGGTTGGGTTGTTGGTCATCAGCGCGACCCGCTTCACACCCAACTCGGCCAGGATGGCGGCACCGATGCCGTAGGTGCGAGCGTCCACCGGCAGGCCCAATTCCAGGTTGGCGTCCACGGTGTCGTGGCCCTTGTCTTGAAGGGCGTAGGCCTGGACCTTGTGGCCAATTCCGATACCTCGGCCCTCATGGCCTCGCAGATACACCAATACACCAGTGCCGCAGTCGGCAATGGCATCCATGGCCGCGTGCAGTTGTGCCCCGCAATCGCAGCGCCACGAGCCGAACACATCGCCGGTGAGGCACTCGCTGTGTACCCGTACCAAGACCTCGTCGGCACTGTCTATGTCGCCGAGGGCGAACGCCACATGCTCCTCACCATCGTCCATCGATTCGAAGGCGTGGCAGGTGAAGCGACCCCAATTCATGGGTACCTCGGTGGTGGCTATCAACCTGATCTCGGGTTGGTGTCTCATGAGACTGCCCTGAGAGTACCGCCGCGAGCAGTCAAACAGGCAGCCCAAGAGGAGTATGTGCTGGCAAGGGACACATTGGCACGGCCAAGCAGGGAGATAGCCCGAAAGGCATACGCTTTGTCCATGCGATTTGGCGTGATGATGCAGACCACCGACCGGTCCATGTCGCCTATGCGTCTGGCCCAAGAGGCAGAAGCCCGAGGCTACGCCTGCATCTACCTGCCCGAGCACACCCACATCCCGACCAGCAGGCGCACCCCGCCGCCCACCGGCGAGGAGGTTCTGCCCGAGACCTACTTGCGCACGCTCGACCCCTATATCGCCTTGGCGGCCTGCGCCCAGGCCACCACAACCGTGGGACTGGGAGTGGGGGTCGCATTGCCCGCCCAACACGACCCCATAGCCTTCGCCAAGCAGTGCGCCACCCTCGATTGGATGAGCGGTGGTCGTTTGGTGCTGGGCGTGGGCTACGGCTGGAATCACGAGGAGATGGAAAACCACGGGATCGACGTGCCCCGCCGCCGCGCCCGAGTACGCGAGCACATGCTGTGCGCCCAGGCGCTGTGGGGCCAGGAGGTCGCCGAGTTTCACGGCGAATTCGTTCACATGGAACCTTCGTGGTGCTGGCCCAAACCCATTCAACAGCCCCGCATCCGCACCATTATCGGCGCCGCACCTGGCCCCACCACGTTTGCCCACATCGCCGAGTTCGGCGACGGCTGGATGCCGATCGGTGGGGCCGGGATAAGGGCCGCCCTGGCTGACCTAGCCGAGACCATGGCAGAAGCCGGGCGAAGCATCGACGAATTGGAACTGGTCACCTACGGAACCCACCCCGACCCCGGAAAGCTGGCCTACTACCGAGACATCGGCATCACCGAGGTGGTGCTGCGGTTCCCCCACGGCGGCTCAGCCGACGAAGTGCTGCCGGTGCTCGACGACTACACCCGCTGGATTGAGGAATTTGGCTCTCCCTAATGGCCCGGCGATAATCCGCCGGGCGCTGTGTCTGATGGCCCGGCGATAATCCGCCGGGCTGATCTAACCCCTCACTCCTGACCGATGTCCAGAACAGTGCGGACAACGCCGCCGGTGTCCAATTCGTCGAGAGCGGCGGTGACGTCTTCGAGGGAGCGGTGCTGGGTTATTAGCTCGTCCAGCAGGAGCTCGCCGGATCGGTAGAGGTCGAAGATCCACGGGAAGTCCCGAGCGGGCGAGGAGTTGCCGTACATGCTGCCGGTGAGCGCCTTGCCGAAGTAGATCTCGTTAGCGTCGACGTGGAACGGGGTTCCCGGCGGCGGCCCCCCCACCATCACCGCTAAGCCGCCCATGCCGATTGAGTTCCAGGCATTCATGTAGGTGGCCCCGGTGCCGATCACCTCGAAGGCATAGTCGGCGCCTCGGCCCCCGGTCATCTCCATCACCGCGGCCACCGGATCGTCGTTGGCCGCGTTCAGGGTATGGGTGGCCCCGAATCTCTCGGCCAGGGCCAACTTGTCGGCCAGCAAGTCCACCGCCACGATCTCGGCCGCGCCCATCAGGCGGCAACCCTGGATCACGTTGAGGCCCACCCCTCCGCAGCCGTAGACCACGCACGTGCTCCCCCGGCGGACCTTGGCGGTGTTGACCGCCGAGCCCACCCCGGTGGGCACCCCGCAGCCCACCAAACAGGCCACGTCCAAACCCACATCGTCGGGCACCGCCACTGCTTTGGAGAAGTGGACCACGGCGTGCTCGGCAAATGATCCCACCGTGCAGAACGAGTGGTGGACCTCACCGTTCCGCTCGAAGCGGTGGCCACCGTCGTAGTAGGTGCCGATGGGAAAGGCGGGCAGCACCTGGCAGCGGTTGGCGAAGCCCGCAGCACATGAACGGCAACGCCCGCAGCTGGCCACCAGCGACAGCACCACCCGGTCGCCAGGCTTTACCCCGGTGACGCCCTCCCCCACATGCTCCACCACACCGGCGCCTTCGTGACCGAGGATCATGGGGGTTTCCCAATCGCGGTTGCCGTGGTAGACGTGCAGGTCGCTGTGGCATATGCCGCTGTGGGTGATTCGCACCAGCACGTCTTGGGGGGCCAGGTTGCAGATGTCCAGCTCCACGATGTCCAACGGCGCATTCGGCTCCCGGTACACCGCCGCCCGTGTCTTCATTGATTCGCCTCCCAATATCAGCTGTCTCCGCAGCCCTTACAACGGTACTAGTGGAGTCTTCTCCCAAACCTTCCGGTCAGTTGGAGCCGAGATCGAGGCTGGCGAAACCGTTGGATCGAACCACGGTGATGGCCCAGAACACGGCCAGCAGCCCGCCGTAGAGGAGCAGCACGAATCGCATCGACACGAGATCGCCCAAGAAACCGCCGATCAGCGAGCCGATCGGCAGCCCGGACAGCACCGACATCAGCCACACCGACATCACCCGGCCTCGATATTGCTCGTCAACCTGCACTTGCAGGGCGCTGTTCATCGTGACCCCGTGGGCCATGTGAGCCGCCCCGAACACGAAGTAACCCAACAGCCCGATCGCCACCCACGGTGAGAACCCGACCAGCAGCACCCCCACGGCGTACACCCCGACGGCGGCCATCTCCACCCGGGAACGAAGATGGCGGTCGCCGTGGCGGGTCACATACAAGCCCACCACCAGCGATCCGAATCCGAATGTTGCGGTGAGCCAGCCCAGGCTTGCATCGCCGAACGAAACCACGTCGTCGGCCACGCTGGCCACGAGGGCGAATGCGAAAACCGCTCCAACGCAGGCCACCACGAAAGAGGTGACCATCGCCAAGCGCATGGCGGGACGGCGCCTGACGTATTCCAGACCGTGGCGGAATTGCAACAAGAACGGCTCCTGCTCAACCGGCTCCGTATACCGCAGCCTTATCGGGGCCATAAAGGCCAAACCCAAGACGAAGCCGACAATGGTCACCGCAAACGCCGGGCCTGGCCCCCAATACAGCAAGGTGAGCCCGGCCAGGGCCGGGCCCAGCGCCCGCCCGGCGGTGAACGACAGCGACACGAAGCGCACCGCCGGCAGAAGGTCTTCGGGGGGCACCAACTGCGCGGTCATTGCCTGGGTAGGCGCCCACTGAAATCCCGACGCCACCCCCACCACCACTTGGAGCCCGAGGATCAGCCACGGGGTGAGGAGGTCGGAAGTGTAGAGCACCAAGAACGCCACCGAGCAAGCCAGCTGGGTGAAGAACGATCCGAACAAGATGGCCTTGCGGCTGATCCGATCGCTCCAGATACCAGCCACCGGAGTCATGAACAGCGAGGGGATCAGCACCGCGAACGCCGAGGCTCCCACCCAGGCATTCGAGTCGGTCACCTCGTTCATGTAGAAGGGCACGGCCAGCGACTGCATGAACTGCCCGGTGGTGGCGATGGAGACCCCGATGAAGAAGAGCAGAAACGAGCGATGTGACAGGGCGCGGAGTGCAGAGGTCGGGGCGGGCACGATCAGCCGACAGTACTTGCCCTGGCGACAAAGCTGGTCGTCTGACGCTGATATGCCAACATCGACCAATGCCCCAACATGAATCTGAGCCCATGTTGGTCCGCAATCGCCATGGCAGTGGAGCATTCCGCCGACGGCTGCGCATGATTGCCCCCGACGACAAGACGGTGATTGTGGGGCTCGAAGACGACATGCACCACTACGAAGCCGCATTGACCCACGACGGACAGCGAATCACCGGAGCGGACGCAGCCGGACCCCGGATGCCCTGGGAGCCGTGCGAGGGGGCGCTCGACCAACTCCAACTCCTGGTTGGCTGCCCGCTGACCACCTCCGCTTCCGAGGTCTTCGCCTGGACCGATGTCCGCCAACAGTGCACTCACCTCTACGATGCGGCCGTCCTCGGGGTGCTTCACGCCGCCCGAGGGGAATCCGGCACCCGCCAGTACGACGCCACCGTGCCCGACTGGGACGAACCCCCATTTGACGCTTGGATCAAAAGGGACGGAGTTGAAATGCTCCGTTGGCGGATGGCCGCCCGCCTGGAGATCGAATCGCCTGAGCCGTTTTCCGGTCGTGCGATCAGGGGCGGCTTCGTCCGCTGGTGCGAACAGGTTCTGGATCCCGAAGAGGCCGAGGCCGCATGGGTTCTCCAACGCACCACCTGGCTCTCAGGCGCACGGCTCAGCGAGCTAGAGGACTGCGACGATGCCATCGAGTCGGGTTTGGTGGCGGACGTGTGCTGGACGTCGCAGCCTGAGCGCTACCACGTCGCTTTCCGCCGCCGGGGAACGCTGCGCGACCACGGCCCCAATTCCGACGGGATGCTCGTCGACATGCCAAGCCGTTGGCCGCAGCTTCACAACACCTGAGAGAATCGAAGATATGGCTTTGCAAGAACCGGAGGAAGGACTGTTCGCCGAGCAGTTCCAATCCATCACCGCCAACATCGGCCGAGCCATCATGGGCAAGGCCGATGTTCTTGACTTGGCGGTGACTTGCCTGCTGGCCGAAGGGCACCTGCTGATCGAAGATGCCCCCGGCGTCGGCAAGACCAGCCTGGCCAAGGCCCTGGCCATCACCGTGCAGGCTGAGTTCGGCCGCATTCAGTTCACCCCCGACCTGCTCCCGTCCGACGTCGTGGGAGCGACCATCTGGAACCGTGCGGCCAACACCTTGGATTTCCAGCCTGGACCGGTGTTTTCCGGCATCGTGGTGGCCGACGAGATCAACCGGGCTTCCCCGAAAACGCAGTCGGCGCTGTTGGAGGCCATGGCCGAGCGGCAGGTAACCGTCGACGGAACCACCCACGCCCTCCCCCGGCCGTTCATGGTGATCGCCACCCAGAACCCGCTGGAGCACGAAGGCACCTACCCTCTGCCCGAGAGCCAGCTCGACCGCTTTTTGATGCGGATCGAGGTGGGCTATCCCTCGAAACAAGCTGAGCTGGACATCCTCGATGCCCACGGAGCCGAAAACCCACTGGACTCCCTTCGTCCCGCGCTCGATTCGCAGGCCGTCAATGCTCTGGCCGATCACGCCAGCGCCGTGTTCACCGCCCCGGGGATCAAGCGCTACCTGGTGCAGATCGCCAACGCCACCAGAAACCACCCCAGCCTCGTATTGGGAATGTCCACCCGGGCCACCCTCGCGCTGCAACGGGCCAGCCGGGTGCGGGCCGCTTCCCAAGGGCGCGACTACGTGCTCCCCGACGACGTGAAGCAGCTGGCCGTGCCGGTGCTGGCCCACCGACTGCTGCTGAATCCCCAGGCTCGGGCCCGGGGCACGCCACCTGCGCAGATCGTGGACGAGGTCATGGGCTCGGTTCCAGCGCCGGTCGAATAGCTCCTCGTTCACCGTGCTCACCACCTCAGGATGGCTGCTCCTAATCGGATCGGCGTTGCTGGTGGCAGCTGGTTGGATATTCGGCTCGGACGAATTGCTGGCGGTGGGGGTCGCCGGGCTGGCCGTGGCAGCCCTCTCGGTGGCGTACGTCAAAGTCCGCCAGCCGCTGCGAGTGGTCACCCGCTCGCTCAAACCCCAGGAAGTACACGTCGGCGACGACTGCCAGGTGAGACTGGAGATGGCCAACCCCGGACGGGTTCGCACCCCGGTGCTGCGCCTGGCTGATGACATCTCTTTCACCACCAGGCGTTCAACCAGCTCCTTTCAGTCACCCGAACTGCTGGTGGCTCCGGTTCGGACCGATGAGGGGCTGACCGTTGCCTACCGGCTTCCCACCGAGGAGCGGGGTCGGGTCAAAGTGGGACCGCTTGCGCTGACAGTGACCGATCCGCTGGGCATGTCAGCTCGACGATTTCAGCTCGGCGGTCAGGCAGAGGCGCTGGTCTACCCTGCGATGTACCCCATCGGGCCTCCCCCACGCTTGCCGGGTAGTTCGTTCGACGCCGTTCGGCGCAGCCCCATGGCCCAAAGCGGCGAGGAACTCTACGGCCTGCGTCCGTTTCAAAGGGGCGACGACCCCCGGCGCATCCACTGGCGGTCGTCGGCCCACCACGACGAGTTGATCGTGCGCCAATACGAGGAGTTCTCCCACACCCACACCACCGTTCTGCTTGACACCCGGAGCGCACAGTTGGACACCGAAGCTGGCTTGGAGCGTTTCGAGGCCATGGTGTCGGCCGCGGCCAGCATCTGCCGGGCAAGCCAGAATCGGGGAGACCAGATCCGCTTGACCACCACCGCGGATTTCGACAGCGGCTTTGGTGCCGATTCCGCTCATCTGTACAAGATTTATGAGCACTTGGCCCTGGTCAGCCCGGACATCGGCAGCCTGGTCGGCGCAGTGGAGCAGCTGGGACGGGAGCACGGCGGGGGACTCATCGTGGCACTGGCCGCCGCCGTCGACGGTACCGAGTCCGGTTCCTTGATGCCCTTGGGCTCCCAATTCAGCTCCAAGACAGTGGTGCTGTTCGCTGGTTTCGATCCGGCCCATCCGGGGCAGCTGCCCCGCCAGTTCATCCCCGGGACGACCGTGCTGATGGTGGATGGGGCCATGGAATTCACCGATTCGTGGTCAGCGCATACGGCCACCGGCGATGAGCCCTTGGCCACCCAGGGCCCAACCGCCCCTAGTACCGCTGGGCACCGTCCATGACCGCCCCTCGAGCCGCCAATGGATGGGAGGCCGCATTGGAGGTGACTGGGCCGATCCTGACGGCGGCCACTGCCTTCAGCCTCATCCGAGTCTTCGAGAGCGACGGCTGGGTCTTGCCCGTGTTCATTGCCGCGGCCGCGGGCCATCTGCTGGCCCTGGTGGTGCGCCGCATCGGCTGGGGAATGCTGGTTTCGGCTTTGTCCAGCGCTGTCGGGCTGATCCTGGCGGTCACCTGGATTCGATATTGGGACACTGCCTATTGGGGTCTGCCCGCCGCAGACACCCAATCGGCATTGGCCGACGATCTGGAGCGAGCCTGGACCAATTTCGGTGAGCTCAGCCCGCCGGTGGAGCCGGTTGACGGGTTCACCGTGAGCGCCATGGTGGCAGTCTGGCTGCTGGCATTCTTCAACGACTGGATGGCGATGAGAATGCGGGCCCTGTTCGAGCCCATGGTGCTGCCGATTGTCGCCATCGGCTTCACCGGGCTGGTGGGCACCGATGAGCACCGCTTTCTTACCATCGGGTTGTTCACCGCGGCCCTGCTGCTGTTCGCCACGATTCACCGTGTGGTGGGCCGCACCGCAGGCGCGGCATGGCTGGGGGGCGAGGGCCGGGCTTCTAGCGGCCGCCGGGCACTGTTGGGCGGTGGCGCCGCCGTCGCTGCGGTGGCATTGGCAGGTGCGCTGGCCGCAGGTCCGGTTCTCGGCAGCAACGACGACCCACTGGTCGACTTGAGCGAGGCTGTCGAGCGGGGCCGGCGAAGCTCGGGCCGGGTGGTGCTCAGCCCGCTGGTGGACATCAGGGGCCGACTGGTGAGCCAGGCCGACACGGTCATGTTCCAGGTGAGAGCTGAGGAGCGGTCCTACTGGCGCCTCACCGCCCTAGACCAATTCGACGGGCAAGTTTGGACCTCTCGGGCCGACTACGCCGCTCGCCCGACGCAGTTGCCATCACTGTTCCAGTCGGGTTCCAGCGTGCAGGAGTCAGTTCAGGAGTTCAGCATCGAACAACTCGGCGCGGTTTGGCTGCCCGCGGCTTTCGAACCCCGGTCGATGGTCTCGGCCACTAGTGAGGTTGGCAGTGGGGACATCAGCTATGAACCCTTGTCCTCGACGCTCATCGTAGGTCGCTCCCTGGCCAACTCCAACGACCTCACCTATACCGTCACCTCAGCCCTGCCTCGATTCGATCCCGAGGCCCTCAAAGCCATCCCCCTTCAAACTGATTTGGAATCATCAGTGGAATCATTTACATCGCTGCCTTCGGATTTCAGCCCCCGGGTTCGGGAACTGGCCGCCCAGCTGACCGACGGAGCCGGATCGGGCTACGAGCAGGCTTTGGCCCTTCAGAGCTTCTTCCGCAGTGGGGGCTTCGTGTACGACGCAAGAGTGGCCCCCGGCCATTCTGGGAACCGGATCGAAGAGTTCCTGAGCACCCGAAGGGGCTATTGCGAGCAGTTCGCCGGTACCTTCGCGGCCATGGCCCGTTCGGTGGGCCTGCCAGCCAGGGTCGCGGTGGGCTTCACCGTGGGAGAGGCCGATCCGGCCGATCCCAACCTCTACCTGGTTCAGGGGAAACACGCCCATGCCTGGCCCGAGGTGTACTTGGCCGGCGCAGGGTGGGTGGCCTTCGAGCCCACGCCGGGCCGGGGCGCCCCCGGCGCCCAGAACTACACCGGTTTGGCCGAGGCCCAAGCGGTCAGCGGCCCCGATCTGCAAGGCCTCGACGAAGAACCGGCCCCCGAACCCTTCGGTCCTCTAGAGCCTTCGACCGATTTCGAGAGCCTGTTCCCCCCTGACTTACCGGAGTTCGGCGACACGCGGGCCGAGTCCTCCGGCGACCGGGGCGGCTTCACCTGGAAGACGTGGATTGCCATTCTGGCCCCCTCGCTGGCCGTCGTGCTGATCTTGCTAATTCCCTGGCTCCGCAAGTTCCAAAGCCGGCGGCGATTCCTGAAGATCACCGGGAACCGGGGAAAGATCAGGCTGATGTGGACCGAGACCGTGGAGGCGTTGGCGCTCATCAACATGAACCCCCGGCCCGACGAGACCTATTCCGAATTCGCCCGCCGGACCATTGAGCAAGTCCCGCTTCACAGCCCCGACTTACGGCAACTGGGCGAGTTGGCCGCAGCCGCGAGTTTCGCCCCATCGGAGCCCACCGACCACAATCAGTGGCTGGCCCGGACCTGGTCGCTGTCGGTGCGCTCCGAGGTCAACTTCAGGGTGAGGTGGTGGCAGAGACTCGCCGCAGCATTCAATCCTCGGCCGCTCTTGAGTTCACGGCGTCGGCCACGGCGCAGGCCCAGCTGGACTATTGGCCCCTGACCGCAGTTGAGAGCGGGTGTTCAGGGGCGCTCGGCGTCGCCGCGGCGCAAGCGGTTGAGAATGCGGCGGCCAGGCGACCGTAGAAAGGTGCTCACGTCGCCTCGGTTGATGCTGTTGCTTATCTGCTGAAGGCCGAATCGCCCCAATTGGCGCAGATTGCTCCACCCCCACAGCGAGGCGGCCAGCATGACCAAAAAGCCCAGGAATGAGAGCCAATACGAAGTGGAAAGGGTCACGATCATGAATATCAACCCGACAATGCAGCCCAGAATCGCGAGGCGGAGATTGCGGGCAGGGTGGGTGAACACCGTGGTTCGGCCGACCTCGCGTGCCAGCGCAGGGTCGGTTTCATAGAGCCGTTCCTCTATTTCGCTAAGGATGCGTTGCTCGTCCTCGGAAAGTGGCACTGTCTAAGTGTCTCACAGGCCGACCTGTCAGACAATGCCAGCGACCAGCGATGCACCGCCCCAGTCACTCAATTTGGGCGGGTCCAACCGACGCCCCTGGGACGCTCGTCGGCAGTTCCTCCGGTTTGAATGGCCTCGGTGCCGAAGCGTCCCCTGATGCGGTCAACGGCCCGGTCGACGTCGTGCCAGGACGGGGCACTGGCGTCCTCCAGGGACAACTGGCGTTGACCGGGATCCTCCAACTCCGACACCCCCACCCCAATGAGGCGCACGCCGGAGGCGACATCCACCGCTTCCAGCAGCCGCTTGGCCTCCCGGGCCAGCACCACTCCGGAGTCAACCGGGCTGGCCAGCGTGTGAGACCGGGTGATGGTGTTGAAGTCCCCGAAGCGGATCTTGAGGGTGACCGTACGTCCCGCCAATTCGGCGGCCCGAAGGCGGGATGCCACTGAGTCGCTCAGAGCCACTATCGCCGCGCCAAGGTCCTCGTGGGTGTGCAGATCGCGGGAAAACGTCTGTTCCCGGCTCATTGACTTGGGCGCCGTGTTGGGAACAACCGGTCGGGGGTCGACTGCGTTGGCCAGATCGTGAAGATGCCGGCTGTGAGCGTTGCCGACGACCGCGGCCAGCCGGTCGAGGGGATATTCGGCCAACTCTCCAATGGTGGATATTCCGATGCGGCTGAGATGGGCCAGCGTGGCCGGACCCACTCCCCAGATGTCGCTCACCGGGCGGGGGGCCAAGAACGCCCGTTCCTCGCCGACCGGCACCTCAAACACCCCAACGCCGCCTGTGGGCCCTTGGGGTGTGGGCTCAGGTTTGGCCAGCTTGGACCCCAGCTTGGCCAAGAACTTGACCGCGGCCACCCCTACCGCGCAATTGATGCCCTCGTCATCGCGGACCTGACGTCTGATCAAATGGCCGATTGCCACCGGTGAGTCATGGGCGCCAGACACGTCCAAGAACGCCTCGTCCACCGACAAGGGCTCCACCAGAGGTGTGAACGACCGCAAAATGACCATGATGCGGTCGCTCACTTCGGAGTACAGCTCGTGGTCGCCGGGCAAGAACACAATCTCTGGACACAGGCGGCGGGCTTGAACCGCCGGCATGGCTGAATGCACCCCGAAGGACCGGGCTTCGTAGGAGGCAGACGCCACCACCCCCCGGGTGCCCGGACCGCCCACCGCCAGCGGCAGACCTCGCAATTCGGGGCGGCGAAGCTGTTCCACTGACACGAAGAAGGCATCCATGTCCACGTGCAAGATGGACCCCGAACGGGCATTCCCACCGGCGCCGCTCGAGTTCCCCATTGCTGCGACTACAGCCTGGTGACCGCTAGGCCGTCGATCTCGGTGCCAGTCACCTGATAGCGGTAGGTCAGCTTCTGGTCGGGGCGCCGGCGACACCACTCCATCAGCGGCTCCCGTACCCAGCGAGGGCTCTGGACCAAGCGGACCTCGCACTCGTCGGGGTGGTAGAAGTCGGCGTGCTCCACGATGCCGTCGGGGTCTTCCAGCACGATCTCGCCGTTCCAATCCACCGCCAGGTGGGTCTCCACCCGAAGCCGCCAACCGAGGTCGGTGAAATCCACGGTTATCTCATACAGCGGGCCTTCCCAGAGATGAACCTGGATCCCGGTCTCCTCCTGCACCTCCCGGCCCAGCGCCTCCAGCATGGTCTCACCCGGATCGACCACCCCGCCGGGCGTGCTCCATTCCACCGAGTCGTTTCGGCGCCGGTTGCGCACCAAAAGCAACTGATCCCCGCGCAGCACCACTCCCCCGGCCACCTCCCAATC
>VYEX01000021.1 GCA_009842675.1 Acidimicrobiia bacterium | reverse complement strand
GGCTGTGGGGCTGGGCCGGGGTGGGGGCAGCAGACGATGCCGACCAGTTTCGGAGTCGAGTTCGACGATGTGGCCGTGTTTGTGGACCTTGTCGTGGCAGCGGGGGCACAACAGCACCAGGTTGGTTACATCGGTGGACCCGTTGTAATCCCACGGTTGGATGTGGTGGGCGTCGCAGGCCTGGGGCCTGATGCCACAGCCCACACAGCCGCGGTCTCGGCGGTACAGGGCCAGCTTTTGGGCTTTGGTGGGGGCTCTTTGGGCTCTTCCCACATAGAGGGGCTGCCCGTCGGCTGCGAAGATCATCGGCACGAACTGCGCGTCGCAGGCGAGGCGGCGGAGCTCGCCGAGCTCGATGGGCGTACCGTCGATCAGCCCGGCGTTTCGGAGCTGGCCCTCGATGGCGTCGTAGTCGGCGGACACCACCAGCACAGTCTTTTGCGGCTTGATACCGCAATCCTGCGCACCCACCGCCGCCATTTTTGGGGTGCCGCAGCCGGATGTGCCTTCCGCTACGGCGTTGGCGGTCTCGGCGGGCTGTTGGGTGATGAGCGCGACCAGCGCATCGGCGTTGCGCTGCTCGAAGGTGCGGACCGGATCGTAGGCGATGTCGTCAGCGAGCATCTTGGTGCTCAGAGCCGAAACGGCGCTCTTGACCCGATCGCCAGCCACCTGGTCCAGTTCGGCATGCAGCACGACCATGCCGCCGCTGCCGTCGAACACCTTGAAGGAGCGCCGGGCCTTTTGGCGCTCGACCCGTCCCATCCCGTCATCGGCACGACGCTGGTCCTCGCGGGCGGCAACTGACTTCTTGAACTCATCGTGGCCTTGCCAGCCGCCCAGATCCAGCAACTCCTGCTGGTCTTGTGCGCTCATTGGTGCCCGCTTGTGAGATTCTGCGACCATCCCGCCCTGGTCGGCGGAGAGGTGACCGTCTTGGACTGCGCCGAGAATCTGCGGCATGGCTATGAGGCTCTCGGCAGTCTTGGCCAGCCGGCGGGCCCGGTAGGCGCTGATGCCGAATTGGTGGCACACCGTCGCCGCTGCGCCCGGCCCCTCAAGCTCGCCATAGCGCACGACCAGCCCGACCAGGTAGCCCTCCGCCTGGCGACGCAGCAGATCAGCCTCGCCCATCAAGCCCAACAGTTCCGAAGCACCGGCCTCGGAATAATCCGGGAACCCGAAACCCCCAGCAACGCCGGCGTTAGAGCCGTCTGCACTGGGATCCAAAGTCAATTCCATAAACGAAATAATACCGGCCCCCAGTGACACATTCCCCCGAAACCCCCAGGTCAACCCCACATTGGTCATCTCAACACGGACCCTTGTGCTCAGAAGGGCACGTAGCTAGCGGCTGACAAGGCATACGCGAACCCGCGCCATGTCAGCTGATCAGATTTCCACCATCAGGGTGACGGGGCCGTCGTTGGTGAGCTCGACGGCCATCATGGCGCCGAAGGAACCGGTGGCGACGGTGGCGCCGAGGGTGCGGAGTTCGGCTACTAGGTCGTCGATCAGGGCGGCAGCTTGGTCGGGGGCGGCCGCGCCCAGGAATGAGGGACGGCGGCCGCGGCTGATGTCGCCGTAGAGGGTGAACTGGCTCACCACCAACAGCTCACCGCTGGTGTCGGCCACCGAGAGGTTCATGTGCCCGTTCTCGTCGGTGAAAATGCGCAGGTTCCACAGCTTTCCGGCCATCTTCTTGACCGTGTCGGCATTGTCGTCGTGGGTCACGCCCACCAGACAGCACAATCCGGGGCCGATCTCTCCGATGACTTCGCCGTCCACTCGAACCCGGGCCTCGGTGGCTCGCTGCACTAACGCTCGCACGGCGCCAAGATAGTCACTGGGCAAGACCACCGAGCATTTGCCAAACCCCCCGAATTCCGAAAGCCTTGTGGGGCTATGGTCTCGGCGGATAAACCGCTCAAAATCGCCCTTTTGTCGTACCGGGGCAAGCCCCACTGCGGTGGGCAGGGAGTGTATGTCCACCATCTGAGCAAGGCGTTGACCGACCTCGGTCACCACGTGGAGGTGCTGAGCGGACAGCCCTACCCGGTGCTCGATGAGCGGGTGCCGCTGCACGAGCTCCCCAGCCTGGACATCTTCAACGACGCCTATCCGGGGCGGATGCCGGGATTCTGGGAGATCAAATCGTGGGCCGATGCCGCCGAGGTGGGCTCGTTCATGACCGGTGCCTTCTCGGAGCCGCTGGCCTTCTCTATCCGGGCGTGGCAGATGCTGCGCTCCCGAGTGGGGGATTTCGACCTGGTACACGACAACCAGTCGCTGGGCTACGGGCTGCTGGCCATGGAACGGGATGGCTTACCGGTGCTGGGCACCATCCACCATCCCATCACCGTCGACCGCCAACTGGAACTCGAGCATGCCCGAAGCCCGATAGAGCGGCTGGGCAAGCGGCGCTGGTATTCCTTCACTCGGATGCAGGCCCAGGTGGCCCGGCGCCTGCGGCGCATCATCACCGTGTCGGAGTCGTCGCGCGACGACATCGCTCGGGACCAGAAGGTGCCCCGCCACCTGATGCACGTGGTTCCGGTGGGGGTGGACCCCGAGCAGTTCCGCCCGCTGCCCGGCGTGGACCGCAATCCACAGCAGATCATCACTACCGCCAGCGCGGATGTGCCCATGAAGGGCCTGCGCTACCTGTTGGAAGCAGTGGCCAAGCTGCGTACCGAGCGCGACGTGCGCCTCATCGTCATCGGCAAACCCCGTGAGGGGGGCACCTCGGCCGAAGCAATCCACAACCTGGGCCTGAGCCAGATGGTGGAGTTCATCTCCGGGGTGCCCGACGAGCGCATCGTGGAGCTGTACGCCACGAGCTCGGTGGCGGTAGTGCCATCTCTGTACGAAGGGTTCTCCCTGCCGGCCATCGAGGCCATGTGCAGCGGCACACCGCTAGTGGCCACCACGGGAGGGGCGTTGCCCGAAGTGGCCGGCCCCGACGGCCAAACCTGCGTGTCGGTGCCGCCCGGCGACAGCGAGGCACTGGCCGCGGCGCTGAGCAGAGTGCTGGATGATCCCGAAATGGCCGCCCGCATCGGAGCGGCGGGTCGGGAACGGGTGATTAGCCGGTGGAGCTGGCGCCACACCGCCGAGCAGACGGTGGAGCACTACCGGGCGCTGCTCGACGAGTGGCGGCCCAACCGATAGGCACGAACCTCTCGGCGACTTCCAGTCCGATCATGTTGACCGTTGACTACAACCGCTTGGGTTTGAAGCCGGGCGAAAGGCTGCTCGATTTGGGATGCGGCTTTGGGCGCCATGCCTATGAGGCCGCCCGACGGGGCGCCCATGTAGTGGCCTGCGATCTGGCGTCGGCCGAGTTGGCCGAAGTTCGGGCCACGTTCGCGGCCATGTCGGATACTGGCGAGCAATATCAGGGAACCTGCCAGGCAGCGCAGGGCGATGCCACCCGCCTGCCGTTCCCCGACCGGTCGTTCGACCGGGTCATCGCCTCTGAGGTACTGGAGCACGTTGACTCCGACGATCAAGCGCTGGCCGAGCTGACCCGCATTCTGCGCCCTGGAGGTGTGCTGGCGGTAACGGTTCCTACCTGGTTCCCCGAAAGGGTGTGCTGGGCGCTGTCGGATGAGTACCACGCCCCCAAGGCGGTGGGCGGCCATGTGCGGATCTACCGGCGCAGCGAACTCCGGCGCCGACTCCGGCGGGCCGGCCTGGCCCCCTACTCAGGCCACCACGCCCACGCGCTGCACAGCCCCTATTGGTGGTTGCGGTGCGCCGTCGGCCCCAACCGCGACGACCATCGGCTGGTGGCGGCTTATCGCCGGCTCTTGGAATGGGATATTGTTCGCCAACCAAGAATCACCCGAATAGCCGAACGGGTCCTGAGTCCAGTGCTGGGCAAGAGCCTGGTTCTTTATAGCCGGAAGCCAGGATCACAGAGTCCAAGGGAGACCGAGCTTGTCGCCGTCTGAATCCCACAACCACAGGGAGACCGAGCTTGCCGATGCTGACTCCCCCACCCCCGGAGGCAGCGATTCCGACGGGCCTCGCGTGGCCGGCGTCTTGTCGGCATCCGAATTAGCGCAAACCGCCGACAGCATCGCCGACTGGCAGCTGCCCAACGGCATGATCCCCTGGTTCCCCGGCGGCCACGCAGACCCGTGGAACCACGTGGAAGCGGCCATGGCCCTCACCGTGATGGGCCGTCGGGCCGAAGCCGAGCGGGCCTACCAGTGGTTGTCAGACCATCAACGGCCCGATGGCGCCTGGCACCAGTACTACGTGGCCAACGGCGTGGAGCAAGACAAGCTCGATGCCAACTGCGTCGCCTACGTGGCCACCGGAGTGTGGCACCACTACCTGTGTACCGGCGACCGGAGCTTCTTAGAGTCGATGTGGCCTGTGGTGGAGCGAGCGGTGGACTTTGTGCTCGACTTGCAGCTTCCCCGAGGGGAGATCCGCTGGGCCCGCCACGCCGACGGCACGCCGTGGTCGTTCGCCCTACTCACCGGGTCGTCAAGTATCTGCCACAGCCTGCGAGCGGCCATCGCCACCGGCGAGGAGCTGGGCCACGAGCGGCCCGACTGGGAATTGAGCGCCGCTCGGCTGGCCGATGTGATCCGCACCCAGCCCGATGCCTTCGCCCCCAAAGGCCGCTGGGCCATGGACTGGTACTACCCGGTGTTGTCGGGCGTGGTCACCGGACAAGAAGGCCGGGCCCGGCTGGCTTCCCAATTCGATCAATTCGTGATGGACGGCTTGGGAGTGCGCTGCGTGTCCGACCGGCCCTGGGTAACCGCGGCGGAGACCTGCGAGTGCCTCATCGCCCATTTGGGCGTGGGCCGACGGGACGTCGCCACCGAGATGTTCGAATGGGTTCAGGAGCTGCGGGCCGACGACGGCTCCTATTTCACCGGCATGGCCCACCCTGAGCGGATTCACTTCCCGGCCGACGAGCGCACCTCATACACCGCGGCCGCCGTCATCCTGGCCGCCGACGCCCTG
The DNA here is from genome assembly GCA_009842675.1 of Acidimicrobiia bacterium. Lineage (GTDB taxonomy): Bacteria > Actinomycetota > Acidimicrobiia > Acidimicrobiales > Bin134 > Poriferisocius. The sequence goes on along the minus strand of VYEX01000021.1, from coordinate 78,720 downwards.
TCCGGCGCCTCCCCCGCCTCCGCCCTGTTCTCCAACCACCGCACCCTCCCCGAACTCATCACCATCGGCTAACGCATCCCGGTGGCCGACCGTCAGGTCTGGGTCAGATTCTCAGGTACCTCTACTAGCAGTGAGGGATCCGGTTCCACTGCTGCCACCCGCGAATTGTAGGTGTCGAAGAGCTGGCGGAGCACCCGGCGGGTCTCTGGTTCTGAGTATCTGGCAATCTCATCGATATTGCCGGCCACGAACTCCTCAACACCGCGAACCGCGATGCGATCTTCGATTCCGATGTAGTCAGCGAGAGATCGGGCCGTTCCTATCCTGTCTTCAAGCGTCAGGATCATGGGCCGGAAGCCCTGTTCGATATTGACTTGGCATTTGGCAACTAACGCCTCAGTTGGGCCCACGGTCACATGGATCGCAGTGTCGTTGACCATGAAATCCCCCGCTCGGCCTGTCTGCTGGTCGGCAGTCGTGTAGCTCTGGTTCTCGATGGCAAGACCAGAGTGTCTGATCTCCAATGTCGCTCCCACGAGATGCTGTGCCACCGCCCCTACCGTGTTGCCGCCTTTTTCTCTGGCGGCGGCTAGCAGTCCGTCGACCGTGTGACGAGTCTGCTTGTTGAAGTCGATCTCCAGTGGCAGGCGCTGGCGATCGTAGAAGTCGGCCCGAATACGCCCTACCATCTTCGCCTGAAGGAGATTGATGACAGAGAGCTTTTCGTCCTCGTCCAGGTCTTCGAATTCGCCCGCAGCCGATGAGCCGTTGACCACATCCTGGAACGAGCGGGCGAGGTCTTGGCTCCCGCGGCTCGTGCGACCTCCCTCACTGGCAAAAGGACGATCCTCCCCGTGCCGAGCAAGAATGTTCTTGATTCGAGTACCGCCGAGAAGGCTGACTTGAGAACCGGTGAACCACTCGTCTTCATCGAGAGGGAAGTGGGTGCTCATGTGCTCGCACATGATGAGCCCAACTGCCATCACGTTGCGGTTGACTGTGCCTTCGTTGCGTTGAGCCTCGTACCACTGGTCGATGTTGGCATCGAGCACGTCGGCAATACTCTCAGGGTTCACACAGCAGCCCTTGCGGCTACTCGACTACCCATCGCCATAGCAGCAGGCACCAGCGCATGTTCAGCAAGCCATTCAATCACTGGCACACATACTGCATCACCGAAGCCGAATAGCGCCTGAGCATCGGTGACTGCGGAATAGTCGAACTCATCAGGAACTCCCTGAAGGCGGGCGTATTCGCGCGGCGTCATCCATCGTGCCCGCACCCCACTAGGAGAGACCTCGACGACTGCCTGCCGCGAAGAACCGCCTCGTGCCGTGCGGAGACAACCGGAAATATCGTCTGAGCGAATCTCCCACACAGGTGCTCCATTGCGGGTACGTCGGTAGGCAGTGCGCCATTGGGTGACCCTGTCTTGCTTCAGTACGGCCAAGCGATCTTGATTGAGAGAAGAAAGTGATCCCATGAACTTCCCAAACCGTTCGCCATCCCACCAACGTTCGTCCTCTGCTTCGAGACGCTCCACCACGTTGCAAAGCCGGCGACCATCCTGCGAGGGAGTAGGGAGCAATAGCTCCTGAAGCATCAGGTCTTGATTGGCCCCCACGAACGCGGCCACCGACTCAGAGCGCACGGGTCCAGCTACCCCTGAAGCCGCACCTCCAAGTGGTTCGAGAGTGCCGATGATGAAGAGGCGGGGCCTCGACTGGGGAACAAACCAGCTTGCGTCCACCGTGAGCACATCACAGACGTAGCCCAACTTGTTCAGCTCAGCAATCGACACCCGGAGATCTTCGCCTCCTCTGGAAGACACGAACGAGGACACGTTCTCGATCATCACCACGGGCGGGGTTCGCTCCGCCATCTCCCTCAGGACTCGGGAGAACTCAAAGAACAGCCCCGACTGCTCCCCTTTCAACCCTTTCCGATTCCCCGCTAGCGACAGATCCACACATGGGAAGCTCGCCGTCGCGATGTCAACGCTGGGCACCGAGCACCCCTGCACACCCCGAATGTCCCCCAAGACATAGTGCGCAGAATCAAAGTTGGACGCGTGCACCGCATGTTTGACCGGTTCGATGTCATTCGCCCACACCACGTCGATGCCAACACGCTCCAAACCAGCCCTTACCAGCCCGATCCCCGCAAAGAACTCCGCCGCGGACAGCTTATGGCCCCTGGATGACGCTATCTGTAGGCCAATTGAGCCGTTTTTCTCAGCCACGACCAACTGCTCCCTGCTCCACAGAGTGCTGCCGTCACATCCTTTTGTGTTGCTCTTCATGGGATCAATGCCCTGATCAGGACGGATAAGCGCTGCACGCCAGATATTGGCGCTTCATTGGACGATAGCCGTGGCCAGTGACACTTTCGCGGATCAACATGATGAAGGTCTCGGTGTCGCTAGCGGCCTCAGGCCTGAACTCGGGGACTTGGAGGCCTCTGGGCGGAGGCGGGATGGCTTAGCGGATTATGCCGCAGGCTACGCGGCCTCCGGCACCGCCGATGGGCTGGGTGACGTGGTCGTCGGGGTTCTCGTGGATGACCAACGTGGCGCCGTCGGCGTCAAGGAGTGCGGGCATCGAGCCGCCGAAGATGGTGACCAGTGAGGTGAAGTACTCGGCTTGGGCAATGCCATCAGCCGCCGCGTACAGATTGGGGAGGTCGCCATTGTCGTGGTTGTCCACGGTTCGCTCAGGGTTCTTCAAACCGTGTACCGCGTTGTCTGTAGCGGTGAGGTGGCCGCCCGCCGCCGTGAAGTCAGGCGAACACGCTCCAACCGCGTGCAGGTGGATGCCGTGAGCACCGGGGATGAGGCCTTCTACCGAAAGTGTCACCAATACTCCGGTCGGTCCTTGATGGAAGGAGGCAGCACCTACGGTGGCACCATCGGGATTGATGAGATCTGCCATGGCCATACCACCAACCCGGTCGGCTTCATAGGTCCCACCACTGTCGTCATTCCCGCACGCTGCGACCATCAAGCAAAGCACTCCGACAAGTGCCAGAACTTTCCTGCTTCTTTGGATCGACATGGAGACCACGATAGACGGCAACTGCAATACCATCGGCATATGAGCGGTCTGCCGGAGGAGTCTTGGGCGTCGTCGGAGGCCACTCGGAAGTCGATGCAGGGCAACCGCAGCCGCGACACCAAGCCCGAGCTGGCGGTTCGCTCGGCGGTGCATCGTCGGGGGTTGCGATATCGGGTGGCCACTCGTCCGCTACCGGAGCTGCGCCGAACGGCCGATCTTGTGTTCCGCAAAGCCAAGATCGCGGTGTTTGTGGACGGCTGCTACTGGCATGGCTGCCCTGAGCACCACACCCAGCCCTCCACCAACCCCGAATACTGGTCGAACAAGATCACTGGCAACGTCGCCCGCGACCAAGACACCGATGCCCATCTCGCCGAAGCCGGCTGGACTGTCCTGCGCTTCTGGGAGCACGAGAATCCCGACGTCGTCGCCGACGCGGTTGAGCAATCGGTCCGAGCTGCTCTGAAACAGGCCCGATTGGATAATTAGCAGCGGAAGCGGTGGGCCCGGGATTGGCGACGTAGTGCGATTTGGGCGGCCCGCTGGTCGGGGGTGAGGCGGGTGACGAACTCGGGGAGGTGATTGTCGATTTCAGCGAAGGGGACCACGATGCCCTCGGGGGTGGGCATGGTGGTGCTCAGCACCCAGCGGAAGGTGATAAGGGCTTCGGGGCGGCCTTCGGTGTCGAGCCAGTTCTGCACCCCGGGGTCGTCGTGGGCGACCACGATCCGGAAGCGGCCGTCAGGGTCGGTGGCGATCTGCGCGTTGTTGAGGCTTACGGTGCGGTTGGCGAAGTCGAGTGACTCGAACCAGGCGTAGCTGTAGAGCATGAACGACCAGTACTGGGCTTCGGGCACTTCGCAGGTCACCACCAGAGCCTCGTCGGGCCCCAGCTCATAGGAGCAACCGCCGTAGCCAATGGCGTCAGCCCCGCCGGGCACCGAACGGGGGCCGTAGAACACGTTGGGCGGCGCAGCCCGGCGGCTGCGCTCCATCCATTGATTCCAAAACACCAAAGCGTCCTCGGCCCAGGCCATGGCCCGGTCCAGCCCTTCGGCCAGATCACTAGGATCAAGGAGCGCAGGGGTCTCGCCTTCGCTGCCCACCCGCTCGATGGAGAACCGTCCCGGCTGGTCGACGCCCCAGTCCACGTTGTATTCCCGCACCGAGATGTGGTCGGTGTGCTCATCGATGGGCAGCCAGTTGCCGTCGTGGGCAGTGGCGCTGGCGATGAACGTGAAGCTGCCGTCGGGCTCGACGGCGAAGTCGTCGCTGGAGCGCTCAGCGGTGATGCCCAAACGGTTCTGGTGCATCTCCCCGTGGGCGCTTTGGATCACAAACATCGCCCCCGGCGGCAGCCATCCGCTTACCCGATAGGTGTGTTCAGCGCTCACGTGGGCCCGCCAGTAGGTGTTGTCCACGTTAGGACCACCCCAGCGCATGACGTCGTCGTTGTGGCGGTACATCACCGGAAACTCCCGATCGGCAAATTCCACCTGCTCTATCCACCCCTGCATCAGCAGTCGGCCTAGATGCCGGTAGCCCTCGGCCCGATCAGCCGCCCCCGAAGGAAAGTCGTCTTCCAGCAGACGGTCGCCCGCGGCCTTCAGTCGATGGCAGAACTCTCGCCACACTTCGCCGGTTGCCAACTTCTGGTCGTTGTTCACGCCTCAGAAGCTAGTGGCGTGCCTTATCAGATGCCGGAGGCGTGGCGGGTGAGGACTCGCAGGGAGCCGGTGGCGGGCGACTCGGCGAAGGCACCGGATTCCATAGCCCGGCAGTAGATCTCATAGGGCGGACGGCCGCCGTCGGCGGGGTCGGGGAACACGTCGTGGATGGCGAGGCGGCCCCCGATAGCCACGTGGGGCACCCAGTTCTCATAGTCGGCGTGAGCCGGCTCGGTGCCGTGGCCACCGTCGATGAACAGAAAGGCCAGCGGGGTGGACCAGTTCTGGGCGATGGCCACCGAGTCGCCCACCAACGCCACCACGTTCTGCTCCAACCCGGCCTGGTGGATCGTGCGGCGGAAGTGGGGCAGGGTGTCGATCAGGCCTACTTCGGGATCGACGAGGTCGGGCTCGTGCCACTCCCAGCCGGGCTGGTTCTCCTCTGATCCCCGGTGGTGGTCGAGGGCGAACAGCACCCGGCCTTGGGCTTGGGCAGCGTCGCCCAGATACACCGACGACTTGCCGCAGTAGCTGCCCACCTCGAGCAGCGGCCCAGCCACGTCCAAATTGCAGGCCGCGTAGTGCAGGGCCAGCCCCTCGTTTGGAGGCATGAACCCCCGGGCGGCCTCAGCGAACGCCCGTCGACTGGGTTCCATCGCCAGCCAATTCGGGGGTCCGCTCGGAAGAGCCGTTGTTTTCCAGCAGAGTGCCGAACAGGTATCGGTCGCACACCGCGTACTTCACCAGCCACACCGTTCCGAAGGCGGCCACCGACGCCGCGGTGATGTACCAGCCATTGTCGGTAGCGGCGTCCACCAAGCCCACGGCCAGCGAAGACACGGCCAGCCCGGCCAGAGAGACCAGCCAGAAGGGCAGCACCACTCGGCCCCACTGGGTAGGGCCATCGCTGCTCCACACCCAACCCCGGTACAGGAAGTACACGGGGATGTTGGCAATGATGAACGCCACCAGGTTGGACACCAGCCCCGACCAGCCCAGCAGGTCGTAGCACACCCGCAGAATGGTCTGGCCCAAAACCACCCCCACCGCGGACGTGCCGCAGTAGCGCAACAGGCGCTGCCAGTTGTCGGTGACATGAGCGCGGGCGGACACAAGAAGCGACATGGGGAGCAATAAGCGTACCCCAGCACCCTGCAATATCGACTACGGCAAGGCCACAGCGGGAGCACAGCAGGAGGGAACCGGCGATTGGGCAACAGGGAATCGTTGGGGCAAACGGTAGGATCAATCGGTCATGCAGGCTGAGGTAGATGCGCTGATCGAGCTGCTGGATCTGGAGCCCATCGAAGAGGACATCTTCCGGGGGGTCAGCCCCCAAGAGGATCGCCAGCGGGTGTTCGGCGGTCAGGTGGCCGGCCAGGCGTTGGTGGCCGCCACCCGCACGGTGGAGAACCGCTCGGTCCACAGCCTCCAGGCCTACTTCATCCGCCCCGGCGACGTATCGGCCCCCCTGGTGTATCTGGTGGAGCGGGTGCGCGACGGCCGCTCGTTCGCCACCCGGCGGGTGACCGCCATCCAGCACGGCCAGCCCATCTTCGCCATGTCGGCCTCGTTTCACAAGCAAGAAGAGGGCTTCGAGCACCAGACCGACTTGCCCACGGGGATTCCCGACCCCGAAGAACTGGAGCCGTTTGTGTGGGACGGTTTTCCGGTTGACGACCAAGGACGGATGATCCGCCCCATTGAGCTGCGCTACGTGACCGGCTCACCCGCAGAGCGAGGCCAGAACCGTGAGCCCCGCTTGCAGGTGTGGCTGCGGGCTACCGGCACGTTGCCCGAGAATCCGGTGCTGCACACCTGCATGTTCACCTACGCCAGCGACATGACGGTTCTGGACACCGCCACCAAGGCCCTGCCGGTGCGGGGCAACGAGATCGACATTCAGGCAGCCAGCCTGGACCACGCCATGTGGTTCCACCGACCGCTGCGCATGGACGACTGGATCTTCTTGGATCAGGTGTCCAACTCGGCGTCCAACGCTCGGGGCCTAGCGTGGGGCACGGCGTGGAACCGCACCGGTGAGCTGGTGGCCTCGGTCGTGCAGGAGGGCTTGATCCGACCGTTGCGAAAGCAGTCGTGAGCCTCGGACTGAGGCTGCTGGCGGTAATCGCTGCCGTTGGCCTGCTGGCCAGTGCCTGCGGGGGAAACAACGACGATGACGGGCGATCTGGCAGTGGGGGTCAAAGCACTACGACCGCCGACGCCCCGGGGGCCGCCACCCCCACGGTCGAAGCTGCTGTGCCCGCGGCCGACCAGACTCCAGAGCCAGGGGTCACCTCCTCCCTCGCCGTCGACCCTGGCCCCGAACAAGCCGAAGACGGCCAGCCGGCACCAGCCATTCAGCCAGACGAGCCATCGCTGGAGCTTGTCCCGGTGGTCTCACTGCCCGATCCCATTGCCCTGATCTATCGACCGGGTACCGGCAGCGGCACGGGTGACTTGTACGTGGCCACTCGAGACGGGCGAGTGTGGCTCATGGCCGCCGATGGCGATGAGCCCCCGGAGGCGGTGCTGGACATCGGCGACCTCACCACCACCGACTGCGAGGAAGGACTGCTGGGCATCGCCTTTTCCCTGGACGGATCGAAACTCTACCTCCACTACACCGATCTGCGGGGCGACAACCAGATCGTGGAGTACCCCATGAGCGGGCAATGGGTTGAGGGCGACCAGGGGCGGACGGTGCTGAGCGTGGACGAGCCAGCTTGCAACCACAACGGCGGCCACATCGTCGTCGGTCCCGACGGCTACCTGTGGATCGGGTTCGGCGACGGCGGCGGCCGCGATGACATGTTCAACCAGGGCCAGGATCTGGACACCCTGCTCGCCACCATGGTCCGCATAGACCCCAAGTCCGACGGCGGTTCGGCCTACTCCATCCCCGCCGACAACCCGTTTGCCGATGGCGGGGGGCGAGCCGAGATATGGCACTACGGGGCCCGCAACCCGTGGCGGTTCTCGTTCGACCGGGCCACCGGCGATTTGTGGATCGCCGACGTTGGCCAGAACACCTGGGAAGAGATCCACGTGCTGAGAGCGGCCGACGACTGGAAGCCGGGGGCCAACTTGGGCTGGCCGCTGTTCGAGGGCGATGAGCGATTCTCCGGGACGGCCACCCCCGACGACCTGGACTTTCCGGCTTACGTCTACCACCACGACGACGGCTGCTCGATCACCGGGGGCCATGTGTACCGGGGAACGGCCATCCCCCACCTAGTGGGCACCTACGTGTTTGGCGACTTCTGTCAGGGCCGCATCTGGGGTCTGACCATCGACGATCAGGGCGCGGCCACCCGGGTAGAGCTGGGCCTCTCTGTCCCCCAGGGAACCCTGGTGTCGTTCGGAGAGGACGCAGCCGGTGAACTCTATGTCCTGAGCTTCGACGACACCGTGTACCGCCTCGTACCGTCCCGGTAACCGCACTCGATTCAACGGGTGCAAGAATGATGCCGTGAAGTTGAGCGGAGGCGAAGCGCTGGTCAAGGCGCTGGTCCGAGAGGGTGTCGAGGTTGTCTTTGGCATTCCCGGCATCCAGCTCTACGGAATCGTGGCCGCGCTGCGAGACGAGCCCGGTATCAAGATGATCACCAATCGACACGAGCAGGCCTCGACCTTCATGGCCTACGGATACGCCCGAGCGTCAGGCAAGCCGGGAGTGGCCTTGGTGGTTCCCGGGGTGGGGGTATGCAACGCATCAGGGGGTTTGGCCACCGCCTACTCCCGCTCATCGCCAATCTTGCTCCTCGCCGGACAGATTCCCCGAGGGCAGATGGGGAAAGACCTGGGAGGCGTCCATGAGATCGACGACCAGATGGACATCGTTCGATCCCTCACCAAATGGCGCCAACAAGCCCTGACGCCCAGAGAGATACCCGCGGCCGTATCCGAGGCTTTTCGGCAAATGCGCACCGGCCGCCCCCGTCCGACTTACATCGAATGCCCACCGGATGCCCTGGTGGAACGAGATGAAGTCGAGCTACGGGATCCCGTTCCGATATCGCCAGTTGTGCCTAGCCGCGAGCATCTGCAAGGCGCGGCGGCGGCCATTTCGCAATCCCGCCTTCCACTGATCGTCGCCGGAGGTGGAGTGGCTCTCTCCGGCGCAGAGCAGGCGCTCCTCGAGCTGGTCGAAGCCACCAACATCCCGGTGGTGACTTCGGGCGGCGGAAAGGGCGCCATCCCCGATTCCCATCGGTTGTGCTATGGATCATGTGTCAGCCCTGGCGGTGAGCGGCACGAATTGAACCAGCTGCTGGATGTGATGAAGACCGCCGATGTGGTCATCGGGATTGGAACACGCTTTTCTCTGGGCAATCCGGCGGGAGAGTCGTCGACGCTCGTCAACATCAACATCGACGACTTCGACCTCACTCGGATTCAAGCCAACACCATTCCCCTGCACGGTGACGCCAAAGCGACGATCAAGGCGCTCTTGCCGCCGCTCATTGATGCCGGATGCCAAGACCGTCCGTCACCGGCTGATGCGGTGACCGCCGCCCGCCGTCTCATCGCCTACTACGACATCCGATTCAAAGAGCCGCAGTACCCAATCTTGGAGGCGCTTCAGCGGGGAACACCCGAAGACGCCTTCACAATCTGGGACGTCACCCAGTTCGGTTTCTATGCTCGCACCCACTGGCAAGTGAACCAGCCGAGGACTTTCATCGACTCCGGCTATTCGTTCAATTTGGGATACGCCTTGCCGACTGCGCTGGGAGCAAAGGTGGCCCAACCAGATCGCCCCGTGGTGTGCGTCGCCGGGGACGGGGGCTTCCTGTTCAACTCATCGGAGTTGTCAACTGCTGTGAAGTACGGAATCAATGTCACAACCGTCATCTTCAGAGACGACTCTTTCGGAAATGTTGCCCGCGATCTGGACGACTTGTTCGGCGGCACGCACGAAACCGACCTCGTCAACCCAGACTTCGTGAAGTACGCCGAGTCGTTCGGCGCCATCGGCATGAGAGCCGACGACCCCATGGATCTTGACACCTTGATTCCGACCGCCCTGGAGCAGCCGACACCGGTGATCATCGACGTCCCCATCGGCCATATTGCCCTTGAACGGCCCAAGCAGATCGAACATGTGCCCAAGCTGCCCTGGGCCCACCCCCAAGACGGGCTGATCTCGCCTTAGCCGCGGCGAGCTTCGCCGCCTCCTAACCAGACTCGTACCAGCCGGAGGCGATGTGAATTTCGTCTCGCTTGACGATCCAGGTGTGCTTGGTCTCCCACACCCCGCTTTGGGGATTGATGTAGGTGTAGTCCACCCATTTGCCCGCCTCGGTGGCGGTCACCATCTCATCGGCGGCAGCCAGGCCCTCGGGAGTGGCGCCGAGAATCTCATGGAGGGTCATGCCCACATTCTCGGGGACCGTGGGATGGGCCAGAACCACGCCGTCGAGATCGAAGGCGAATCCGTACCACTGCCCGTCCACGCTTAGGGGATCAGTGCTGTCGGGGGAATTCAGATGGTCGATCAGTGCGGCCTGACCGTTGCTCTCATAGAACCACACCGTGTCTTCGACGAATGCCCTGGTGTAAGAGCCGGGCTCAGATTTCGTGGGTCGGGGAACGGGATAGGAGTCCTCGTACCAGCCAGAGCCAATGATCAAGTTGTCCCGACTGACGGCCCAGGAGTGCTTGGTGCCGCCGGTGCCCGTTTGCGGGTTGTAGAACACGTAGTCCACCCAGTGGCCCGACTCGGGCGAAGCAAACAGCAGCTCACCGTAAGCATGGCCGGTTATGTCCACATTGTCGGCTGAGTAGGTGCCCACCCGAGAGGGAATGGCGTGGGCCACGATGGTGCCCGTGTCGATGTCGGAGATGAATATGTACCACTGGTCGTCGGTGCTGGCCTCATTGTTGTAGTAGTCGAGGGTGGCCTGTCGGCCGGTCTCTTCGTATCGATCCACGGCCTGCTGCACATACCACTTGGTGTAGGCATCCCGTTCGGTCTTGGGGGGCGGTGGCGCGCCCGCCCCATCGTCATCGTTTCCACACGCGGCTAGGCCGAGCAACAACACGGCCGCCGCTGCTAGCGCAGCGACAATCAATCGGCATCGACTTGCCCGCATCAAGTCACCATCCTGTTCCACCTACAAAGGGTTCAGCCTACCAACGCCTTCGCCGAAACTGGCAGGAATGAGGCGGCAAGCTATCGGGCGGAGAAGTGCTGGAGTGTCAATTGGGCGTGGTCGGCGAGGTCAAGAATGGGTTCGGGGTAGATGCCGAAGGCCAGGGTGAACAGCACCACGATGGTGATGGCCAAAGCAGGACCTCTTGGGATTCGCAGGCGGGGGGCGTCGGGATCGGGGGCATCGAGGAACATGGCCACCACGATCCGCAGGTACAAGAAGGCGGCCACCACCGCGGCCAGCATGGCGATGACGGCCAGCCAGAAGGACCGGGCGTCAACTGCGGCGGTGATCACCTCGAACTTGGCCCAGAACCCGACGGTGAAAGGGATTCCAGCCTGCGACAGCAACAGCACCGTGAAGGCGGCGGCAAGCAGCGGGTGGCGGGCAGCCAATCCCCGCAGGCTGTCGAGGCCGGTGCCCTCGTCGCCGGGGCCGCTCACCAAGGTGATCACCGCGAAGCTGCCGATAGCCATGGCCGCGTAGGCGGCCAGGTAGAACAGCACGCTGGCCACGCCGTCGTCAGTGGCGGCCTGCACGCCGACAAGGATGAACCCGGCGTGGCTGATCGAGGAGTAGGCCAGGATCCGCTTCACGTCGGTCTGGACGATGGCCAGCATCGAGCCCACCGCCAAGCTGGCGATGGCCAAGCCGAAAACCACCGGCTGCCAGTCGTCGGCAAGTCCCCCGAAGCCGCCAAAGAACACCCGGAGCATGGCGGCAAATCCGGCGGCCTTCACTCCAGCGGCCATGTACGAAACCACCGGCGAGGGCGCCCCCTGGTACACATCAGGAGTCCAAGCGTGGAACGGCACCGCGGCCACCTTGAAGCCGAACCCCACCAGCAGCATGCCCATACCGGCCAAGAGCAATCCGTTGTCGCTCAGATCACTGTTTTGGAGAATGCCCTCGATTTCAATCAAGTTGAGCGATCCGGTTGCCCCGTACACCAGGGCGATGCCGTAGAGCAGGAATGCCGACGCGAACGCCCCCAGCACGAAATACTTGATGCCCGCCTCCTGCGACTCGGCCCGGCGCAGGTGCATGGCCACCAGCACATACACCGCCAGCGAGAGGATCTCCAGGCCCAAGAACAGCACGATGAGGTTGTTGGCCGAGGCCATGGTGATGCCGCCAGCGGCCGACAGCATCAACAACACGTAGAAGGCCGGGCCGTCGAGGCTCTCCCGGTGCAAGAATCCGTCGGCCACCAGGGCGGTCAAGATCACCGTGCAGGCCAGCACCACGATGATGAACACCGAGAACTGGTCCACCCCAATCGAATCTGCAACGGCCGAGTGAGGGCCCCACTGCGATACCCGTATCCACACCGGGATGGCAGTGGCCAGCACCCCCAGCCCGGCGGCCATGGTGAAAACCGATGCAAACCACCCTGGTAGTCGGCTGCCGGCCAGGGACACGATGGTCAACAGCACCACCGCGGCCCCCGCCATCACCAGATGGGGAATGAGGGGCAGCCACTGGATATCAGGGATTTCGGCTTGGGCGAATACGGAGAGCATCAGTGACCCTCCCCCTCGTCGCCGTAGTCATCTATGAGGGTGCGGAGCTCCTCAAAGCTGCCCTCGGGCCGGTCATCCACGGTGGGTGACTCGAACCCCTCGACTTCTTCCATATGAGAGATCAGCTCGTTGACGGCGGGCTCCATGCGCTCGATCACCGGCTTGGGGTACACCCCCAAGAACACAATGAGCCCCACCAGCGGTACCATCACCAACTTCTCCTGCCAGTTGAGATCGGGCATAGACCGGTTGGCGTCGTCGGGGGTGCCGTGAAACACCCGCTGGTAGGCCCACAACAGATACAGCGCGGCCAAAATGACCCCGGCGGCGGCCACCACCGCCCACCAGCGGTGGGCCACGAAGGCGCCGGCCAAGATCAAGAACTCGCCCACGAAGCCGTTGAGGCCGGGCAGGCCCACCGACGACAGCATCACCACGGTGAACACCGCGGCCAGCGCTGGGGCGGCCTTCTGGAGTCCGATCATCTCGGAGATCTGGCGGGTGTGGCGGCGCTCGTAAATGAATCCCACCAGCAAGAACAGCGCCCCGGTGGACAGGCCGTGGTTCACCATCTGGAGCAGCCCGCCCTCGATGCCTTCGGTGTTGATGGAGAAGATGCCCAACACGATGAACCCGAGGTGGGCCACCGAGGAGTAGGCCACCAGGCGTTTCAGGTCGCGCTGCATGGTGGCCACCACCGCGCCGTAGAGAATGCCGATCACCCCCAGGGTGAACAGCAGCGGGGCGAAGTAGCGGGACGCTTCGGGGAACAGATACAGGCCGAAGCGGACCAGCCCGTAGGTGCCCAGCTTGAGCAACACTCCGGCCAGGATCACCGAACCGGCGGTGGGAGCCTCGGTGTGGGCGTCAGGCAGCCAAGTGTGCACCGGGAACAAGGGCACCTTCACCGCGAAGGCCAGCACGAACGACAAGAAGATCCAGCGGGCGGTGATGGTGGGCAGTTCGCCCGCACTCTGCGCCAGTTCCAAGACGTTGAACGTGACGGCGTTGCCGGTCTCCCGGGCGGTGAGCAGGGCCAGCACCAGCATCCCCACCAGCATGAGGGCCGAACCCAACATCGTGAACAAGAAGAACTTGGTGGCCGCGTACTTGCGGTTCTCGTGACCCCACGAGCCGATAAGGAAATACATCGGGATCAGCACGATCTCGAAGAACAGGAAGAACAGCACCAGATCCAGCGCCAGGAACACCCCGAGACAGCCGGTTTCCAGCACCAGCATCCAGATGTAGTAGGCCTTGGCGTCGTGGGGCGGATCGCAGGCCACGATGGCGATGGGGAACAGCAGCCCGGTGAGCACCACCAAGAACAGCGAGATGCCATCCACCCCGACGTGCCAGGAGATGCCGGCTGATTCGATCCACTCAGTGAGCTGGGTGAACTGGAAGCCGCCGTCGTTCTTGTCGAAGGCGGCCATCAGCCACAGGGTGAGCGCCCCGGTGGCCGCTGAGGTGGCAACCGCTATTGGCTTGAGCACCGTCGAGCGGGAAGGGGCGATCATCGCGATGGCCGCTGCGCCCACCAGGGGCAGGAAGATGATGACCGGCAAGACCAATGAGCTGCCCATTAGATTCCCGCCCTTGAGATGAACCAGGCCAGCAGCGCCACCGCGCCGATGGCGATGCCCAAGGCATAGCTACGGACCAAGCCGGATTGCGACACCCGCAGCTTGGTCCCACCCCGGCGGATCATGGTGCCGGTGGCGTTTACCGCGCCGTCCACCACCTGTTCATCGAATTGGGTGGTGCGCTCGAAGGCCCGGCGGCCGGGACCGCCCATGAAATTGGTGACGATCTCGTCGATGCGCCACGCCCGGGCCAAGAAGGGGTGCTCGATGCGGGCCGGGTCGATCCGGCGGCGGATGTACACCGCGGCCCCAGCCGACACACCCCCGAGGCTGCCGACGATGGCTACTAAGGCCAGCACCCACTGGGTGCCCCCGCCGAAGGGCAAATGGCCGGCGTTGCCGAACAGGGAGGGCTTCAGCCAGTTGCCCAAGAAGTGGACATCGGAGGTGAACGGCAGGTTGAACACCCCGGCCACCATGGCCAATCCGGCCAGCACCACCAGCGGAATGGTCATGGTCCACGGCGACTCGTGGGGGTGGCGGTGAGGTGGGGCCGTCTCGGAATGGGCTTCGGGCTCGTCAGCGTCGGCCGAGTCTTCTGCATTGACGTGTTCGTCGCCGGACACCCAGCGGGGTGGGCCGAAGAAGGTCATCAGCACCAGCCGGGTCATGTAGAAGGCGGTGAGGATCGCAGTGGCTAGCAACAGCACCCACAGCACCTTGTTCTCGCCGTAGGCGTAGGCCAGGATCTCGTCCTTCGACCAGAAGCCCGAGAACGGGGGCACCCCGGCGATGGCCAGCCAGCCGGCCACAAAGGTCATCGAGGTGATGGGCAGCAGCCGGGCCAACCCCCCGTAGCGGCGGATGTCCTGGTCGCCGTCCATGCCGTGGATCACCGACCCGGCCCCCAAGAACAACAGCGCCTTGAAGAATGCGTGGGTGACCATGTGGAAGATGGCGGCCACATAGGCCCCCGACCCCACGGCCACGAACATGAACCCCAGCTGGCTGACGGTGGAGTAGGCCAGCACCTTCTTGATGTCGTTTTGGGCCACCGCGATGGTGGCGGCCATCAGCGCGGTGCCCAGGCCCACCCACATGATGAGGTCGGGGACCCAGCCGTGGGCCTCGGCGATGATGGGGTTCATCCGGGTGAGCAGGTACACCCCGGCAGTGACCATGGTGGCAGCGTGGATGAGGGCTGACACTGGGGTGGGACCGGCCATAGCATCGGGCAGCCAGATGTGCAGCGGGAACTGGGCCGACTTGCCCGCCGCGCCCACCAGCAATAGCACCACGATGGCCGACGCCGTGCCCGCCGCCACACCGTGTGACTCGACTTCGAAGAAGATCTCCCCGTACTGGAGCGACCCGAAGGTCAAAAACGCCAGGAGCATGGCCACCAGAAAGCCCCAGTCCCCCACCCGGTTGGTGACGAACGCCTTCTTGCCCGCTGAGGCGTTGGCCTCGTCGGTGAACCAGAACGAGATCAGCAGGTAGGAACAGGCCCCCACTCCCTCCCAACCCAGGAAGGTGAGTAGCAGATTGTCGCCCAGCACCAGCATGAGCATGGAGAAGGCGAACAGGTTGAGGTAGATGAAGAACCGGGAGAAATCGGCGTCTCCATGCATGTAGCCGATGGAGTACAGGTGGATGAGCGCCCCGACCCCGGTCACGAACAGGGCCATGGTGATGGACAGCGGGTCGGCCAGAAAACCGATGTCCACCGCCAGCTTCCCGGCCGGCACCCACTCGAACAAGGTGAGCACCGTCTCCCGCTCGTCGCCCTCGTGGCCCACCAGCCCGATGAACACCAACAGGGTGGCCACGAATGATCCGCCCATCATGGCGGTGGCCAGCCAGCCGGCCCGGGGCTCGCCCAGACGGCGGCCCAAAGCCATCAACATCAGCACCCCGGCCAGCGGGAAAGCGGGGATCAACCAGACCAGATCGACGAGCGTGCCCATGACTCCGCTATCCCCTCAGCGCCGATAGGTCGTCGGCGGTGGCCTGGGGGCGACGGCGGTTGATGGCCACCACGATGGCCAAGCCCACCACCACCTCGGCGGCCGCCACCACCAGTACAAAGAACACCGACACCTGCCCGCCAATGTCGCCCAACTCTCGCCCGAAGGTGATGAAGGTGAGGTTGACGGCGTTGAGCATCAGCTCCACGCACATGAACATGATCAGCGGGTTGCGCCGCACCAATAGGCCCACCGCGCCGATGGTGAACAGCCCGGCGGCCAGGATCAGATACCAGGAAGCGGTGACCATCAGTCGTCCCTTGCGGCTTCCTGGGATTCGGGGGCTTCCTGGGCCTGGTCGGCGCGGGCTATGCGGCGAGACATGACCACTGCGCCCACCACCGAAATGGTCAGCAGGGCGGCGGTGGCCTCAAAGGCGTACACGTAGTCGGTGAACAAGACGTCGGCGATCTGGCGCAAGTTGGAGTACTGATCGGTGATGGGCCCCGTGAGGGCCTCTTGGCCCGGCAAGCCGATGTCACTGGTGACCAGAAAGGCCACCGCCAGCCCGAAGGTGCCCAAGCCCACGATACCGGCCAGAACTCGCTGCCCAGTGATGGGCTCCACCGACAGATCTTCGAGCCGGTCGACGCCCAACAGCATGATCACGAACAAGAACAGCACCACGATGGCGCCGGCGTAGACGATGATCTGCACCGCGGCCAGGAAGTGGGCCTCTAGGTTGAGGAACAAGACGGCCATGCCGAACAGCGTCCCCACCAGGCTCAACGCGGCGTGAACCGGGTTGCGGGCCAGAACTACGCCCAAAGCACCGGCCAACACAATGGCCGCGCACACTATGAAGACCGCGGTCTCCATCAGTGGTGACCCCCATGGTCGTCATCTGTGGCGTCAGCTTCCTCAGGCTCTTCGTCAGCCGTCTGGCCCCGTTCGGGTGAGCGGATGCCGTAGCCCAGCTCCCCCGACCAGGCCACCTGGCCCTCGTAGGCGGCTTGTCCCGAAGGCGATGTGGCCCGCACCCAAGCCGAGGTGTGCTCGTCGTCGCCGGGTTCCCAGTGCTCCCAGGGAAGCTGCTGGGGCCGGCCGTCGTCGCCCACCACCAGCTCGTCTTTGGTGTAAATGGCGTCGGACCGGTTGGTGAACGAGAACTCGAACAGCTTCGACTCGGTGATGGCCTCGGTGGGACAGGCCTCCACGCACAGGTCGCAGTGAATGCACCGCAGGTAGTTGATCTCGTACACGTAGCCGAAGCGCTCCCCGGGCGACACCGGATCGTCGGGCGGATTGTCGGCGCCCCGCACATATATGCAGCGGGCCGGACACACCCCGGCGCACAGCTCGCAGCCGATGCACTTCTCCATGCCGTCCTCGTAGCGGTTGAGCACATGGCGGCCGTGGAAGCGCTCAGGCTTGGGGCGCTTCTCATCGGGGTACTGGGTGGTGACCACCCGGCCCGACTCGGTGCCCTTCAACAGCTTGCGCAGGGTGATGGCAAATCCTTGGAGGTATCCCATTAGGCAAATCCTCCTTGGGGGTCGAGCTCTCGGCGTTGGCGGGCGGCCCGCAGGGCTAGGGCCAGCAGCCCGGCCAACGCGGCCATGATGGCCAGCATCACGATCACCGCGGCGGCCCGGTTCCAGCCCCGATCGCCGGCCACGTCATAGGAGGCCAGCACCAGCAGCCAGCCCAGCGACAGGGGGATGAGCAGCTTCCAGCCCAAGTCCATGAGCTGGTCGTAGCGAAAGCGGGGCAGGGTGGCCCGCAGCCATACGAAAGCGAACAGGAACAACATCAGCTTGATGAAGAACCACAGCAGGCCCGACAGCCAGCCCACCGTGGTGAAGTCGGGGCCGTTGGGCCCGCCCAAAAACAGCGTCACGATGATGGCCGACATTGTGATGGTGTTCATGAACTCGGCCAGGAAGAACAAGGCGAACCGGAGGGAGCTGTACTCGGTGTGGAATCCGCCGACCAGCTCTTGCTCGGCCTCCACCAAGTCGAACGGGGGCCGGTTCAGCTCAGCGGTGGCTGCAATCAAGAAGATGACCATGGGCACCACCCAGGTGACCCACAAGTTCCAGTTCCACACCGACTGTTCGGCCACAATGTTGTGGGTGGACAGGCTGCCCGACTTCAGCAGCACTGCGGCCAAAGACAAGCCCAGAGCAGCCTCATAGGAAACCATCTGGGCCGAGGCTCGCACCGACGCCAGCAGCGGGTACTTGGAGCCCGACGACCAGCCGGCCAGCATGACTCCGTAGACGGCCACTGACGACATGGCCAGCACCAGCAGGATTCCCACCGGCGGGTCGGACACCTGGAGGAAGGTCTCGTGGCCGAACAAGGACACTCGGCCATTGCCCCCGCTGAAGTCTCCCCCCACTGGGACCACGGCGAACACCAAGAAGGCGGGCACCAGCGACAGGTAGGGGGCCAGCTTGAACACCAAGCGGTCGGACTGCTCAGGGACGAGGTCCTCCTTGAAGAACAGTTTGATGCCGTCGGCCAGCGTCTGGAAGATGCCAAACGGACCGGCCAGGTTGGGGCCGATGCGGTTCTGCATGTCGCTGATGAGCTTGCGCTCGAACCAGATCATCAGCATCACGGCCACCAAGAGGATGGCGAAGGCCACCCCCACCTTGAGCAGGGTGATGAGCACTTCGGCCAAGCCCACCCCGCCGACATAAAGGGGGTCGAGGCCAAACACGGAGGGACCCAGAACCGCGGTCATCGGGTACGAACCCCCTGGAACGGCATCTCCGCGGTCATCGGGTTTGGATCCTCAAGTCGGTGACCGCGGCCTCGGGATCTACCAGATCCCGCACATCCAAGTCGGGGTAGTTGTAGCCGAACGCTGCGGTCCCCCGAGGCACGCCGGGGTCGGCCACCACTGGCATGTCCATCTCACCCACGTGGGAAATCACCTGTACGTCGGTGCCCGGCTCCACGCCTACCCGGTCGAAGTCGTAGGGATTGACCGATAGGACCGCGGTCGGCGCCAGGCCGGCCAGCGAACCGGCGTGCTGAACCAGGGTGCCCCGGTCGTACATCCGCCGAGCCGACACCAGCCGCAGGCTGTAGGCATCGATATGCGGCGCCGAGGTGGGGGCATCAGGTGGGGCGAATTCGATTGAGCTGTCGGCGACCACCACGCCGTCGTCGGCGGCCTCGATGGCTTGGGAGGAGAGGTTCCGGTGCGACGGGGCCACCCGGGCGATCTCCTCCCACACGTCTTCGGGGGAGCCGAAACCGAAGTCGGCGCCGAGTTGTCGGGCCAGTTCGGTGGCGATGGCCCAGTCGGCCCGGGCAGTGCCCGGAGGGGTAATGATCTGGCGCTGGCTGGTGATCCGCCCCTCCAGGTTGGTGTGGGTGCCCCGGCGTTCGGCGAAACCGGCAGCGGGGAAAACAATGTGGGCCCGGGCCGCTGACGGGTTGAGGAACAGATCTGAAGCGATGATCGTGCCCACCCGATTGAGGGCTTCTTCGGCCTGCTCAGCGTTGGGGTAGTCGCCCAGCGGATCGGCGCCCAGCAATATCAACACGTCGATGCGGCCTTCGGCGGCGGCCTTCAGGATGCCTCGGGCATCCTGACCCGGTGCGGAGGGCACCGAGCCCCACGACTCGGCGAGCGCCGAGCCGCCATCGGCCAGGGTTGTTCGCCCGGGCAGCAGGCCAGGGGCCAATCCCATGTCGAGGGCTCCCAACACGTTGCCCCGGTGCAGCGCGGGCAGAAACGCGATGCCCGGTCGGCCACCGGCATTGAGAAGATTGGCGAACCGCGCCAGTTCGGCCGCCGCGTCCAAGGTGAAATCGGCCGATTCGGCCAGCGAGGGGCGGCCCAATATGACGGTAATCGGCTGGTCAGCCCGGTCGGCCAGCGCCGTCGCCGCAGCAGCCACGTCGGCTGCGGGAGCGCCGCCGATATCTCCGTCGGGTCCGGGGTCGATGTCGCCGCCTACCAGCGCGGTGGCCACCGCGGCGGCCTCGCCGGGGCGGTGGTGCAGCCGGTGGGCAGCCAGGTGGCTCAACCCGGTGGAGCGAGGGGTGATCTCAATGAGCTGCACACCGTCGTTGACCACGGCGTGGCGCAGGCGCAGGTACAGGGTGCCCTGTTCCTCTTTGGGATCGGGGGCCAGCAGGATGACGGTGCCGCCTGGAGTGCAGGCCCGGTTGATGGTGGCCCGGGGCAGGCCGAGCACAGCATCGGCCGGCAGGCCATCGTCGAGCTGAGCATCGACGTTGTCGGTTCCGATGACGCCTTTGGCCAGCCGGGCCCAAACGTATTGGTCTTCGTTGGTCAGCCGGGCGCCGCCCAGCACCGCCACCGATTGAGGGCCATTGCAGGCGATTGCCCCCTTGATGGCGTCAGCGGCCTGGCTAAGGGCTTGGCGCCAGGTGGTTTCCACCAGCTCGCTGCCGCCGGGGTCGGGTCGGCCCAAGGGCGTGCCCCGAAGCAGCGGGGTCTGAAGCCGAAGGTCGCTGGCAGCTGCTTCAAATGAGAAGCGGTCCTTGTCGGTCAGCCACCCCCAGTTGACCGCGTCGCTGTCCACCCCCTGATAGCGCAGCACCTGATCGCGGGAGGCCTGGACCACCACCCGGTCGCCCATCGGGTTGGGATAGGTGGACTCCACCTCGGTGAGATCCCAGGGGCGGGCCTTGAACCGATAGGGCACCGCGGTGAGGGCGCCCACCGGGCAGATCTGCACGGTGTTGCCGCTGAAATAGGAGGAGAAGGGCAGGTCGGGGAAGGTGTTGACCTGGGTTTGGTCGCCCCGGTCTTGGAAGGTGATCAGCGGGTCGCCGGCCACTTCGTCGGCAAACCGGGTGCAGCGGTCGCACAGGATGCAGCGCTCCCGGTCGAGATAAACCAGGTCGTTCACCGGGATGGGCTTCTCGAAGTGGCGCTTCTCCTCCACAAACCGGCTTTCGCCGGGGCCGTAGGCCATGGTCTGGTCTTGGAGGGGGCACTCGCCGCCCTTGTCGCACACCGGGCAGTCGAGCGGGTGGTTCAGCAGCAGAAATTCCAGCACCCCGTCTTGGGCTTTGCGGGTTTGATCGGAGGTGGTGTCCACCACCATTCCTTCGGTCACTGCGACCATGCAGGAAGGTTGCAGGGCGGGGCCTCGTCCGGTGTCGATGTCCACGATGCACATCCGGCACATGCCCACCGAATTCATGCGGGGGTGGTAGCAGAAGTGGGGGATGTACACCCCGGCCCGCTCGGCAGCGGCAATGACCCACTCGCCAGGCTGGGCCTCCACCGGCTGGCCGTTGACGGTGATGTTGACCACTGTCTCTTGCTCGCTCACGACACGGCTCCTGCGCTCGTGGTGACCGCGACTGCGGTGGCGGGCAGATAGGCCTCGAACTCGCTGCGGAACCGTTCCAGGGCCGAGGCGATGGGCGACACGGCCGACGGGCCCAGCGGGCAGATGGTGGTCTGGCGGGGCGGCCAATTGATTCCGGGGCTGATGTTGTCGCACACGTCCATGAGGAGGTCTAGATCTTGGGAGCGGCCCTGGCCGGCCAGGATGCGGCTGAGGATCTTCTCCAGCCAGGAGGTGCCTTCCCGACACGGGGTGCACTTGCCGCAGGACTCCCGGGCGAAGAACCGGACCACGTTGTGGCAGGCCTTCACCACGTCGGTGGTGTCGTCCATGACCACGATGGCCCCCGAGCCCAGCATGGAGCCGGCCTGATCCACCGTGGTCTTCTCCAAAGGCAGGTCGAGGTGCTCCTCGAAGAACCACGGAGCCGACGCGCCACCGGGAATGAACGTCTTAAGGGTCCGGCCCGGTCGCATCCCCCCGGCGTAGAGGGGGTCGAAGATGATGTCACGGAAGGTGGTGGTGCCGAATGGCACCTCGAACACCCCGGGGGTGGCCACGTGGCCCGACACCGCAAACACCCGGGTGCCGGTGGAGTTTTCCGCCCCCATGGCGGCAAAGGCCTCCCCGCCATTGGAGACGATCCACGGCAGGTTGGCCAGGGTCTCCACGTTGTTGACAATGGTGGGCTTGCCGTAGAGGCCGATGGACGCCGGGAAATAGGGGGGCTTGAGCCGGGGCATTCCCCGGTCGCCTTCCAGGCTCTCGATGAGCGCGGTCTCTTCTCCCACGATGTAGGCCCCGGCCCCCCAGTGCAGGGTGATGTCCACCGAGAAGTCCTCGGCGCCTAACACGTTGGCGCCCACATAACCCGCCTCGTAGGCCTCGTTGAGGGCGGCAGCCAGCCGCTCCTGGGCGTGGGCCATCTCGCCGCGCACGTACAAGAAGCACTGGGAGAGACCGAGGGCGTAGCAGGCGATCAAACAGCCCTCGATGAGCTGGTGGGGATCGCGCTCCATGAGGAGGCGGTCTTTGTAGGTGCCTGGCTCAGACTCGTCGCCGTTCACCACCAGGTAGCGGGGCCACACTCCGGGCGGGCAGAACCCCCATTTGACCCCGGCGGGAAATCCGGCACCGCCCCGGCCCAGCAGGCTGGCGGTGCGAACCTCGCCGTGGACGTCGGCTGGGGCCATTTCCATGGCTCGGCGCAACCCGGCATAGCCCCCGGTGCGCTCATATCCTGCCAAGGTGTGACCGTCTTCGACGTCGAAGCGGGAGGTGATAATCCGCAGGTCTTGGGGGGCGGGCGCGCTCACGAGCCATCTCCGTTGTCGGAGGGGTTGCGGGCCATCCAGGCGGGCTCGCCTTGGCCGTCGGGGGGCGACACCCCGGCCCGGCGGTCGTCGCCGATGTGCTGGCGTACCTTAGCCAACTGGCCGTGGGGTGCCACTCCGGCGGTCCCGTCCCTCAGGTCTTCGACCAGCTGGTCGAAGTCTTCGGTGGTGACCTGGTTGCGGTAGCGGTAATTGATCTGGAGGCAGGGGGCCTCAGTGCAGGCGGCAATGCACTCCACCGCCTCCAGGGTGATCTTGCCGTCGTCGGTGGTCCCACCGGGCCTCACCCCCAAGGTGGCCTCGGCGTGGTGGATCAACTCTGACGAGCCCAGCAGATGACATGAGATGCCGTTGCAGATATTGACCATGTAGTCGCCCACCGGCTCCCGCTTGAGCATCTCATAGAAGCTGCACGTGCCCATCACCTCAGCCGGTGTGACCCCTACCAGCTCGGCGATGTGGGCCATGGCGTCCTCGGCCACGTAACCGTCTTGTTCTTGAGCCAAGTGCAGCAGGGGGATGAGCGCGGAGCGGGGAACCGGATACCGGCTCAAGATGTCCTGGGCCACCGTGAGGTTGTTGGCGTTGAGGCGGGCCATGGCTAGCGGTCCACCTCCCCCATTATCGGGTCGACCGAAGAGATGATGGCCACTGCGTCAGCCACCATGCCGCCCTGCATCATGTGGGGCAGGGTTTGCAGGTTCACAAAGCTGGGGCCGCGGATGTGCATGCGGTAGGGCACCGCCGAGCCGTCCGACACCATGTAGCAGCCCAGCTCGCCCCGGGGGGACTCCACTGCGGCGTACACCTCGCCGGCGGGCACCTTGAACCCCTCGGTGAAGATCTTGAAGTGGTGGATCAACGCCTCCATCGATTCGTCGATGCGGGCCCGGGGCGGCGGGGTGACCTTCTTGTCTTGCACCCGGTAGTCGCCGGTGGGCATCTGGTCGAGGATCTGGGCCAAGATGCGGATCGACTCCCTGATCTCGTTCAGCCGGATGGCGTAGCGGTCGAAGCAATCGCCGTAGGTTCCCACCACCACGTCGAAGTCCATCTGGTCGTAGGCCAGATAGGGCATGTCCCGGCGCAGGTCCCAGGCATAGCCGGTGGAGCGCAAAATGGGCCCGGTCACCCCCAAGGCCAGGCATTCGGCGGTGTTGATGACCCCCACACCCTGCAATCGCTCCCGGTAGATGGGCTGGCCGGTGAGCAGGGTGTCAAACTCGTTGAGCCGGGCGGGCAGAGCGTCGATGAGGGTGAGAACCTCGTCGCGCCAGCCGTCGGGGAGGTCGGCGGCCACGCCCCCGGGCCGTATGAAATTGTGGTTCATCCGCAAGCCGGTGATGGTCTCCAGCAGGCGAAGGGCCTCTTCTCGCTCCCGCCAGCCGTAGATCATCATCGACACCGCGCCGATGTCCATACCGTTGGTGGCCTGGAACAGCAGATGGGAGCTGATGCGGTTCAGCTCGCACATCAGCATCCTGATCCAGACTGCTCGAGGAGGAACCTCCAGGCCCAATAGCGCTTCGGTGGCCATCGAGAAAGCCAGCTCGCTAAACAGCGGGGAGGCGTAGTCCATGCGGGTGACGTTGGTGGGGCCTTGCAGATAGGTGAGGGTCTCGGCGGTCTTCTCCATGCCGGTGTGGAGGTAGCCGATTACCGGCTTGGAGCGCATCACCGTCTCCCCCTCCATCTCCAGCATGAGCCGCAGCACGCCGTGAGTGCTGGGGTGCTGGGGCCCCATGTTCATGATCATGCTGGTGTCGCTGGCGTTGGATTCAGCCTCCAACCGCTCTCCGTCGTCCTCGCTGATGCGAAGCACGGCGCTGTCGTCCCGCCGGCGAACGGCTGCGTCAGTGGCGGTCACTGGGTGGCCTTGAATTGAACGGGGATTTGCCCCACTGAGAAGTCTTTACGCAATGGGTGGCCTTCCCAGTCTGGGGGCATGAGGATGCGGCTGGGGTCGGGATGGCCCTCGAAGACGATGCCGAACATGTCTGCCACCTCCCGTTCTAGGGCCTCGGTGCCGGGGTACAGGTCGAACAGGGTGGCGACGGTGGGATCGTCGGCCGGCACTTGAACCCGCAGCCTGACGCGGCCCGGCGCAGCGTGGGAGATGAGGGTGACCACCAGCTCGAACCGCTCGGGTGACACCTCGGGGGGCAGATCGGTGCGGCCGGGGTGCTCCAGATAGTCCACCGCGGTCACGTCGAGGACCGACACATAGCCCTCGTCGCGCAAGCCAGCCACCGTCTCGGTGAGCTGGTCGCGGGGCACGTGCAGCACCGAGTCGTTCATGTACGAATTACCACGCCCGTTGAGGATTGACCGTCGCGTTGGTCGACGGTGAGGTTGGCACCGGCCCCGGTCTCATCTCGGCGGCGGGTGATCTCCCCGCTGGTGATCTTGTCGTGGAGGGTCAAGATGGCGTGCATGAGGGTCTCTGGGCCGGGCGGGCAGCCGGGGGCGTACACATCCACCGGCACGATCTGGTCCACCCCCTGCACGATGGCGTAGTTGTTGAACATGCCACCGCTGGAAGCGCACACGCCCATGGAAATCACCCATTTGGGCTCCATCATCTGGTCGTAGATTCGGCGCAGAATGGGTGCCATCTTCTGGGAGACCCGGCCGGCCACGATCATCAGGTCGGCTTGGCGGGGTGAAGCCCGGAACACCTCCATGCCGTAGCGGGCCAAGTCGTAATGGGCGCCGCCGGTGGCCATCATCTCGATGGCGCAGCAGGCGAGACCGAAGGTGGCCGGCCAGCAACTCCGAGCCCGAGACCACTTGACCAGGTCTTCGAGCTTGCCGGTCACGAAGTTGTGGTCAACTCCTTCGAGCCCTTGGTCGACGATGGCCTTGGGATCACCTACGAGCGGCAGCTTCATTTGTCGGCCCACTGTCGTTGCTGGCACCGCCGAAGTCTCATGCCGCCTCCCCCGGTGCTCCTCTACCGTCCAAGCCCACCCGGCGGATGGTGGTGTCGCTGGTGCGGCGGGCCGAAACCCGGGGGTCACGCCGCAAAATTGGTCGAGAGGGACCCCAGTCCAGGGCACCGTTGCCGATGAGGTAGACGAACGACTCGAACACCGCCAAGGCAAAAATCCCCATGGCTACCAGTCCGAACAACCCCAATCCCCGGTAGGACACCGCCCAGGGGTACAAGAAGATGATCTCGATGTCGAAGACGATGAAGATCATGGCGATGAGGAAGAACCGGACCCCAAATCGCTCCGGGGCGTCGGTGCTCTCCTCCACCCCGCACTCGTAGGGGGCCAGTTTGGCCTTGGTCTGGCGTCGGGGGGCCAGCAGACGGGAGGCACCGAAGCTCAAAGCGGCGAACAGCACGGCCAAGACTCCGAGGGCGAGGATCGGCAGGTACTGGCCGGTCATCGCGGTCTACCCCCCCAAGACGATCATGGGGCCGCGCCTTCGCCCTCCAGGCGACGGCGGACTTCCAGGTCGCGGGTGTGGAGCATCAGCAGCGACGCCAAGAACAACAGTCCCGAGCCGATGGTGACCAGAATACTGGGCAAGCGGAACCGGCCCAGGTTGCGCTCCATGAGTACCGAAATGACAGGCTCGTTGGGATCGACCTCTGTGGGAGGCGGCGCCTGGCCGGCCACTGGCTCCTTGTAGATCGACCGCTGGACCTGCACCACCGTGTAGTTGGTGGGGTGGCGGGGCATGGCACTGGTGATGACCTTGTTGCTAACCCGCTCCCACACCCCGTTGTTGAGCCGCTCGGGCTTGCCCCCCTGCTGGAAGGCATCCAGCACCACGAATGAGTTGCTCTGCGCGTCGGTTTCGCCAAAGCCCAGATCGGCCTGAGCCAGATAGTCGCTGGCCGCGGTGATGGCCTCGCCGGCAGCCTGGGTGGTCTCCAGATTCCAGTTACCCAGCTCCAACCACCCTCGGTGCTCAGCCTCTTCGGTGAGATCGGGGGCGACGCCCTTCAGCTCGCTCAAAGTCAGGTCTTCGTTGCGGATGCGCTGCTCCTCGGCCAGCCGCTGCACTTCGTTCTCGATCCCCTCGCTCGAAAGCTTGCGGGGGTCGTCGTCGGCCAGCGCGTCGTTGAATGCGGTCAGTTCGGCGCGGATAGCACTGGCATTGATGGAGTCCAGTTCCATCTTTTGGCCGCTGTCACCCAGAACGCGGACCACCTGAATGGCCTTGGGAAGGCAGTCTCGGTCGCCCAAGGTGGCACAGGTCACCGGGTTGGGGAGATCGTCGAGGATCTCGGGGGGCGGATTGGCCTCGTTGTCGGTGATCGACGGGTTGCCGATGTGGATGGCCTGCACCTCCCAGGTGGGCCGAGCCCCTTGCAGCCCGATTCCGTACAGCGACCAGATGAACGCCATCATCACCGTCCACCCGAAGATGGCCGAGATGGCTATGAGGGAGCCGAGGCGGAAGCCGGTGTTGGTGGAAATGATGAGCCACACCGATCCCATGAGGATGGCCGAGCCCAACAGCACGGTCAGCAGGCCGCGGATCTCGTTGTCGAATGAGATGGCCCCCAGGGTGCTCACTGCGGAGAGAATCGAGCCCATGCTCACAATCCCCTCTCGTAGGCCACGATGTCGGCAATCTGCGCAGCAGTCAGCGTGCCCGGCCGGGTGCTGCCGTCCTCCAGCGTGCAGAAGCCGAATATGGGGCTGCGGTCACCCGAGTCCCGGTCGCCCACACAAGCGCCGAAGGCCGGCATCTGGCCCCCGCCGTCGCCCTGGCCGAAGTTGCCGTAACCCACGCCTTCCTGAGAGCCGATTGTGACAAAGCCCTCGTGGCCCTCGGCGCTGTCGAACTGCCGGAGGGTGGCGCCGTTGGTGAGATTGGGTCCAAATCCGCCGCCACCGGGGATGTCAGCGGGAATCAGATTGCCAAGCTGGGCTACCATCGCAGCCTCGGCATCGGATCCCTTGGTCAAAACCACTGGACCGGCGCCGGGTTCTTCCTCGGGACCGGTGAATCGCCACGAGTCTCTCGGGGTGTGGCAGCGAGCGCAGCCGTAGACCCCGTTGTTGAACAGCAGCTCTCCCCGATCAGCCGATGCCAGGTCGCGAATGTACTGCTCGCTTATTTCAGTAATAGTTGTCTCGACCGTAGCCAGCTGGCGGGCGGCAGCTTCCGCAGCGGCGTCGTCTCCGCCTGCGTTGGCCACTGAGGCGTTGGCCTCATCCAGCTGCTCGCTCAGTGTGGTGTTGGCCGCCAAGACGTCGTCGCGCACTTGGGCGATGAGGCCGGCTAGTACCTCGCCCTCCAACTCGTCAGGGGAGAGCTGGATGCTCTGGATGTACTGGATCAGCTCCTCCACCTGCTGGGTGGTCATCGGGCCGCCGCCGGGCGCCCCCCAGGGCTGCATGGGGGTGGGCGGGCGGCCGTAGTTGAGGATGTGGCGCACCTCTTCTTCTGAGAAGCGGTACAAAGTGGTGGTCAGCGCGGGAACCTCCCACTTGATGGCGGCCACAAAGTTCCCGTTGTCGTCGGTGACGGTGTGGTCGGTGGTGCCGCCGAGGCCGCCGCCGCCATGGCAGCTGGAGCACGACTCCTCAAATAGACCCGCCCCCCGGCTGGTGAACTGATCTCGTGAGTACTCCAGGTAGCCCTGCTGGCGTCCGGGCTCGCCCAGCCAGTACAGCGGCAAGGCCACGCCGATGATGACCAAGGTGACCAAGCCGCTGACCAAAGCGAGATCGAGCTTCTTGGTCTCCAACTCCTCGTCGCTGAGGTAGGGCTTGCGGTTGGGGGCCAGCTCTACCTCTGAGCCCTTTTCGCCGCGGCCGGCCCACAACACGTTGTAGATGAGATAGATGGCGAAGCCCACGATGGCCACCACCGCAATGGCCATGCCCAGATTGCGCTGGGTTGAGGCGGCAAACAGGTGCATCAGTGCGATGCCCCCCCGAGACAGCTCGGACCTTCAGGCTCCTGTCCAGTGGTGTTCACCCCGATGGCTGGCCCCTGGATCACGGTGCCGGTGCTGATGATGAATTCGCCTTTGGAATTCACCGACATAGCGAACCGGTCCATTCCCCGGGGGGCGGGTCCGCCCCGCTTCTCGCCCACCTGGTTGTAGCGGGAACCGTGGCAGGGGCACTCGAACCACTGCGAGGTCAAACAATTCGGCACCCGACAGCCCAAGTGAGGGCACTTCTGGAACAGGGCAATTAGGCCGGCCTCCATTCCAGTTAGCTCCGGGGCGCTGTAGGTGGCTTGCGCTTTGGGCAGGGCCGCCGCGGGGTACTCGGTAACCCAAGCCCGTCCCTCGGGAAGGTACAGGAAACCATTCTCGTCTCTGATCCTGGCCTTCACGTCGTCGACCAAACCGGCGTTCACATCGGCGCCGAAACCGGTGACGAACGGCGGCCACAGAAAGGCCACGCAGGCGGCACCGAAGCCGGTGAGGCTGAAGCCCATCATGGCCACGGTGCTGCGGTTCAAGAACTGGCGGCGACTCACCCCAACGGCGTCGGGATCGGGCGGGGTCCACTCCTCCACCGACGCATCGGCAGCCTCCACCAACTCGGTGCCCGCAGTCTGGCGAGCCAGTACCGCAGCCCGCTCCACTTCTCGACCGGTGGGAGCGTCGGGCGCTCCGGCAGGATCGTCGATGCCCACCCGGCCCCGGTCGCGGCGACGGGTCTCCCGGGTGAGCCGACCTTCGGCGGCCATGGTCTCCCGACGCCGCGTTGCGCCGATCAAAACGATCACCGCGGCAACCACGATGATTGGTATGGCTATGGAGAGTGCGACGCCCATCGTCAGTTCCTATAGATCGAAGAAGAGCCCGGCTTCCCACGGGAAGACGAAGTTGAAGCCGGGACCCCTGAAGAAGGAGCCGATAAGAACCAGGATCGCCCAGAACATCAGGTGGATGGTCATGAGCGAGATCGCGAACTTGCGATCCTCTGGCTTCTTGTTGGGATTGCGGTCGACATACGGCGCCAGGATCAGCAGGAACAGCGCAATGCCGGGAATGGTCACGCCCGCCACCATCGGGTGGAACATGGTGAGCAGCTCCTGAAGGCCGAGGAAGTACCACGGGGCCTTGGACGGGTTGGGCGTCTCGTTGAAGTTGGCCAGCTCCAGCAGCGGGGCGTTCACGAAGATCGAGAAGATCAGGGTGAAGGCGGTGAAGATCAGCGCGGCCACAAACTCCACCACCAGCAAGTGGGGCCAGACGTGGACCTTGTCGGTGGGGGTGGCCTTGACATCCTGGATGGAGCCCGACTTGACCACGGTGAGCAGCCGTTGGGTGCCTCCGCCGGGACCGGTGGGCTCAGGCTGAGCCGGTCCGGCTGGCATCGGGGCCGTGGCCACCGCGGCAGCCGCCGCCGGGGCAGCTCCGCCGGACGTGGCCTGATCGCGGGCCGACTTGGACCGATCAAGCAAGTGGTCGGGGATCTTGGGACTGCTCGAGCCCTCGTCGGGGGCGGCATCGGACGATTCCGCACCCGAGGATTCAGGCGCGGCCTCACCGCCGCCGCCCTGTTGGGCTTGGGCGCGCTCACGGGCCTCTTGGGCTCGCTTCAGGAGGTGTTCGGGGACTTCAGCCATGGGCTTTCAGATCGGGCCGGAAACGTCGTTGCAACGTCGCTTCTAGAGCGGCCCGGAAATACCTCCGTCCTTTCTTACTCGCCAGAAGTGGATGGCCATGAATATGACAATCACAAAGGGCAGCATCAGCACGTGCAGCACATACCATCGCAGCAGCGTGTCGGTGCCGATCTCCACGCTCCCCAGGAGAACGAAGCGCACTTGATCACCGAATACCGGGGTGAACCCCATCATGTTGGTACCCACCGTCACCGCCCATAGGGCCAACTGGTCCCAGGGGAGCAGGTAGCCGGTGAACGACAGCAGCAGGGTGAGGGTCAACAAGATGACGCCGATGACCCAATTGAACTCCCGGGGTGGCTTGTAGGCCCCGTGGTAGAAGACCCTGGCCATGTGCAAGAACACGGTGATGACCATGAGGTGCGCGGCCCATCGGTGCATGTTGCGCACCAGCAGCCCGAATGCGACTGACGTTTGGAGGGTATAGATGTCGTCCCAGGCCTGTGCCGCAGTGGGGCGGTAGAAAAACATCAAGAAGATACCGGTCACGGTAAGGAGGATGAACAAGAAAAAGCTGAGACCGCCCAGGCAGAGGGTGTAGCTGACCTTCACCGCGTGGCGCTTCACCTTCACCGGGTGAAGGTGGTACAGCACGCTGTTCATGATCACGTAGCTGCGGTTCCTAGGGCTGTCGCTGTATCCCTTGCGGAAGATAGACCCCGGGCGGAAGATCGATGACCAAGCCTGCGACCCCTGCATGTCGCTCATCATCTGGCTCGCGGCCTGCTTGGCTCGCTCGCTTGCCGGTGGTCTGGGCTGCTTTGCCACGTTGCTCCTGAGTCCTCTGTCCGTTCCGGGCCTTAGTTCTAGGTCAACCGCATGCCGTAGCCGTAGCCGTAGCTGGTCATACGCGTATGCGGATCGCCATCGCCTCCGGGGTCGCCCAGTCGGCCCAATGTGATCACGCCCGTAGGGCACCGGTCCACGCACAGGGCGCAACGGGTGCAGGCATCCTCGTCGATGGTGAAAATCACATGGTCGCTGGGATCTACGCCGGGCTGTTCAGCGCCCACCGCCAGGTCGACCGCATCTGGTGCAACCATGTGGATGCACTTCCACGGGCAGATGTCCACGCAACCCTCGCACATGATGCACTCGGACTGATCGATGTGGATGAACTGCTTGGGCTTGACCTTGCTCTGGAGGTAGTCGTTGTCCACCTCGACGAGCACGTAGTCGTCGCGGAACTCCGGCATGGGGGGGTTGGCATCGCTGCTAGCCATCAGACTGTGCTCCCCTCTCTCACGATCGGACGCCCATACTCGGACTTCTCCACCTCGACCGGGGCGGTCTTGCCCCGGTTCTGCCACACCATCCAGCCGGCGATATTCCCGGCCAAGGCCAAACCGTAGATCAACACCGCCACTACATCGCGCAATACCAGATAGGGAAGGTCAAAGGGCAGGGCCCAAGCAATGATGCCCTGATTGCCCACGTAGTAGCCCTCGATCAAACGGTCTTTGCGCCAGCCTAGTTCGCTGTCGGCGTACACCAGCCACTGATGGGGTACCACGCCGTAGATCCAGAAAAGCAGGAAAAAGACCAATGCGGCGCCAAACATGGCCTCGCCCCATGTGTGGTACTTGCCCACTGGACGGCGACGGGCGTATTCCAAAAAGGCGACGATGCCCAGCACGGTGATCACCAGGGAGGCGGTTAAGGCCACGTTGAAGTACGGCGCACCCAATCCCTCGTCGTACTGGTGGACGGCAACGAAAGCCCACAGTGCCAGATAGAGGACGAAGCATCCTCCGAGGGCCTTGTAGAACTTGGTGACGGCGATGTCTATGGGCCTGTTCGCGGCCACGGTCCTCCCTTTATGGGTCCGGTCGCGATTGATAGTAGTAGCCCCACCCCGTATTCCTACACATCAAAGTGGCCGCTGGTCACCCCCTCTTGTCGAGGCATCAAAGTCACTGCTCCCGCTGGTTAGGCCGTTAGCGTTGGGCGGACGTAATGTGACACGGGGCTGGCTGACGAGCCAGCCGGGAATCACGCCGGAGGAGCGTTGGTAGAAGTACCCGAGCATCTGCTGAAGCGATCGCAAGATCGTCGCAAGGACCTCGGCGCGACCACCGGCGACGAACCCGCAGCAGACGTTCCGCCATCGGAGACCGCCGCCGCGCCTGCGGTGGCTCAAACTCAGGCGCCTGAGGCTGCGGCAGCACCGTCTCTGCCCGATCTCCCCGACCTGGAACCGGAGCCCGAACCTCAACCCGAGCCGGTCAAGCCATGGGTTCATGCCGCAATGACCCGCAAGAAGATTCCCGTGTGGGCCGTGCCGGTGCTCATATTCCTGCCGTTCTGGGCCATCATCTTCGCCGGCACTCTGGAGTCTCCCGAGCGGGACACCGAGATCATCGCCTTGGGCCGAGAGGTCTATGACGGCAGCGGTGGTTGCGCCGGCTGCCACGGCGCCGAGGGCGGCGGCGGAATCGGCCCGGCGCTGGTTGACGGCGAAGTCTTGGCCGCTTTCAACGACTGGCGGAATCATGTGATCTGGGTGGTCAACGGCTCGCCCCCCGCAGGACAGGTGTATAACGACCAAGGCGAGATCTCCACAGCCGGCATGCCCTCCAACGGCGACAAGCTCTCCGCTCGGGAAATCTTGGCCGTGGTCTATTTCGAGCGAGTGGAGTTGGGCGGGGCCGCCGAAGCCGATCTGCACGACCTCGAAGAGCTGTTCGAGGCCGAGGGAGTGGTACCAAATCAGTTCGACATCGGACAGACCTTCCCCAGCACATTGAACGGTCTGATGGCGAGCGCCGGGATCGCAGCGGGCTGACGCCTCGTCAGCCGGACCAGCGGTATGAGCAGCCGCGAATCTTGTCCATGAGCCCGCGCCGCGACCTGCTGGTCGTCGGCGGCGGTCCGGCGGGAGCAGCCACCGCCTATTGGGCTGCTCGCCACGGCCTCAACGTGGTGGTGGTTGAGCGCAAGGAGTTCCCCCGAGACAAGACCTGCGGCGACGGGCTGACCCCCCGGGCGGTCAAGTCGCTGTGCGACATGGGCCTGGGCGATGAGCTCACCCGCTACCACCGCTACCGGGGCCTGCGAGCGGTGGCCCATAAGCGCACGATGGAGATGGACTGGCCCCAGCACCCGGTGTTTCCCGACTACGGCTATGTGGTGCGGCGGAGGGAACTCGACCAGATGGTGGCCGACCATGCCGTGGCCGCTGGCGCCGAGATGTTGCTGGCCACCGAGGCCACCCAGCCGATGCTGGTCAACGGATTGCTCGACGGGGCCGAGGTGGTGGACAAGTCAACCGGCCGCACCGGTCAGATCCAGGCCCGCTATGTAGCGGTCGCCGACGGGGCCAACTCCCGGTTCGGCCGCGCCCTGGGAACAGCCCGAGACCGGGCCTATCCCCAAGGCATGGCCATCCGCACATATTTCGAGAGTCCTCTGCACGACACCCCGTGGATCGAGAGCGCGCTGGACATGCGGGACCGCAACGGCAACTCGCTGCCGGGCTACGGCTGGATCTTCCCGCTGGGCGACGGCTGCGTAAACGTGGGCGTCGGGCTGTTGTCCACCTTCCGCGACTACACCTCGGTGAACACTTCGCATCTGATGCGGGAGTTCGCGGCCACGCTGCCCGCTTACTGGGAAATCGATCCCGACCGCCCCCTCATGGAACCGGTAGGAGGGCGCTTGCCCATGGCCGGATCGGTCAACCCCAAGGTGGGGCCCAACTATCTGGTGGTGGGGGACGCGGCCGGGTCGGTGAACCCGTTTAACGGCGAAGGCATCGACTACGCCTACGAGACCGGAAAGATGGCCGCCGATCTGGTGGCCGAGGCCGTAGCCACCGGCGACGGCGGGGTGATTTGGCAGTACCCGAGGCTGCTGGAAGACAACTACGGGACTTACTTCCGGGTGGCCCGGATATTCGCTCGGCTGATCGGCAAGCCCGCCTTGTTGCGGGAGCTCACCCGGGTCGGCATGCAGTCTCGCCCGGCCATGGAATGGGCCCTGCGGATCATGGCCAACCTCATGGACCCCGACGATCCCGGGCCGGCCGAGTACATCTACAAGGCGGCCGCCCGGGCCACCATGGCCGCGTCGCCTTAGAGACACCGCGGGCCTGCGAGCCCCGGCGTCTATTTCTCTAGGGCCGCGGCGAAGGCCTCCACTGTGGTGTCGATGTGGTCGTCGGTGTGGGACAGGCTGGGAAACAGCGCCTCGTAGGGGCCGGGTGCGAACGCCACCCCCCCTTCAAGGAGGGCGTGGAACACCCGGGGATAGACCCCGTTTTCCGCGGCAGCCTTGGCCTGGTCGAAATCGATCGGTGCCTCATCGCAAAAGAAGACTCCCAGCAGCGACCCCAACCGGGGCACGGTGCAGGGTGCCGAAGCGGCGGCGGCCGCCTCGGTCATGCCGTTGGCCAATCGGGCCGCGGTGTCGGCCAGGCTGCGGTAAGCGTCGGGGGTGAGCTGCTCGAGCGTGGCTAAGCCAGCCGCGGTGGCTAGCGGGTTCCCCGAAAGGGTGCCGGCCTGGTACACGCCGCCCAGAGGGGCTAGGTGCTCCATATGGTTGTCCCGGCCTCCGAAAACGCCGATGGGCAAGCCTCCACCCACCACTTTGCCGAAGCACCACAGGTCGGGGACCACCCCGAACCACTCGGTGGCCCCGCCGGGAGCCAGGCGGAAGCCGGTGATGACCTCGTCGAACACCAGCAGGGCACCGGCTTCGTCGCAGGCGGCTCGCAGCCCCTCCAGGAAACCGGAAATCGGTGCGACCACCCCCATGTTGGCCGCCACCGGCTCAACCACCACCGCGGCCACCTCATCGTCCACCACAGGGACCTGGTTATAGGGGGCCACCACGGTGTCGGCCACCGCTCCGGGGGTGACGCCGGCCGAGTCGGCCAGCCCCTGGTTGGCCACCCCGCTGCCCCCCGCGGCCAGCAAGCCGTCGCTGTGGCCGTGGTAGCAGCCGGCGAACTTGATGATCTTGGTGCGGTCAGTGGCCCCTCGGGCCAGGCGGATGGCGGCCATGGCAGCTTCGGTGCCGCTGGAAGTGAGCCGGGTCCAGTCCATGCCGGGCACCCGGTCGCACAGCGTTTCGGCCAGAAGTACCTCGCGCTCGGTGGGCGCTCCGTAGCTGGTGCCGTCGGCCGCCGCTTTGACCACTGCCTCGGTCACCGCCGGATGGGCATGGCCCAAAATGCCGGGGCCGTAGCTCTGCACGTAGTCGATGTAGCGACGCCCCTCCACATCCCACACGTAGGGCCCCTCGGCCCGAGCCACGAAATAAGGGGTGCCCCCCACCGAGCGAAAGGAGCGCACCGGCGAGTTGACCCCCCCGGGAATCACCCGCTGCGCCCGCTCGAACAACCCCCGATTGGTGACCATCCCTGCGATCCTAGGGTCTGGATCCCGCCGCTCAACCAGCGAGAAGCTCAGCGGGCAAAGAAGTCTTCGAGGGCGGCAACCAGTCCGGGCACGGTGTGCTCGGCGGCTTCGATGGTCACCTCCAAGCCCCGGCTGCGGGCAGTGGCAGAGGTGATGGGGCCGATGGTGGCCACCACCTTGGGCACCGTGTTGATGCCGTAGGTGTCCACGAAGTTGGTCACGGTGGACGACGACGTGAAGGTGATGACCTCGGCGTCGGCCAGCAGGGCCGCCGCGACGGGGTCGGGGGCCGGAGCGACGGTGCGGTAGGCGGGAACCACATCGACGTCCCAGCCGGCGGCAGCCAGACCGTCAGGCAGCACGTCGCGGGCAGTCTCGGCTCGGGGAATGAGCACCCGGCCGGGCCAGTCGGAGCCAACCTCATCAGCCAGAGCTTCCAGCAGCGCCTCGGCCACGTACTGCTCGGGAATCAGGTCGGCCACCACGTTGCGCTCGGCCAGCTCGGCGGCGGTACCCGGACCGATGGCGGCCACCCGCGCTTCTCCGAGGCTGCGGGCGTCCCGCAGGTGCTCGAAGAACCGGGCCACTCCGGTGGGCGAGGTGAACACCACCCAGTCGTAGCGGCCGACCTCGGCCGCGGCTCGGGCCAGGCGGTCGAGGTCCTCAGGGGGTTCGAAAGCGATGGCCGGCAACTCGATGGCCTCCGCTCCCCGGCGGCGGAGATCGGCGGCCAAAGCCGAGGCTTGGGGCTGAGCCCGGGTCACCACGATGCGGCGGCCGAACAGGGGCCGGTTCTCAAACCAAGCCAGATCAGCGGCAGCCACCTCGCCTATCACGATGGTGGCGGGCGGTTGGGGCTCCAGATCGGCCAGGGTGGACAGGGAGGCCCGCAGAGTGCGCTGGTGGGGTCGAGTGCCCCACTGCACGGCCGCCGCCGGGGTGTCGGGGGCCAAGCCCGCGGCAATCAGCCGCTCGCAGATCGGGCGACAGCGAGCCGCGCCCATAAGCACCACCACCGTGCCACCCAAGGAGGCAACCGCCTCCCAGTTGACCGACCCCTCACCCTTGGTCGGATCTTCGTGCCCGGTGACCACGGTGAACGAGGTGGAGGAATACCGCATGGTCACGGGAATTCCCGCGTAGGCGGGGACAGCCACCGCTGAGGTGATGCCGGGCACGACCTCGAAGGCCACGCCAGCGGCGGCCAGCGCAGCGGCCTCTTCACCGCCCCGGGCGAACACGAAGGGATCGCCGCCCTTGAGGCGCACCACCTGCTGACCGGCCCGGCCTCGGGCCACTAGCAGGGCATTGATGTCATCTTGGGAAGTCCGGGGCCCTCCAGGCTGTTTGCCCACCGAAATGAGCTCGGCGTGGGGCGGGGCCAAGTCGAGGAGCGAGGTCACCGACAGGCGGTCATAGACAACCACATCAGCACCGGCCAGAACCTCAGCCCCCCTCAGGGTCAAGAGATCGGGATCGCCCGGCCCCGCGCCGACCAGATATACGGTCATCGGGCCACCCACGCCGGCATGAGATACACAGTCATCGGGCCACCAAGTCGAGAAGCTGGCGGGCTAAGTCCCGCCCTAAGGCCTCCCCATCGTCGCCTTCGCCGACCACAGAGTGGCACCGCCCGTCGGGGCTGTCGGCCAATACGGCCCGCATTACCAATGTGTCACCTCGAACGTGGGCGTGGGCGCCGGCGGGCAGGGTGCAATCGCCGCCCAGGGTAGTCAGGAAGGCTCGCTCAGCATCCACCTCCCGGCGGGTAACGGGGTCTTCAATGGCCGCCAGCAAAGCGCGGGTCCGGTGGTTGTCTTCTCGGCACTCCACCGCCAGGGCACCCTGGCCCACTTGGGGCACCATGACCTCACAGCCCAACACATCGACCACCGTCGGGTGCTCGCCCAGGCGGTCCAAAGCGGCCTTGGCCATCACCACCGCGTCGTAGTCGGAGGCCTTTTTCAGCCGGGTGCCGATGTTGCCCCGCAGCTCGGCGAATCGCAGGTCGGGGCGAAGCTCCCGAAGCTGCACTCGGCGGCGGGCCGAACCGGTGGCCACCAGGGCGCCTTGGACAAGATCGGACAAGCGACTGCCCACTAGTGCATCTCGAGGGTCAGCCCGGCGGGACACCGCGGCAATCACGAGACCGTCGGGGGTGGCTGCGGGCAGATCCTTGGCCGAGTGAACGGCGATGTCGGCTCGACTGTCGAGCACCGCAGCTTGTACCTCCTTGACGAACACGCCCTTGCCGCCGATGGCCGAGATGGGCTCGTCGCCCAACCGGTCGCCGGTGGTGGTCACCAAAATCGGTTCGACGTCGGCGGTGGATCCCAGCAATTCAGCGATGTGGGCGGTTTGCCAGCGGGCCAAGGCGCTGCCCCGGGTGGCGGCGCGCAGCACGGCTCTAGAGATCGAACAGATCCCGGAGCGCTTCGGCCAGGCGATCGCCCCGCGGCGATCCGGCCGCGTCCTTCAGCCTGACAGTGGGCTCGTGCAAGAGCTTGCCCACCAAGCCGCGAGTAGCCGCTTCCACCGCTTCCCGCTCGGCCGGAGACAGCCCGCCCGCATGGCGATCCAACTCTTCTTTGCGCAAGACCTCGGCCCGTGTCCGGAAGGCGGCAATCAAGGGTGCCGCCTCACGGGCCGAGCTGAGGTCCAGATAGCGGTTCAGTTCGTCATCGATGATGCTCCGCACCCGGTCCAACTCGGCGCGGCGCTCTCGCAGGCCCCGATCGGCGAAAGCCCGCAGATCGTCCATGTCCAGCAGGGTCACCCCATCCAGATCGCCCGCCGCGGGGTCCACGTCGCGGGGCACGGCCACATCCACGATCAATAGCGGGCGGTTGGCCCGCGCCGCCATGATCTCGGCCACGTCACAATGCTCCAGAATCATTGACGAAGCACCGGTGGATGTAAGAAGAACGTCCACCACAGCCAGCTCGGCGGACATCTCGTGAAGACCCACCGCACGGCCTCCGATCCGCTGGGCCAATTCCTCAGCTCGTCCGGTGGTGCGATTGGCCACCACAACTTCGGCGGCCTCGCTCTTGGCCAGGCTGGCCGCCATACCCTCGCCCATGTCCCCGGCACCCAGCACCATCAGCCGTCGGCCGGCCAAACCGCTCAGGCGCTCGGTGGCCAGGGCTACCGCCGCCTGAGACACCGAGGTGATATGGCGGGAAATACCGGTCTCGGTGCGGGCCCGCTTGCCCACCTCCGTGGCGTGGCGGAAAAGATTGTTGAGCGACGAACCGCAGGTGCCCTCTAACCGAGCCGCCTCCCACGCGCTCTTCACCTGGCCTTGGATCTCGTTCTCGCCGAGCACGGCTGAGTCCAATCCGCAGGCCACCGAGAACAGGTGCGATACCGCATCGGCCTCGTAGTGGGCATATAGCGCATCGCTGAACTGCTCGGGGGCCACATGGGCGGTCTCGGAGAGGAAATCCCTCACATTCTGGAAGGCCCCGTGGAAGGTCTCAGCGAAGACGTAGACCTCAATGCGGTTGCAGGTGGACAGCACCACCGCTTCGGAAACGTTCTCTCGACCGATCAGATCGGCCAGTGCCTTGGGCAGGTCGGACTCATCGATGGTCATCCGCTCCAACAGGCCGAGCGGTGCTGATCGGTGATTTATGCCTATCGCCAGTACAGACACGTTTTGCCAGACTTTCGCCTACATCAAGGTGTTGTCGACCAAGCGGTCGATCTTTGCTTGCGCTTGTCCGGTTTCTCCGGAGCGAATCAACTCCAGCATCCCCGAATCCAGTACATCTTGCCAAGCCAGGCCCTCGGTGTGCACCCCCGTTGACCGAATCCTCTCTCGCGCCTCGCTGAGCAGGCACAACAGGGTCTGATATTCGGGACCGATCTCTTGTTCCAATCGTTGCCGGAGCCAGCGTGACAAGGCCGGACTGTGCCCCCCGGTAGAGCAAGTCACCAGCAGCGGTCCTCGACGCAATCTGCTGGGAAGGGTGAAGGAGCAGTTGTCGGGATCATCGGCACTGTTGACCCACACGCCGGTGGCTTCGCCGTCGCGGTAGACCTCGGCATCGACCTCGGCTCGTCCCGTAGCCGCCACCACCAGCCGGTAGCCCTCGACGTCGCCAGACTGGTAGACCCTGCGATGCACGGTAACGCCGGGGCGGGCGTCCAACTCGGGAATCACGTCAGGGGCGATCACCTCCACCACCGCCCCCGCTTCCAGCAGTCCGTCGACCTTGACCAACGCCACCTGTCCACCGCCCACCACCAGGCAGCGGTGCCCGCGAACCCGCAGGTTCACCGGATAGAGGACCTCATCGATGGGCATGGCCGCGTTCTGCTATCGGGCCAACACGAACAGCTGAATGACCGCAGCGATGAGAATGGCCAACAACAAGATGGCGATGGCGATGGTTGTTCCGGGTCTCATGCCAGTTCGTCCGATCGTTTGGGTTGCAGTTGGACCGGGGTGGCCGGGGCAGGCCCACCAGACTCAACGGTGATGGAGTCTCCCTCTACGCAGCTCAACTCCATTGCCGCTGATCCCCGGTTGACAGCGATGGCCACCAAGCCATACGAGTCTACCAGCACCCCCAATTCCCCACTCTCCAGGTCGCTGTAACTGTTGACTCGAATCGCGTTGCGCCCGATATCGCCGGCGGTGAGCCGGAGGGCGGCCCCCAGCGGCTCCAGCTCATTGGGATCCAGATTGAGCTGCAAGTTGCCAAACCGGTCGATCCACAGCACCTCGGCGTGGATCTGGTCGCCGTCGGTCCGGCTTACCGGCACCACCCCGGGCACCAGGGAATGCACCGGGATCGGGGTCCCCACATCTTCGAGGTCGGCGCCCAGACACAGGTGGGCTGCGGTGGGAGCAAACACATCCCGCCCGGCAAAGGTGGGACCGGCAGAAGCAAGGTGGAATCGCTCGGCGGTGAGCTCTACCGCACGAGAGGCCCCTCCCACCATGGCCACCGCCGGGGCCAGCAGTCCGTTGTCGGGACCGACCAGCACCGAGGTCCCCTCGCCCACCTCAACCGCCACCGCTCGCCGAGTGCCGCCTACGCCGGGGTCGACCACCGCGAGCACTACGCCGGGGACGAGGTACTGGGCACTGCGGGCCAGAGCCAGGCCTCCCGCCCGCACATCATGGGGGGCGATGTCGTGAGTGATGTCCACCACCGCAACCTCCGGAGCGATTGAGCGGATCACCGACTTCACCACGCCGACGAATTCATCGCCTAACCCGTAGTCGGAAAGGAACGAGATGGTGTCGTATCGCATTGTCATTGCTTGGCCAACATTCTGTTAGGGCCAAGGGGGAGCGGCAGCGTCAGCCTGCCTGGGTATAGCGACTGGCCAAGTAGCTGTCGACGTCTCCCTCGCGCAATCGGTACGACTTGCCGATCCTCACAGCAGGAAGGTCTCGGGCCTTGATCAGCCGATACACCGTCATCGTTGAGACTCTCATGAGGGCAGCAACCTCTGCCACGGTCATGAGTTTGTCCCGCCCTTCTGGCTTTGCCATGCCAACACACCCCTCACTCCGCTGTGCGCCGCTCACCTTACGCGGCACTGCCCGTCGAGTGCCACCCCGCTTTCGAAAGACCAAGGAAAACGTGGTTTCACCCAGTCGTAACCAGACCCGGGTGTGCTTCTCGCGCGCTTAGGAAGCGCCTAGTTCGCGGCTGCGCTCGGTGGCAGCGGCCACTGCGGCAATAAACGCGGCTGCCGCCCCACGGTCTTCCAACTCGGCGATCCCCCGGGCAGTGGTGCCCCCCGGTGACGTAACCGCGGCCCGCAGATCGTGGGGAGGCTCCCCCGACTCGGTCAACAGCCGGGCCGCCCCGAGAAGAGTCTGTCGGGTGAGGGCATCAGCCATGTCGGGGGAAAGGCCAACCTCAATCCCCGCGGCCGTCAGTGTCTCCGCCAGCCAGAACACGT
This sequence comes from Acidimicrobiia bacterium, assembly GCA_009842675.1. Classification (GTDB taxonomy): domain Bacteria; phylum Actinomycetota; class Acidimicrobiia; order Acidimicrobiales; family Bin134; genus Poriferisocius. Next base: position 37,176 of record VYEX01000021.1, on the reverse strand, counting down.
AGGCAGGCCCGGAGCCGGAGAGCCCCGTGACCGCGTCAAGCATTGGCTCTTCGCACACCACGACCGTGCCCACCGCCTCGAGGATTCCCGTAGCCCACACGAGATCCTCCTCGGCGGCATGACGGCCCGGGGCGATAGCCGCCGCCCCTGCCCCAACAAGTGCGGGGGTGTTGGGCATGGCTCGTACCACCCGGGCGTCGTCGCCCAGAACAGCCTCCAAGGACGCAGTGGTGACCCCGGCGGCAATGCTGAGGACCCGGGTAACGCCGGCCTCGTTGAGGCTGTTGCCGGCGGAGGCGGCGTCGTCGGGTTTTACCGCCAATACCGCATCAGCCTGCTCTAAAGGATGATCGGTCACCGTCACGCCCCGGAAGCGATCGGACAACTCTGCTCGCCGATCAGCGATCATTTCCACGACAGCGAGTTCGCCTGGCTGAGCCCATCCGCCGGCCAGAAGGCCGCCGAGCAAGGCCTCACCCATGCGACCCCCGCCTATGAGTTGCAGTCGAAGTGCCACCTCACTGCTATAGCAGGCCTGAGGCGGTCTCATCGGTCAAAAAACTCTGGCCGGTGGGAGGACTTCCCCGATCACCCCCACCGACCAAGAGCACTGAACGAGGAACTTACATCCCACCTACATTGAAATCAATCGAAATATACTAACGATGGCTAATTGTTGAATCGAGTGGCATAGCCGATACGCATGCAAGAGCGAAACCACCGCTCCGAGTAGGCGTAGAACGAGCCCAAGAGCCGATCGATCTCCGCTTCGGTAACCGTGTGAGCCGGCAGTTCGGCAACCAAGAACACGGCGTCCTCCACCCCGATGGCGAAACGCAACCCGACCAGATCTCGGTTGCGCCGCAACAGGTATTCGTACAGCCGAGCCTCGTTCTCCTCGGGTGCAGGCATGAAGTGGCATTCGCAGTGCAACTGGCGCTGGCCGAGGGTGAACCAAACGGTGGAGACCGTCTTTTCCTCCCCCACCATCCGCACATACCAGCGGCGCTGGCCGGGCTCCCCCCTGTCCACGGTGAGCACGGTCGGGTTGGTGTGAAGCTGATCCTCCAACCACGCATCTATGTCTGATTCCAAAGCGGCTAACTCTTCGGCCCCCAGAATCATGGGTTATCGATCAGGTGCAATCGACAGGCACTCGGGACTGAGCCCGGCGATAGGTGGCTTGTAGGGATCGGGCCATGGCAGTCCAGGAGAACAACCGAGCCCTTTCGGCAGCATTCATGGCCATTTCGGCGGCAAGCAGCGGCTTGTCGATCAGCGCGGCCACCTGGGCGGCGATTGCCTCCGGGGTGGCATCGTCTACCAGAAATCCGGTGCGGCCGTGATCCACCACCGAGCGCAGGCCGCCCACTGGGGCGGCCACCACCGGGGTTCCACTCGCGGCTGCTTCGAGGGCCACCAACCCAAAGGACTCGCTGCGGCTGGGAACCAGCACGACGTCGGCGGCCCGATAGTACGTCGACAGCCAGTGGTGGGGACGGGGCGGAATCAGCGCGACCCGATCGGCCAACCCCAGGGACTGAATGCGGTCTTGCAGGCGTCGATACTCTGCCTCGCCTTCGACTCCGCTGGGGCCGCCTACCACCATCAGGCGAGCGTCTTCGCGATCCAGAAGGGACAATGTCTCCACCGCCACCAAGGGTCGCTTGAGCGGCTGGATCCGACCCACAAATAACAGAATCGGCCCGGAACCAAGGCCAAGGGCGGCCCGAGCGCCTTCCCGGTCGCCGGGAGAGAACAGCGCGTGCTCGACCCCCGGCGGAGCCAGCTCTATCCGCTCAGGCGGTGCATCGTAGAAGCTCTGAAGCTGTTGGGCCTCGGGCTCACAAGAGGCAATAACCACGTCGGCGCAGCCGATCACTTCGGACTCGGCTCCGGCCCGCTGCTCCGATTCGGGGTCGCCGGTGGCTGCCTTTACCCGGGCCAGCGTGTGAAAGGTCACCGCCAACGGCACCCCCACCGCATGTTTGACCCGGTGACCGGCAACACCAGACAGCCAATAATTGGCGTGGATCACGTCGGGCGGTCCGTTCCGGTTGAAGTCAGCCAACACGCCGTCGGCGAATTCGCCCACCACCCCGTACAGGTCTTCCTTCTCCAGGTCGACAGGACCGGCGTCGATATGGACCACAGTTACACCGGGTTCGATGGACACTTCATCGGGTAGTCCGTGATGGGCCCGGCGCACGTACACCCGGCACTCACTGCCGGCGTGAGACAGCGCGGCAGCCATCTCCCTCACATAGACGTTCATGCCCCCACTGTCGCCCACGCCCGGCTGTGTCAGCGGTGACGTGTGCAGCGACAGCACGGCCACGTTCTGGGTCATGGCCTCACGCTCCGAACCACGGCGTGATAGATGGGCAACCGGGAGCTGGACATCGCCAAAAAAGGCTATCCCCCGGAGACGGGCGGCAGCACGGCCACCTCGTCACCGTCGGTCACTGGTTCAGCCCCGGTGACCGGCTCGCCGTTCAACCACACCCGGCAAATCTGGAGTTGCTCGGCAAACGCCGTCCCATAGCGATCGGCCGCCGCAGCCAGAACCTGTTCGACGGTGTCGCCGGGTACTTCGTCCCTTCCAGTACCAGCCGCCTCCCTGACATGCGCGAAGAGGCGCAACGTGGCCATGTGCAGAATTCTACGGGAATCACCCGCCACTGCCGCAGTCCCAAAGGGTGCAGCAATTACCGTGAACGCCGTGGCTCGTCTACTGCTGCTCCGCCATGGGCAGTCGGAATGGAACGCCCTTCGGCGCTGGCAGGGCCAGGCTGATCCCCCGCTGTCGGAGCTCGGTCGCCAGCAGGCGGGAGCGGCGGCCGCCCGGCTCGACCCGGTGGACGTGGTAGCGGCCTCCACGCTGCAACGATCCCGAGTCAGCGCGGAGATCATCGCGGAATTCATGGGCTGCGAGTCCCCGATACTGGTTCCCGAGCTCATCGAGCGGGACGTGAGGGAGTTTTCGGGGCTGACTCGAAAACAAATCGAGGAGCAGTTCCCGGGATTCTTGCAAGACGGCCGACGACCGTCGGGTTGGGAGGACGACGACGCCCTGTTGACTCGGATCTTGGCTGGACTCAACCGGTTGGCCCACATCGTCGGCGACCGGACCGCGTTGGTGGTCACCCATGGCGGGGTGATCTACACCCTGGAAGACCACCTGGGCTGCCCGCCCGACCGGGTCACCAACATGAGCGGCCGGTGGGTAACGATATCCAACGGCCAGATTGTCCCCGGCGAGCGAGTCCACCCCCTCGAAGGGGTGGACATTCAGATCCCCGTGGCGGACCTGCTCTAGCTGCGAATCAGCTCGGCGCAACGCTGGAGCACCGGGCGCTGTTCGATGCTGCCGTCGGCCTCGGCCGCTTGGATCCGTAGGCGCAGCGCATCGATATCTTCGAGTTCGGCCAGCACGGCCTCCACGTCGATCAACTCGCTCTCCACGTCGCCCAGCAGGGCTTCCCAGGCTTCCACCGTGGGGCATATTACCGACCACACCAAAGGGTCTGGGCGATACAGTGACGGCGGGCCGCTAGCTCATCAGGTAGAGCAGGAGACTTTTAATCTCAAGGTGCTGGGTTCGAGTCCCAGGCGGCCTACAAGACTCGAACCGATCTTCCTACTACGCTGAGGGCCATGCGACGCTCTATAGCATTGATCGCCATCTTGGCTCTGCTCTTCGCGGCCTGCGGGAACGATGACGATTCCGCCGACGAGGCCACGCCGGAACCAGCTGCCGAAGAGCCGGCGCCCATCTCCACGCCGGCGCCCATCGAGGAGCCCGTCGAGGAGGAGCCTGTCGAAGAGGAGCCCGATCCGGCACCAGAGGTTGAGCCCACGCCCGCCCCGGTCGAGGAGACCACCCCGGTGCCCGTGCTGACATCTGAGCCTGTGGAGCGGCCTGAGCCAGAGAACTTTGACGATCCGGCCTTCACCAGCGACGACAAGCTCAGCACGGTGGGACTCGGCTCGGTCTACTTCGGCATGACCCCGGATGAGGCAGGCGACGCGGTCACCACCCTGTGGACCGGCGGCCCCGGAGAAGGCACCCCCCGGTGCTATCTGCTAGCCCCGGCGGGCGGGCCGTCGGGTGTAGTGCTCACGATTTACAACAGCAGCATCGAGCGGATCGATATCACCAACCCGAGCATCACCACCCGCTCGGGAGCCAGCGTGGGCAGCACCGAAGCCCAGCTTCATGAGCTGTTCGGGGAGCGACTCGTGGTGTCCCCTTACGCCGACGGCAGCGGCAACTCCATTCAATACGTCCCAGTTGACGAGGCCGACGTCGACTACCGGGTGATCTGGGAGACCGACGGTACGTCGGTCACCTCGATGAGGGCCGGACGGCTCCCCGCGGTCGCCCCAGGGGAACCCTGCACCTAATCCACCAGAGCTAGTCCAACTCGGGAAAGTCCTGCCACCCCAGTGGGGTGTCGGAGTTCGGACCCTTAGTCCAAGTCGTTCGGCTCGGGCATCAACACAAACTCGGGGTACGCCTCGAGTCCGAGTTCGCCGACGTCTTGGCCCATGCGCTCGACTTCGGCTGACACCCGCAATCCCATCAACAGGTTCAGCACCTTCCAAACCACCAGCGACACGATGAACACGAAGGCGCCGATGGAGACGATGCCCAGCAGTTGAATGTGGAATCGGCCCCCCGCGGCAATGGTCACGGCCAGAGTGCCCCAGATGCCGGCGATGAGGTGGGCGGGAATGGCGCCGACCACATCGTCGATCTTGACCATCTCCAGCACCTTTATGCCCAGCGTGCAGAGCAGACCTCCAATGGCACCAATGACCATCGCCCACCAGTGGTCCACCATGGTGGGACCGGCAGTGATGGCAACGAGTCCGGCGATTGCGCCGTTCAGACCGGCGAATAGGTCGATCCTTCCCAGAATGGAACGGGAGACGGCCAAGGCGGCAAGCACGCCGGCCGCGGCGGCCAGATTGGTGTTGACCAGCACAATGGTCATCGCCACCGCATCAGTCGGGGTGCCTAACGCGAGCTGGGATCCTCCGTTGAATCCGAACCAGCCGAGCCACAAGATGAACACGCCCAACGTCACCACCAACACGTTGGAGGGCGGCGTCGACCTCACGCTGCCGTCCTTCTTGAACTTGCCCAAACGAGGGCCCACCACCAGAACTCCGGCCAGGGCGGCCCAGCCGCCGGTTCCGTGGACGATGGTGGAGCCGGCGAAGTCCTGGAAGCCCTCTTGGGCCAGCCAACCGCCACCCCAGGTCCAAGAACCCACGATGGGGTAGATGAATGCGGTCAAGATGAGGGTGAAGGCGAAGAACGCCCACAGCTTGATCCGCTCTGCGATGGCCCCTGACACGATGGATGCGGCGGTGGCCACGAACACCATCTGGAAGAACCAGTCGGACATCACTGCGTATCCGTTGTCCACCACGTCGCCGACCGCGCTCATGTCCCCATCAAGCAGGGCTTTCTCGGCCCCCGACGGCCCGTAGAGGAACTCGAAGGAGCCAATCAGGTCACCGACATCGATGTACATGATGTTGTAGCCGATGATGAAATAGGCCAGACCAGCGATGGAGTAGATGCCGATGTTCTTGAGGCAGATCATGGAGGCGTTCTTGGTGCGGACCGCCCCGGACTCCAACATCGTGAAGCCGGCGCACATCCACATCACCAATGCACCCCAGATCAGGAAGGCAAATGTGTTGAAAATAAACTGGTCTGGCAACTCGACCATGACATCCCCCTGTCGCCCCGCTTGCCTCGGCTCAGACAGGCGGCTCCTACAACGTCAAGCTACATACAGACACCAAATCCATCAAGGGTTTCTGGCCTAAAGAAAAGAAACCGGGGGTCGACAGATGTCACCGATAGCCCGAAGCACCGAATAGGCGGTGACCGCACTGGTGCGGGGGTTGTCAGGGGAGGCCGCATTCTCGAATGACAGCTTGTAGGTGCCCGCCACTCCCGAAGCGGTCACCACGTGCCGCACCCTAGTGACTTCCGGGTCGCCCACCATCTGTACCCGCACCCGGTCGAACCCGACGGTGGCCAGCGACAAGGTGGCGGTCACGTTGGCCGATTCTGGGAACAAGGCACATGCTTCTCGAGCCGGACCATCGAATACTCTCACCGGCTCGGATCCGCCAGCCAGAGCATCCTGCACCGCCTGCTCCATCCAAGGGCGGCTCAGAGCTACCGCCGGCTTGGTGCTAGTGATGGCCACCTCTTCCAATGGTCCGAAGAGCATGGCCGCCCGCAGTATGTCGAATCCGCCGATGGCACCGGTACACAGATAGAGTCGCCCGCCCTCGGCCTGTCGCAATCGGGCCTCAAGATCATCGTCAGCCAAGGCGCCAATACTCACCACCAACAAATCGGTCCCCGACTCCCTGACGGCAACGCCGTGCTCGTGGAGTGCTCCATGTCCGGCCGCCTCCACCACCGCATCTGATCGGGATAACAGCGAATCCAGGTTGTCAATCTGAAGAGGGTGATCAGCCACAAGATCGAAGACCGCGGTCAGCTCAGCCCCCTCCACTGCTCCGTTCGACAGTTCGCGGGCCACCACTGAACCGATGGCCCCGCAACCGATCAAGCCGACTCGAAGCATCGAGCAAGAATACCGGCTGCACTCCTTTTTCAATGTTCTGTTGCTCTTGTTGGTACCCTCAACATATGGAACCGGCGGTCATGGAAGGCTGAAAACCGTGGGCGGCGACGTGAGAGTCAAGGTGCCAGCGCTCAAGCGGTACGGTCGCATGGCAGAGCTCGCCGCTGTCCACGCCGCAACCCACCAGGGTTTCCCCTCCGAAGAAGTCGCCGAGCTAAGCCAAGCCATCAAGGAAGCACTGCTGCTGCTATTGGATCCAGAGCTGCCCGACGGTTCAATCTCGGTCGACTTTCAGAGCAAGGCGGGAATCGTGACCATCGAGGCCCAGCTGAATGGCCGGGAATGCAAGCCCATTCCCCATAGTCGGATCGACCAGTTCGAGACCACTGCTGGGAAGCTGGTCGACTCGTGGAAGCTCGATCCCGACGAGTGTCGCCTGTGGCTGCAAAAGTCAGCCAAGGGCGTGCGCTAGGCCCCAGTAGAGCCGAATCCTCCTGATCCCCGGGACGACGGGGGCAGCTCTTCTACCTCCACGAAGTCGGCCTGCTCAACCTTTTGCAGCACTAGTTGGGCGATCCGGTCCCCTCGGCGTACGGTGAACGGCTCGGCCGGGTCGGTATTCACTAGCAACACCTTTAGCTCTCCCCGATAGCCGGAATCGATCAGCCCCGGTGTGTTCAAACAGGTGACGCCGTGGCGCAGCGCCAACCCGCTGCGGGGCTGGACGAATCCGGCATAGCCCTCGGGGATGGCAATGAACGTGCCGGTGGGCACAAGGCCCCGCCCGCCGCCAGGGGCCAACTCGATGTCCTCGCTGGCCACTAGGTCGGCGCCGGCATCGCCCTCGGTGGCGTATCGGGGAAATGGCAGGTCAGGGCGGCTGCGAACAATGGGGATCTCCAACACGGCGGTGACACTACCTGGCCTGAACGGATACTTCTTCTGATCTGTTCCGATTATCGGCCGGTGTGGGTTTGTCCCTCCCAAAGCTCTATGGTCAAACCAGCATGCTGGCTTGGATGGACTTGGAGATGACTGGGTTGGACCCGGCCACCGATGTGATCGTGGAAATCGCCACCCTCATCACCGATGACAAGCTGGATTTGGTGGCAGAAGGCCCTGACCTGGTGGTTTCAGCACCACCAGAGGCATTGGCTTCCATGCAAGACGTGGTGGTTGAAATGCACACCAAAAGCGGGCTGCTGGACGAGATAAGGGCGTCCACCCTGAGCTTGGAGGCCGCGGGCGAAATGACCCTGGCGTTTCTCAAGGAGCACATTGACAAGCCCGGCACCGTGCCGCTGTGCGGCAACTCCATCGGTGTGGACCGACGTTTTCTGGCCGCTCAACTCCCCGAAGTGGAGAACTTTCTGCACTACCGCTCTATCGACGTCTCCACCGTCAAGGAACTGGCCCGGCGGTGGAACCACAGTGTTTTTCGCAAAGCGCCTCAAAAGGCCAAGGGCCATCGGGCCCTTGACGACATCCGCGAGAGCCTCAACGAATTGCGCCACTACCGGGATACGTTTTTTTCGGTTCCCACGGAGGCTGGATCTTCCGTTCCCACGGAGGCAGGATCTTCCGTTCCCACTGAGGCTGGATCTTCCGTTCCCACTGAGGCTGGATCTTCCGTTCCCACGGAGGCTGGCGAATGACTGAGCGGCCCCGCAAGCAGGAGCAGGAAGAGGCCACTACCGAGATAACTGAGGTGGTCCCCGGGGTGCTGCGCACAATGCTGCCAGTGAACCTGCCCGGACTCGGCCATGTGAATTGCTACGTGATGGAGGATGAGCGAGGGGTGGCGGTGGTCGACCCCGGCCTGCCCGGCCCCGATTCTTGGAACGCCCTAGTCGACCGGCTCGACCGGGCCGGGTACAAGGTGGGCGACGTTCACACCGCCATCATCACCCACTCCCACTTCGACCACTTCGGCGGAGCCGAACGGCTGCGAGAGGAGGCCGGAGCCGACATTTTGACCCACGAGAGCTTTCGCCCAATCTGGGAACGCAACGAGACGAGGGAAGATCACGACGCCGAGGGAAACGCCTCCGAGGAGGAGGTTCTGGAGCGAATCGAGAACAGCTTCCGCGCTCTAACCCCGTGGGGAACCGAGCGAACTCCCCCTAGCCGGGAATACATCCAGCGGTTCCGGGCCAGGGACAACTTCCATGCCCGCTGGTTCCAGACTCCCAAGCCGTCGGTGAAGGTGGTGGACAGCCAAATCGTCCGCTTCGCCCGACGGGACTGGGTGGCGCTTCACACCCCCGGCCACACCGGCGACCACCTGTGTCTCTACGATCCCGAGCACGGCGCAGTGTTCTCGGGCGACCACGTGCTGCCCACCATCACTCCCCACATCGCCGGCCGCAGCGATACCGATGATTCGCTGGCCGAGTTCTTCGACTCGCTAGAGCGCATGAAGACTCTGGAGGGCGCCACCTTGGCCTTACCGGCTCACGGTCACCCGTTCTCCGACATCGGAGCCCGAGCCGACGACATCTGCGATCACCACCATGAGCGGCTGAACGTTTTGCGGCACGCCAGCGGAAGGCTGGGCTGCGCCACCGTGGAGGACTTCATGCGGGTGCTGTTCAGCGAGCGCGCCTGGGGCGACATGGCCGCCAGTGAGACCTTTGCCCACCTCATACACCTCAAGGTGATCGGCGAAGCCCACCAAGACGTCACATCCGATGGCCTGGTGACCTTTGAGATCAAGCCCGGGCTCTAGCGGTCCCCGTCCAAAATGATCGGGAAATAAATTGACATCGCACTCAATACACTGTTGAGTAGTGGTCATGTTCGCCCAGAGCTATCTCGCATTCGGCCATCCAGGCCGTGCCGCGCGCGTAGCGATGGCCGAAACTGCCCGGATTAACCAGGGCTATTGGCCGACACCATGCGTGTTTGGTCACAAGACCGCCACCGGAAGGCCTCGGGGAGGGTCCACGTAGAGCACCTACAAGGATCAAATATCTGCCGAGGCCGCCGGAAAAATCCGGCGGCCTTTTCAGTTTGTAACCACCACTCAACCAACCATCAGGAAGCACCTAACCGAAGACCCCCGAAAGGAGAGAACAATGGAGGCCCTGCTCTTTGAAAACGCACCGTGGCGCTTGGAGGCCGCGTGCCGCACCATCGACGCCTCGCTTGGGGAGATCTTCTTCTCCGACGAGCTCCAGAACATCTCCCGGGCCAAGGCCATCTGCGCCGAGTGCCCGGTAATGGCCGAGTGCCTTGAGGGCGCCATCGCTCGCCGCGAGCCGTGGGGAGTGTGGGGCGGCCAGTTGTTCCGCAATGGCAGGGTGCTGACCAGCAAGCGTCGTCGGGGTCGTCCGGCCAAGGTGCCCCGTCCCGAGGACGAGTTCGTCCAGGTGCCGGTACCCGTACACCTGCGTGAGCGGCTCCGCTCGGCCTGATGGCCGGACCCCGGTTTGATGGCTGATTCGGCCAATAGCCGGATTGGCCTGATGACCGGGCGGTGCCGCCCGCTGGCCACGGCCGCATTGATCGTCGCTTCGGCGCTGATCGCCGTCGTCGCCGGCTCCTGTGGATCGGGAGCCGGCGACGACGTCCAAGCCACCGACATCGAGTTCGAGCTGCTGGACGGGGGCAACGCCACAGTGGGCGCCTTCCTGGACCGTCCGGTGGTGCTCAACTTTTTCGCATCGTGGTGTACGCCGTGCGTAACGGAGATGCCGGCCCTGGAATCCGTCCACCAACAGCGCCCCGACATCGCATTTGTCGGCCTCGCCGTCAACGACACTCCCACCAGAGCCCGAGAGATCGTGGCCGACACCGGGGTGACCTACGCCACCGGCGTGGATCCGGACTCGACCATCGGAAACGCCTATGAGATTCTGGGCATGCCGACCACGTTGTTCATCGCCCCCGATGGGGAAGTGGTCTACCAGCACACCGGTGGCCTGACCTTCGACCAGATCGCCGACCACCTGAATAGGCATTTCATTCCATAACCCGCCGCCCGGAGTCATTAGCACCCTCTTTCGAGCGATTCCTCAATAGGCTGGGGTTGTGTTCGACCTCGATTTGGCGGTTCCATTCGGAGCCGGCCTGGTCGCCGCAGTCAACCCGTGCGGGTTCGCCATGCTGCCGGCGTACCTGGCCTACTTCCTAGGCATCGGCAACCAAGACCAGTCCACCGACACCGGGCGAAACGTCCTCCGGGGGTTGCTGGTGGGGCTCACCCTAACCGCCGGATTCGTGGCCTTCTTCGGCATCATCGGCGCGCTTACCTCGTCGCTCATTTCCACCTCCACCATTGCTGACCGAGGTCCGTGGATCACGCTGGTGATCAGCGGACTCATGGTGGTGCTGGGCATCGCCATGCTGGCCGGCTTCGAACCCAAGATCTCTGTGCCCCGATTGTCGAAAGGCGGAGACAGCCAGGGCCTGATCTCTATGTTCCTGTTTGGGGTGTCGTATGCGGTGGTGTCGCTGGGCTGCGCCAGCCCGGTGTTCTTCGGCAGCGTGAGCGGCTCATTCAGTACCGACGGGGTGTGGGAGGGAACCCTGAGATTCTTGGCCTACGCCCTGGGAATGGGGCTGGTGATCACCTTCCTAACTCTGGCCGTGGCCATGGGACGCTCCGGGGTTACCGCTCACATGCGGCGCCTGCTGCCCCACATAAACAAGATCTCCGGTGGTTTCTTGGTGGTGGCCGGCGTGGTGCTCGGGTTCTACGGCTGGTGGGAGGTCCAAGTTCTGCTGCACGACGACTTCGAAGCCAACAACCCCTTCGTGGAGGCCTCCAACCGGGTATCGGTCCGACTGGAGAACTGGATCATCGACGTGGGCGGCAACCGTTTCGGCCTGGCCACCGCCTTCCTAGTGCTGGCCGTGCTGCTGTGGGCGTTCCGCCGCCGCATCCCCCAACCCCAACTTTTTGTCGCTTCCGCCATCGTGGCGGTGGGCTACGTGATGTCGGAAGCGTTCCAATATCAGGGCGATCTCCTAGTACTGCCGATTCTGCGAACCATTGCTGATATACCCGAGCGGGTGGGCAACTGGTTCGCCGATCCCGCTCGGTGGCCCGTGCTCTGGGAGGTGCTGGCTGGGCTGCTGGTGGCGCTGGTGCTGTGGGTGCGATTGCGGTCTGGGCGCCGCGCCGAAGACCCGGTGCCCGAAAGCGTGAGCCCATAGCTTGTCGTTGACACCGAAAGCCGCAGCGGCTGTCGGGATAGGCGGGCTGGCTGGAGCCGGGGCGCGCTGGGGGCTGGTTGAGACTCTGCCCTCTACCGATGCCTGGCCGTGGGGAGTTCTGGCCGTCAACCTGGCTGGCTGTGTCGTGCTCGGCTATCTGGCGGCGGCAGCGTGGTCGGCCCGGGCCCAATTGCCGCTGAGCCTCGGAATGGGGACCGGCTTCTGCGGCAGTTTGACCACGTTCTCAGCCCTGACCGTTGATGTGGCGGAGATGGCCCGCGACGGTGACTGGGGATACGCGGCCAGCTATCTGGCCGTCTCGGTAGCAGGCGGGGTGGCGCTGGCGTTGGTTGGCGCTGCACTGCGGACAGTCCAGTTGAAGGAAGCCCAGTGACCGCCCTCGGCTTCGTGGTGCTGGCCGTGGCCGGAACCCTGCTTCGAGCCGCCACCGCTCATCGCTTCAACACACCAGCCTGGCCCTGGGGCACCCTGGGAGTGAACGTGCTCGGCAGCTTCGCGCTGGGGCTATTGGTCGGGGCTGACAACCCGGTGTTGACCGCAGTGGGCGTCGGGGGCCTGGGTTCGCTGACCACGCTCTCGACTCTCGCAGTAGAGCTGACATCCTTAGGCCGCACCCGGGCCATCGCCTACGCCGCCGCCAGCCTCACCCTCGGCCTCGCCGCCGCCACCGCTGGCCTGATCATCTCCGGGTAAGCAATCAGATGGCCTGCCCGATGCCGTACTGGAAGTACGTCGAGGTATGCCCTACCTCAAGTTGAATTTCTGCGGAGAGGGCGGCATCCCGAAGCTCCTCGGGATCGTAGAAATTCTTGACGATCGTGAACTCCCGGCCGTCGTTGAGCCGCCGCTGGGTGAGTTCTGAACGACTGTCGGACCGGACTTCATCAACGGAAAAGCCAGGTTGCTCGCGCAGGTTGTCCACGAAGAACAGGTGCGCCCCAGTGTTGAGAGCGGCCCGGCACGTGGCAAGAAACTTAGGCAGTCTGCGACGAGGCACATGGGAGATCCAAAAGCAGAACACCATGGCGTCGAATCGCCGCGGAGGGACCCAGTCGAAGATGTCCTGTTGAAGATACGTGACTACCTCGGCCTTGCGCCCTAAGCGAGCGCGATTGCACGCAATCATCTCTGGTGCACCATCGATGGCGGTCACTGATCGAGCCCGCTCGGCCAGAAGCTCAGTCCAATACCCTGTACCCGGGGCCAATTCGATGACGTCTCCGTCGAGCGATAGTGAATCGAAGAGCTCTCGAAGCTCGCTGATCTCCTGTCTCCACTGATCGTTTGCCTCTGGGTCTTGGGCATAGCGGCCCCGCCGCTCCCACCACTCGTCGTACTCATCAGCACGAGCCCGGTAATAGGTCTGCTGGCTATCTAGAATTGATTCTTCGCTCTCGCGTCGCACTCCCCGCGACCCTAGTTGTCGATCTGTTCGCAGACCGACAGCTACAGGACGTCGCGGCCGAGGTAAGGGCGCAGCGCCTCGGGAATGACCACGGACCCGTCGGGCTGGCGGTGGGTTTCGACCAGGGCGGCCCACACTCGGGGCACGGCCAGGGCCGAGCCGTTGAGGGTGTGGAGGATGCGGGTGCCCTTTTCCCCCTCGGGCCGGTAGCGCAGATTGGCCCGACGGGCCTGATAGTCGGAATACCAGGAGACCGACGACACCTCCAGCCACTGGTCGGCACCAGGGGCGTATACCTCCACATCCCACGACCGATGGTGGGCCTGGCCCAAATCGCCGGTGCAGATGTCCACGATGCGGTAGGCCAAGCCCAACTCAGCCACCGCGGCTTCGGCCCGCTCCAAGATTTCGGCGTGTGCCGCGGGGGCCTGCTCGGGAGTGGCGTAGGCCAAGATCTCCACCTTGTCGAACTCGTGAACCCTTAGCAGTCCTCGAGTGTCACGGCCGGCGGCCCCGGCCTCCCGGCGGTAGCAGGGGGTGTAGGCCATCATCCTCATCGGCAGGTCGGCCTCGTCGAGGATCTCGCCAGAGGCCAGCGAGGTGAGCGGAACCTCGGCGGTGGGTATCGCCCACAGGTCGTCACGCTCCAGCCAATAGGCGTCGTCGGCGAACTTGGGGAGCTGGCCGGTGCTCACCATGACCTGGCTGTGGACCAGGGTGGGCGGGCGGATCTCCTCGTAGCGGTCGGCGTTGCGGTCTAGCCCGAACTGGACCATGGCCCGGGCCAAAGACGCTCCCGGACCCCGGAGCATGGCGAACATGGACCCCGACAGCTTGGCCGCCCGCTCCATATCCAGCCAGCCCGCCTCCACCGCGAACTCCCAGTGGGGCACCCGCTGGTGCTCGCCGTAGGAATCGGGGTCGAAGTTCTGCACCCTCAATACCGGATTGTCGCCTTCATCGGCTCCGTCGGGGGCATCGGGGGCGGGCAGATTGGGGATGTGCAGCAGCAGGTCGTGAATCTCGGCCGCCACTGCGTCGGCCTCGGCAGCCAGGGCCTTGGCCTGGTCGCCCCGTTTGCGGCTCTCGGCTGCGGCTGTATCGGCTTCGGCGTCGCGCCCGTCGCGCTTGAGTTGGCCTACTTGCTGGGACAGCTCCTTGACCCCATGGCGCATCGCATCGCGCTCGGTGGTGAGATGGCGGTGGCGCTCATCCAGGGCCGCCACCTGCTCCAGCTCCGACAGGTCGATCCGCCGACGGGCCATCGCAGCCGCAACCGCGTCGTAGTCGGTGCGCACCAGGCGCAGGTCGATCATCGAGAACCGTTGGTGGAGTTAGAGCCGTTGGAACCCGAAGTGGCCGGGACCCGGGTGTCAGCGGCGATGGGGCCGGACGGAACGGTGGTCACCACCCGCATCTGGGTGTTGACCCGCTGCTGGGCGCCGGCCCAGCGGAAAAACAGCACCCCGATCCACGTCCACAAATACATGCCGCCCACCAATTTCATTATCAGCCCAGCGGCTTGCTGGTCGGCCTGGAGGCCGATGCCCCACAAGCGGACGTCGTGGTCGTAGGCGCTGTAAACCGCTCCCTGGGCAAAGGTCAAGAATCCGCCGGGCACGGTCGGCACCACCGACATCAAGAACAAGTAGACCATCTTGCCCGGCTCCCGCATGTGCAGCTCAGGAATCGGGCCGCACACCGGCAGCCACATCGCCATAGCCGAGGCGAACAGCAGCAGATGTACGAAGTAATGCAGTGCGCCGCTTTCCACCGACGTGTTGACCACCCAGGGAATGTGGCTCACCGCCACCATGAAGTTGAACAGCAACCCGGCGGCCACCGGCCGGGCCAGCCGCCGCACCCAAACCCCCACGCTGCCATCGCCGCTGAGCGCCAGCCGGGCCAGCCATTCGGGAATGGCCGCCCATATCAGCGGCGGCACCACCAGCGTGATGAGCAGGTGCTGGATCATGTGGACCGAATACAGGTACTCCTCTGAGATGTCGTGCATCGGCCAGTCGCTGGCCACCCACAGCAGTACCATCGCCCCGACGAAGGCCAGCTTGTGGTGGCGGGCAAAGGGGGACTCACCGACGGGCGCCGCTTTGGGGGCGATGATCCGGGCCGCGTACCAGGCCATGGCTATCGCGGCCAGCAGGATTATCCAGACTTCGGCGTGGGGCTGGTACCGCCAGATATCGGTGTCAGCCGCGAAGGCCATCGGCCAACTACCAGATGCGAAACGCCGTCAGCATGACCATGTACACCGCCATGGCCAAGATCAGGCCGAATACGAATAATCGCCAGAAGATCGGAGAGTCGAACTTCAGGTGCATGAAGAAGGCCACCACCAAGAAGAACTTCACCAACATCATGAGGATGAGCATGATGATTATTGCGGTGTCGCCCCACCCGTGGAGCGACTCGAAGTAGGTGAACACCTCGAATGCGGTGAGCAGCCCGAGGGCGATGGCCACCTTGACATAGAGCCAATCGGTGGGGTGGGCGTGATTCTGCTTACCAGTGGATTGGGCGTGCTCGGCCATTTGACCGCCGTCCGACGCGTGTTCGTCGGGGGTGTGGCCCGTGTCAGGGGATTCAGGGGTGACGGTGGCCATAGCGGATCCTACTGCGGGAAGAGGTACACGATCGTGAAGATCACGATCCATACGATGTCGACAAAGTGCCAGTACAAGCCGATGATCTCCACGGTCTCGGCCCGCTCTTGGGTGAGGTTGCCCCGCAGCGACATCACGAGCAGCGACATCAGCATGATGATGCCGATGGTGACGTGGGCCCCGTGGAAGCCGGTCAGGGCGTAGAAGGCCGATCCGAACAGGTTGGTGGTGAATCCGAGGCCCTCGCTGTAGAAGGCGGTGAACTCGTACACCTGCCCGGCCACGAATGTGGCTCCCAACGCGGCGGTGGTGGTTAGCCAGATGCGGTTGCCCCGCAGATCGCCCCGGGCGATGGACGACACTGCGAACACCATTGTCAGTGAGCTCATCAAAAGCACGAACGAGCTGACCGAGGTGAAGGGGATGTCGAACACGTCGTTGGGGCCGACGTCGTTGGGGCCGATGCGCCCCTTGTTGAACATGTAGACGGAGATGAGTCCGCCAAATAGCAGGCACTCCGAACCCAGGAACACCCACATGGCCAGCTTCTCGTTGGAGATACCGGTGCTGGTGTGGTGCTCCTCGGCGTGAGCAGATTGGGTGGCGGCCTCAGCGGCCCCTGTTTCGGAGGTCATTACGTCAGCCAACGGTCGCAGCCTCCTCCTCGGTTTCTGCCGAATCGCCACCCCGATCCTCCGGACCCTCGGTTTCTGCCGAATCGCCGTTGCCGCTGGGACCGCCGTTGCTGCCGGGGTCTCCATGGTCATCGCCATCGTCGGAGTGGTCGTCGTGGTGGCCGGCGGCGTCGGGGTCGTCGGCCGGCTCCAGTATCCAGCCGTAGATGGCTGCAACCAACAGCACGAGGCCAGCGGCAGCCAGCCACAGGTTGTAGATGATGCCGTAGCCCACCAGCAGGATGCCCCCGCCCAAGACGATGGGCCAGTACGACGGAGACGGCAAGTGCACGTTGGTGTTGCTGCCGTCGTGGGCCACCTCAGAGGTGGGAGCGGCCCTTACTATCCGGCCGCTCTCGTCCTTGCCGTATTTGCGGTGCCAGAACTCGTCGAGGCGTTCCACCTCGATCTCGGAGTCGAAATTGTGCTCGGGCACCGGAGAGGCGGTCATCCACTCCAAGCCGCGGGCATCCCAGGGGTCGGGGCCCACATCGGGTCGGCCGGCCCGCCGCCAGTTCCGGGTGCTCACGAACACGTTCCAGAAGAACATGGCCACGCCCAGCGCGATCACGAACGAGCTGATGGTGGCCACCATATTCCACAGCGCAAAGCCCTCATCGGCCCGGTAGGTGGCTATGCGACGCGACATCCCCTGCAAACCGAGGATGTGCATGGGTCCGAAGGTGAAGTTGAACCCGATGAGCATCACCCAGAAGCTGGCCTTGCCCCATCCCTCGTTGAGCTTGTAGCCGAATGCCTTGGGCCACCAGTAGTAAAAGCCGCCGAACAACCCGAGCAGCGCCCCGCCGAAGATCACATAGTGGAAGTGGGCCACGATGTAATAGGTGTCGGTCTGCTGGGTGTCGGAGGGTGCGATGGCGTGGGTCACCCCGGACAAGCCACCGATGGTGAACATCGACACCACGCCCACGGCGTAGAGCATGGGGGTGGTAAATCGCAGCCGTCCCCGATACATGGTGGCCAGCCAGTTGAGGATCTTCACCCCGGTGGGCACAGCAATGAACATGGTGGATACCGAGAACGCGGCCACCGAAAGCGGCCCGACACCAGAGGTGAACATGTGGTGGGCCCACACGCCCCATCCCATAAAGCCGATGGCGATGCCGGAGGCAACCATGAAGTGGTAGCCGAACAGCGGCTTGCGAGCGAACGTGGGGATGATCTCCGACACGATCCCGAAGGCGGGCAATATCAGGATGTACACCTCGGGGTGGCCGAATATCCAGAACAGGTGCTGCCACAGCAGCGGGTCGGCCCCGGCCTCCACATTGAAGAAGTTGGCGTCCCACAGTCGGTCGAACATCAACAGGAATAGGGCCACGGTGATCACCGGGAGGGCGAACAGCAGCAGGAACTGGGTGATGAGCAACATCCAGGTGAGAACCGGCATCCGGAAGAAACTCATCCCCTTAGTTCGCATATTCAACACGGTCACGATCAGATTGATGGCGCTGACCAGCGAGGCAACGCCCAGGATCTGCAAGCCGACGGCGTAGAAGTCGATCCCCTTGGAGGGTGAGAAGAGCAGGCCGGTGTTGGGGGCGTAGGCGAACCAGCCGCCGTCAGGGGCGTTTTGGAACCAGCCGCCGATCAGGACCGACGAGGTGAGCAAGAGGCCACCGGCCAAGAAACACCAGAAGCTGAACGCGTTCAGCCGCGGGAAAGCAACGTCCCGGGCGCCCACTTGCAGCGGGAGCAGGTAGTTGGCGAAGGCTGCGGCCATGGGCATGATCACCAGGAACACCATGGTCACGCCGTGCATTGTGAACACGCCGTTGTAGGTACCGGCCCCTATGACCGAGCCGTTGGGGGTGGCCAGCTGGAGGCGGATGAACAGGGCCTCGGCGCCGCCCACGAGGAAGAAGAACAGAGCGGCCGCGCCGTACATAATGCCGATGCGCTTGTGGTCGACGGTGAAAAGCCAACTCGTCCAGCCCTCGCTGCCCTGGGGTCGGGTGAAGACACCGAGGGGGCGATGGGCAATGGTCGGGCCCGCTGGCAGCGCCAGAGTTTCCTCGGGGGCGGTGATAGTGCGATCGGTGATGGTCATCGGCTCTTCGCAATCACAATCAGTCGAGGGTGGACAGGAAGGCAACGACATTGTCGATGTCGTCCGGACTCAGTCCGGTGCGGGCGGGCATGCCCCGGAGGTCGTCGGCGTCGGCCGGCTTGCGCTCGGGGGCGTTGAATATCCAGGCCTCAAGTTCGCCCCGGTTGAGCGTGCCTTTGTCGGACAAGACCAGATACGGGATGTCGTCGCCGGCGTCGAGATAGAGATCGAACGCCGACCCGGCAAACGTGGTCCGGGTCATCAGGTGGGTCAGGTTGGGGGCCGCGCCGGCCACCAGTTCGTCGGTGTAAGTGCCGGCGTGTGGGCCATTGAACTCGCCGTAGATGTCCCAGGTGTCGGGGGCCGATTCAGGGTCGCCGCCGCGGTTGGCCGCTGAAGTGACCCCGTTGATCACGTGGCAATTGGCGCACTGCTGGCTAAAGGTGGCCCACCCCTCGCCCGCCTGCGTGCCCTCTTCGGGCATGTCGGCCGGGGTGATCTGATTGTCTCTCCACTGGGCGAATTCTGCACGCGGCAGCGCCACCGCCACCATCTTCATGTAGCCGTGGGACAGGCCGCAGAACTCGGTGCACTGCCCCCGAAAGCGACCGGGCTCTTCGGCTTGGATCACCCAGTCGTGGCTGCGACCGGGCACGGCGTCCCGCTTGCCGTTCAGCTTGGGAATCCAGAAGGAGTGGATCACGTCGCGCGATTTGATGTCTAGGGCCACATCAACCCCGACCGGGATAACCAGTTCGTTGGCGGTCACAAAATCAGGTGCGGTGTCGGTGTCGCCGTCCAGGTGGTACTGGTACTCCCACCACCACTGCTGGCCGATAACAGTTACAACAAGATCCTCGTCAGATGCCTTCACATCGTCGAGGGCGAACAGCGCCACCAGGGTGAACACCGAGATAACGGCCAACAGCACGGTGGGCACAATGGTCCAAGCGATCTCAAGGCGGTTGTTGCCGTGGGTCTGGTCGGGGAACTCGTCGTCTTCGTAGTACCCGAATTCACCGTCACCGGAGTCGGAGCCCGCTACCCGGAAGCGCCACCACAGCGCCAGAACCGCCCCCTGAACCAGGAAGAAGACCACGCCGGCCACGATGAAGATGGGGTTGATGAGCTCGGCGATGTCGCGTCCTTGACGGCCGACCGGCGACAGGGTGGATAACGGGTGGTCTTTGTCGACCACGATGGCGACCACGATCAAGGCAATGGCGCCGAAGATCACCAACAGGCTTGACAGCCAGACCAGGCCCCTGGCTCGCTTGCTCATCGGACACTGCCCCTAATGGACTTCGGCGCCATGACTAGTGGCCTCCGTCCTCGGTCGCGGGTTCACCGTGTTCGCCTGCCGGCGCCTTGTGGTGGAAGTCGCGCGAGCCCATCGCCGCGGTTACCACGCCAGCGACCAAAACACCCACACACACCAGGGCCACCGTTCCGGCGATTACCGACCGGCTGATCTTGGGGCCAATGGCGAACACCACCGCGATAAAGAAGATCACGGTGGCCACCGAACCAGCCACCATCACCGCGCTGAACTGCGACACGGTCAAGAACACGCGGGACAGGGCCAGCACCAGTACCGCAACACCCAGCGCGGCAGTCACCGGATACTCCACCGGGCGCATGATGCGGTTTCGGAGATTGCGGTTGACCTCTGGGTCGGCGGTGGCCCGATCGGCCCACGCCGCCAACATCCACTCGAACAACGCCGCTCCCACGATCACCAGTCCGATCACGAAGATGGTGGCGTGGGTGACCAGCCCTACGATCATGGCCCCCGCTCCGAAGGCGGCCACAGCCGGCCAGTAGTTGGCCTCCAGATTGGCTTGGGTCTCAGGGGTCCGGCCGTCATCCATCAGCTCGCCCACCGACTCGGCGTCGGCGTCGCGGAAGGCCACCAAGAACAGGGCCACCAATGCGGACAGGACGGCGAAGCCCATCAGCACCACATAACCAACGTGGTCGCCGATGCCGCCCTTGTAGCCCAGGCTGAGCACGCCCACCCAGGTCTCCACGTTGAGCACCGCGAAGTACTCGATTTCGCCCGCGCTGCCGCTGGCCACGCCATAGACGGCGGCCGCGGCCACCGCGGCGAGGGTGAAACCGAAGAACAAACGGAAGCCGGGGGTGAACACGGAGCGCCTACTTCAGCACGAAGATCGCCGTCCAGATGACGACATAGACGAATACAACGGCGTACCAATAGATGGACGCGGCCACGAAGCCGTCGGTCTGGCGGCTGCTGTACTGGCCGGCCAAGGCCCGAAAGGCCATCAGGAGCAGGAACACCAAGCCGACAGCGATCATGACCAGATGCGACGCCGAAATGGTGTAGATCAACACGGCCGCGATCGACTCGTCGGCCACCAAGCCCATCTCGGTGTATTGGAATGAGGTTGTGACCACCACGGAGAGGCCGAACAGGGTGGTCAGCGCGGTGGCCATGATGGCGTGGGCGCGGTCGTCGCGGGCAATGGAATACACCGCCCACTGCATGGTGACCACCGACATGAGCATGGTCCACGCCGCAACGGTGGGCGGGGCCAACTGGATGTTTGCGCCAGAGGGGATCCACTCCCCGCCACCGGATAGGGCATCGGACCGCTCCCGCAAGTACACGCCCAGCAGGCCGGCGAAGTACATGAGCGTGGCGGCGGTGCCGAAGACGGTGCCCACCAGCAGGGTGCGCTGGCGGGGCAGCGGAGCGGCCAGGGGAGTTCCGACGGGGATGTCAGCCATCAGGTCGCCCCTTCACTCTCGGCCTCGGCCGTCGGTGCTGTGGCGAGGCTGCGGGCCACGTTCAGCGCCACTAGCGCCAAACCGCCCAGCACGGCGACGTAGCCAATCAGCCCGATCACATTCAGGGCTTCCACGAAGCCGAGCGCGTCGATGTCGCCGATGCTGCCGGTTTCGAAGGGCCGGTCCGGTTGGTCGAAGAATCCGCTCAGCACATCGGTGGCCCCGATGAGGATTGCGCCCCCGGCCAGCGGCAGCACGGCCAAGAACCCCAGGGGTGCGTTGAGAGAGCGGCCCAGCATTTTGGGGGCCCAGTGGAAGAGCCCGGCCACTGCGGCCAGCAGCCCGGCCAGTACCGCGAAATTCATCAACCCGTTGACCAGGCTGGAGGTTTCGAGGTCGTCCATGGCGTCGAAGAAACCCCGCCAGATGTCGCCGTCGGCCTCTCGCAGCACGCCCAGCGCGGGTTCGGCCACCCGCAACACACCGGTCACCGCCGCGGCGGTCAGCAGGGCGCCGGACACGGTGACCAGGGCGAACTGCGGGGTGATCTGCGGGCGCTGTCCGGCCGAGTAGGCGTTGAACGCCAGCCAACCCCCGTAGGCCACCACCATCAGGGCGATAGCCAGGGCGAACGCGGTGAACAGCACCTCGCTGGTCACGACGTGGGCATCTGTGGCGGTGGGGTCGGCGCTGTCGAAGAAGCTCTGGGCCCAGGCGCCGAAAGAGAAGAAGCCGAAGGCCCCCACGATGAAGGCCATGGGCTCGAACATCTTGGGGCTGCTGCGGTGGGCGGAGGTGAACACCTCGGCGGTGATGCCGAGCAGTGGGATCGTCCAGGCGAACACCTGAGGAGCGTCAAACGCCCAGGCAACCTGATCGAAGGGGGCGCCTCCCCCGCCGAAGGCCAGGGCGTCGGCCCCCCTCATGTCCACCCAAGAAATAATCAAGTTGGCCAGCAGCACCGGCAACGAGAACAGCCACACACCGGTGGCCACCAGCATCGACCACGAGAAGGCGGGCATCTGGAGAAGGTCCATCCCCGACGGGCGCTGGGTGACCAAGGTGGTGAACACCACCCCAGAACCGACCAGAAGGCCCAAGCTGATCAGGCCCAGCGAAAGCACGGTCAGTTCCACCGACTGCTCGCGGGCCGCGCCGGCTTGCACCGAGCCCAGCCCGCCGTAGGCAAAGGTGGCCACGATGTGGGTAATGGCGCCCACCAGCCAAGTCCAGAACGCCGCGGCCGCGGCGCGTGGGAATGCCATTGAAGAGGCATCAAGTTGGCGGGGAACCAATGCGGTGGCCAGGCCCAAGAACAAAGGCACCAAACCGCACAGAATCAGCGTGGTCCGGTAGAGGCCGAATACCTGGAAAACCTCGTTGGCGTTGCTGAAGACGCCGAAGCCTCCGTCGATGTCGGCCTGCTCGATGCCCATCAGCATGCCCAGGGTCAGGGCCAACCCCGCCAGGACAAGCGAGAAGACCACATACATCTGGCCGATGGTCATGTGGTCGCCGGTGCTCAGGAATCGAGCCAAGCCGGTCGGAGGGGTCCACTGGGGGGCCGACGACTGGGTCGCCGGCCTCGAGTCGTCGCCTGCCGCGACCGCTTCTGCTTCTGGCCTCGTTTCAGTAAGAGTCATCGTGTTCCACGAAGGCGGGTGTGGGTCGGAACTTTATACAGCGACCTGGCTGTATCTCGCATCAGACAGCTTTGCTGACCGAGCCTGTCGGGTCGGGTTTTTTCGCTAAACACCGGTGCGAACCACCTGGTCGACAACCATCGCTGCGAACAGCAGCGTTATGTAGGTAATGGAGTAAGAAAACAGCCGCATTGCCGACGCGGTTGCTTGGGTGCGCAGCACTTGGACGGCGTAGTACAAGAAGACGGCTCCCAACACCACGGCGCTCACCAAGTACACCAGGCCCATCTCGCCTATCGCGCTGAACAGCAGCGACAGCCCCCACAGAACCACGGTGTAGCCAATCATCCGCACCGCGGTGGTGCGAGTGCTGGCGACTGCGGGCAGCATGGGAACGCTGGCCGCCCGATAGTCGTCGCGATAGCGGATGGCCAGGGCCCAGAAATGAGGGGGCGTCCAGTAGAAGATGACGCCGAACAGCACCAGCGGCGCCCAGTCGAGGCTGTTGGTGACCGCCGCCCAGCCCACCAGCACGGGCACGGCCCCGGCGGCCCCACCGATGATTATGTTGCGAGAAGAAGTGCGCTTGAGCCACAGCGTGTAAACGAACACATAGAACGCGGTGGCCGACACCGCCAGTATCGCGCTGAGCAGGTTTACAAACCCCCACAGCCAGACGAAGGCCAGTACCTCGAGGGCGATGGCAAAGACCAGGGCTCGTGGGGCGGCGATCTCGCCGGTTACCAGGGGCCGGTTCTTGGTCCGTTCCATCAGCCGATCGATGTCGCGATCCACGTACATGTTGATGGCATTGGCACCGCCGGCGGCCAGCGTCCCACCGACAACGGTGGCGACCATCAGCCACACCGAGGGAATGCCCCGGTCGGCTACCACCATGGTGGGCACGGTGGTTACCAGCAGCAGTTCGATAATGCGGGGCTTTGTCAGGGCAACATAGGCCCGCATTGAGCGCAGGGGGTTGCGAGAGGAAAGGCGACCAGGGCTGATACCGGGGCTTGTGTTCGGTTCGGCAACGCGCGTGCGGCTGCGAGCAGACAAGCGGGTGACACCCATGACCAGCCCAGAGTACGGTTTCGGCGCAGGGCAGGCCAAGGTATCCGGCATGGCCTCTGCCCGCGATAATCGACCTGAAAACCCCCAGCTTGGGATGACCGACTGTCACAGGCGACCCGTACAATTCGGGGCGTGATCCAACGCCGGGTTTCTCCCGCTACCTACCGCAAGATCACCATTTGGGCGCTGGCTCTTTTGGCATTGATCATCGTAAGCGGGGGCGCGGTCCGGCTCACTGGGTCCGGGCTGGGCTGCCCCGATTGGCCAGCGTGCGACAACGACCAGCTGGTGGCTCCGCTGGAGACCCACGCCATGATCGAATTCATCAACCGGCTCATCACCGGACTGGTTTCGGCCATCGTGATCGCCGCCGTTTTGGGTTCCCACTGGCGAGCGCCGCGGCGGTCTGATCTGGTGTGGCTGTCGTGGGGCTTGGTGGCCGGCGTGCTGGCCCAGATAGTGCTGGGTGGATTGGTCGTGCTCTACGAGCTGCCTCCGGCGCTGGTGATCGGCCACTTCCTCTTGTCGATGGTGCTTTTGTGGAATGCGGTGGTTCTGCTCTGGCGGTCATCGGAGGATTACGAACGCCAAAGCGAGCCCCGACCCCGGCCCCATTGGGTGGGAAATGCGGTCGTGGCCATCACCTCAGTGGTGATCGTTACCGGCACCATCGTCACCGGCGCCGGGCCGCACAGCGGCGATGAGGACGCCGAGCGCATCGACGTGGCCGTGAGAGATGTGGCCCAGATTCACGGGACCACAGTGGTGGTGCTGCTGGTGGTGTTGGCCGGGCTGGTGTGGTGGCTTCGTCACCGGGGCGCACCCGAGCGGGCTCAGCTCTGGGGTCGGACCGTGTTTGGGGTGGCTCTGGCCCAAGGGCTCATCGGGTACGTGCAGTATTTCACCGGTGTGCCGGTGCTGCTGGTGGGGGCGCACATCGCCGGGGCCGCCCTACTGTGGATAGCCACCGTGTTCTTCTGGCTCAATGTGAGAGGCCCGCTCGTGCGGGCAGAGGCCGACGTCGCCCAGGCCGTGCCGGCATGACCCCCGCCGCGCCCGTCGAAATTGCGCCCTCGGAGGTGAGAGAAACCACCGGTGAAACGGACGTGCGGCCCGACCGGCCCTGGAAGGTGATCGTGTGGAATGACCCCATCAACCTGATGTCGTACGTGACCTTCGTCTTCCAGAAGCTGTTCGGCTACAGCAAAGAGAAGGCCACCCAGTTGATGCTGGATGTTCACTACAAGGGCCGCGCCGTGGTGTCGGACGGCCCCAAGGAGAAGGCGGAGATGGATGTCTTTCGCCTGCACGAGCACGGCTTGTGGGCCACCATGGAGCACGACGACTAATGGCTCCGCGGCGGCCGATTGAGCCCAACGGGGACGGGACCTACCGCCTGGACCTGCGGGACGAGGAGAGGGCACTCATCGCCGCCATCGTCCCCGATCTGCGGGGGCTGCTGGCCGACGACCCCGCAGACGAGGTACTTACTCGATTGTTCCCCACTGCTCGGCCCGACGATCCCGAGGCCGAGGCCGAGTTCCAGGGCATGGTGCGAGACGAGCTGGTGACGAAGAGGCTGTCCCGACTGGACATCGTGGCCGAACTCGCCGAGGCCACTGTCTTGGATCAGGAGCAGCTGGCCGCCTGGATGGGGGCGGTCAACGACATCCGCCTCGTATTGGGAACCCGCTTGGGGGTCACCGAGGACGACGAGTTCGACGAAGCCGACGATGATGACCCGGAGTCGGTGGCTCGGTCGGCCTACTGGTACCTGGGCTGGTTACTGGAGCACTTGGTGGAGGCATCGACCTCCGAGCTGTAGGCGCTTACTCCTCCACAGCCCGAGCCGCCGGTTCACCCTGGCCGGCACGGGCTATCTCCGAGAGAGAGGCCATGGCGTTGGTGAGGCCGCTGGTGTCTAGGGGCAGGAAGATCTTGGTGGCGTTGCCGTCGGCCACGCTCTTCAGTGCCTCCAGGTAGCGGATGGCAATCAGGTCGGGAGTGGGATCGCCGGTGTGGATAGCATTGAACACCAACTGGATGGCGTCGCCCTCGCCCTGGGCCACAGTCTCGAGCTGGTAGCGCTCGGCATCGGCCACCCGCTTGATGGCCTCGGCCTCGCCCTCAGCTTCCAAGATCTGGCTCTGCTTTAGACCTTCCGAGCGCAAGATGGCCGACCGCTTGTCGCCCTCGGCCTCGGTGACGATGGCCCGCCGGTCGCGCTCGGCCTTCATCTGGCGGTGCATGGCCTCGGTGACGTCGGGCGGCGGCTCGATGCGCTGGATCTCTACCCGCACCACCCGGGTCCCCCACTTGTCGGTGGCGTCGTCGAGGATTTGGCGCAGCTTGCCGTTGATCAGCTCCCGGGAGGTGAGGGCGGCATCGAGGTCGAGGTCGCCCACCACGTTACGGAGGTTGGTCTGGGCCAGCTTGGTGACGGCTAGCTGGAAGTTGCCCACGTTGTACTTGAGCTTCACCGGGTCGGTGGCCTCGAAGAAGATCACCGCGTCCACCGTGACCACCACGTTGTCTTTGGTGATTACCTCCTGAGGCGGCACGTCGATGACCCGCTCCCGCATGTCGACCTTGCTAATGCGCTGCACGAACGGGAGGATCCAGCGCAAACCAGAGTCCACCGTGCGCTGGTAGCGGCCCAGCATCTCAATGAGGCCCCGCTCATAGGGGCGAATGATGCGAATTCCCAGCGCGGCGATGAGGATGAGCGCAAGCGCGATGATGATAAAGAGGGCGACCACGGCTTCCATGACTGCTACCTAGCTTTCTGTGTTCTCAGTTGATTGCTCTTGAGGGACCGGCACTACCACCAGGTGAGTGCCATCGATTTCGGTCACCATGACCCGCGTGTCGACCTCGATGATTTCGGCGGCGGAGGCTCGCCACTCCTCGCCACCTAGGCGGACCATACCGGTTTGTGCATCTTCGTCCACCCGCTCGATGACCTTGCCTTGAGCGTCGATGAGCCGATTGGCCCCCACCCGGGGCTGCTCATCGTGATCCAGGCGGCGGACGAACCGGCGCAAGTACACGAAGCTGACTGCGCTGCCCACAAAGAAGACCAGCCACTGCCAGAGGATGTGGGCATCCACCCAAGCCAGCACCGCGGCTGCCGCCGCTCCAATGGCGAAAGGCAGGAGGAAGAATCCGGCGGTGAACACCTCGGCCAGCGAGAACACCACCGCGGAGCACGTCCAAAGCCAGCGCCAGACTTCGTTCTCCACCTCGTGCTCCTTTCGCGGTTCGGGATCATGGTATCTGTTTTTCGATGCGGTTCCGTCAAAGAGGGCTGCTAACGTAAATCGGCCTTCGCGGGTCGAGAGCCCCCATCGTCCAGCGGCCTAGGACGCCGCCCTTTCAAGGCGGTAACACGGGTTCGAATCCCGTTGGGGGTGCTAGATTCGGCGCTTCGCTTCGTAGCGGGCGGCGACAAATCTGCCCCGCTAGGGCAGCGACAACAAGGTCCCGTGGTGCAGTTTGGAGTGCACGCCGGCCTGTCAAGCCGGAGGTCGCGGGTTCAAATCCCGTCGGGACCGCACAACAGAACATGGTCGGGTAGCTCAGTTGGCAGAGCGTCCGCCTGAAAAGCGGAAGGTCACCGGATCGACGCCGGTCCCGACCACCACCCACCCCCCAACGGCCCGGAGCGAAGCCCAACCCCGCTCCGGGCCGTGCCCTTTGCGGGGTCCTGCTAACGGTGTTCTTGTCTCAGCCGTAGTGGGCGGCGACGTTTTCGGGGTAGCTGCGGGAGAAGTAGTTCCAGAGCTGCTCGCCGTAGGTGGTGGGGCGGTAGGAGCTGGACATATCGGCCACGCCGGCCTCGGTTTCGGCGATGCTGGCCATAAACCCAGCACTGTTGTGGTGGGGGCTGGCGGACACCGCAGCGGCAAACTTCTCGTCGAGAGGCAGCGGGGCCAGGGCGACGTCCAGCGAGGGGCCGTGGAAGTAGCCCGCTGAGTAACGCTCTTCGGTGGTGATCACCTGGTGGGCGGTGGCCACCAGATAGTTGCCGGTCATGGCCTGGAGCGTCTCGCCCAGGTTGATCACGTACGACCCCTCAATCGAAGGCACGTCGATCCACTCCCCTTCCTGGTTCTGCACTTGCAGACCGGCGGTCGGCCCATGGTCGAGCACCGTCAAGAACCCGGTGTCGCGGTGGGCGTTGACCCCGGCCTCGCCTTCGGGGGTGGGGGGATAGTGGATGAACTTGGCCAGCGACATGGTCTGGGATCCGAAGAACCGCTCCAGGTATTCCTCCCCCAGACCCAGCCCCAGCGAGAGCGCCCCCAAGAGGCGGTTGGCCAAGCCCCCCAGTTCGTCGAACCATTGGTTGGTGAGCTGCCGGTGCCCGGGCAGCACATCTTCGGGCAGCCACTGGTTGGGACCGAGCAGGCGCAGATAGTAGGGCTCGACGTCGACGGGGTAGGCGGGCCACTCGGTCCACCAGTCGATCTGCTCTCGGATGTCGGGGCGGTTGTTGGTGTACTCCGCCCCCTCCGGCTCCCAGCCCCGGAAATGGCGGGAGCGCCGCTTGTCGATCATCTTCTTCTGCTCACCGGTTAGGGCGAAGAACTGGTGCATCATGTCGAAGATGCCACTGCTCAAGCTGCTGGACACCCCGTGGTTCACCACTAGCAGGAAGCCGACCTCGTGGCAGATTCGGCAGAGCTCCTCGGCGATGGCCTCTCGCTCGGCCCGTGATCCCGACAACGGGCCGAGATCCACTACCGGGATCTGATCGAACGCGGCGGGTGCGCTCACGTGGCCCAGGGTAGCGGTCATCGCAGCGAGCCCCTAGTGGGTCAGCCGAACTCGCCGCCCGCGAACCAGCGGTCGAAGGCGGGGCGCATGGCCACGTCGATCAGCTCGATCCTCATCCCAGCGGCGGGCGGCACCAGAAACGCGAATCCCTCCAAGCCGCCGCCTTCACCGGCCCCGCCGTAGATCAGCTCGCATCCCCCGGCCTGCAACGACTCGATATCGGCGAGGAGGTTGTCGGTCCAGTAGCCCATGTGGTTCAGGCCTCCGTAGAGATCGGCATCCCAGAACGAACCCTTGGGGCCGTCGGCCACTTCGAGTTGCACCGGCCCGTCCACGGTGTAGGAGAACCGCACGCTGGTGGACACCACCTCGCCGTCAATCAGCAGGTCCAGGTCGAGGGACTGCAACGAATGCCAGGTCAGCCCGGTGGCCGCCGAAATCTCGGCCATAGCCTCTTCGACATCGGCCACAACAATGCCGGTATGGAATGGGTCGGTGATCAAAGCCATCCCGGCACGGTAGCCCGGTAACAGCTAGCCGGACTCCTCAAGGTCGTCGATGTCGGTAACGAATTCACGAGCGTTGTCGTTGAACTGGGCTACCGCGCCGATGGTCTTGGCCTTGGCGGTGCCGCCCCGCAATGCGGCCAGCGGGTCGGTTTGGTCGCCGACGTAGCCGAGGGCGAAAGCACCTTGGGTGTAGCCCATCATTCGCAGAAGGTCGTCGTCGAGGGTGCGGGCGATCTCCGGTGGGCAGGCCAGGTATTGGTTCTCCTCCTGGCGCACCCAGCCCACGGCGTAGGTGATGTTGACCCCCCTGCGCACCCCGCCGCTGGTGTTGGCCCCGGCGCCGTGCAGCACCTTGCCGTCGTAGAACAGCACGCTGCCTCGGCGCATCTCAGCCTGGGCATCGGGGAGTTGGAAGGACTCTTCATCGGAGAGTCCCGATGAGCCGGCCAGGATGTGGGTGCCGCCGTTTTCGGCGGTGAAGTCGGTGAGCGCCCACATGGTGTTGGCCTGCACGTGGTAGTCGGCTCCGAAGGGGAAGAAGTCGAAGGCCATCTCGTCTCGGTGCAGCTTCTGGCGAGTCTCGCCCGGCTCCACTGAGATGATCTGGGTGAGGTGCAATTGCACCGCGCTCACATGGCTGAGGAAGCGGCTCACCACACCGACCACCACCGGGTCCATTACCAGTTTGCGGGCGGTGGGGCAGCGGGCCACCAGGGCGCCTGTGCGGCGGGTGAAGCGGCCGTCGTACTCGTCTCGCCCGGCATCAGAGGCTTCGATGTAGGGCATGGCCTCGGCCTCCAGCCGGTCCATGGTGGCTGCATCGGCCACGTCGTCGACGATGGCGTAGCCGAAGCGGCGCAAGTGGTCGCTTACCTCGGCCGGGTCGGCGGTGGTCGGGAAATGACTCAGAGCCACGACAAGATGGTAAGCGGACTAATTTCCAAACAGTGACTCGACTGGTGATACACGCCGACGACGTGGGGATGTGCCACGGTGCCAACCGGGCCTACGTGGAGCTGTCGCACTTCGGAACGATCACCTCTGGCTCGGTGATGGTCCCATGCCCGTGGTTCAGCGAGATTGCAGAAACCGCGGCGAGCGACGACTCCCTGGACTGCGGAATCCACCTCACGCTCAACGCCGAGAAGAAGCACTACCGCTGGGGTCCGGTGAGCTCGGTGGGATCATCGTCAGGGCTGGTTGATGAGCACGGATTGCTGTGGCGCACCGTGGCCGAGGTACGGCGCAACGCCAATCCCAACGCGGTGGAGCAGGAGTGGCGTGCTCAGATCGACCGGGCGCTGGCCGCGGGGATCAACGTGACCCACTTGGATGCCCACATGGGCTCGGCACTGGCCCCGGAGTGGTGCGACCGCTATGTGGCTGTTGGCATCGACTACGGGGTGCCGGTTCTCATATGCGACTCCTTGGCCGCCTACGGCCCCAATCGTCATGTGGCCAGCTCTGCTGAGGCCCAAGCCGCCGACGAGGGCATCAAGGCAGCGGCGGCCCAGGCGCGGGCCGCGGGGATGCCGGTGTTCGACTTGGTGCTGGAGACCGACTTCTCCCGACCACCGCAGGAGCCGGCCGACTACCAGGGGATGCTCGGCAACCTCGACGACAGCCTCATCTTCTGCGCCTTTCATCCCAACTCGCCTGGAGGGGCCGAGATCGAGGTGATCGAGCCTGACACCTTCCACGTCCGCACCGACGAATACGAGCTGTTCGGCACTGCCGGTTGGAAGGAGTGGTTGATTGGCCAGCCCTACGAGCTGGCCTCCATGGCTGATCTGGCTTAGCCCGTGGGGTGGGCCGCCAGATGGCGCTGGCCCTGGCGGCGCATGAGGGTCCAGGTCTGCTCTAGGTAGCCGGCCTGGTCGTCCACCAACTTCTTGAGGCCGAGTCGCAAGTGCTCGGGAATCTCCGGTGCATCGGTGGGCTCGAGGGTCACGTCGAGCTGGGCCTGGTCTTCCAGGGTGGCGTGGAGGGCAGCGGCCCGGGCCAGGGAGGCCCCCACGGTGATGGCGCCGTGCCAGGGGATGATCACTGTGTGGTTGGTCTCGATGGCCGGCCCGATGGACTCGAAGCGGTCGTCGGGGCTTAGCACTTGGTCGTCGTGGAAGATGCAGCACAGGTTGTGGCGCATCTTCAGTGGCCGGGCCAGCGAGGCCAGCGCGGTGATCCATCGGCCGTGGCTGTGGGCAATGGCGTTTACGTCGCTGCGGTGCTTATACACCCCGGCGTGGAACTCAAACCCCAGGCTCACCTCCCGGTTTCCCTCCAGCAGATTGCCGTCGTAGTCGAGCTTCATGACGTCATCGGTGGTGATCTCGCCCAGCGTCCGGTCGAAAGCGTTGATCCAAAAGGCATCTTCTCCGTCGGCCCGCACGCTGACGTGGCCGCCGATGCCGGTGTCGCACCCTCGTACGGTCAGGGCCCTACAGGCCAACACGATGTCGTGGACAATCTCCGGAGCAGTCATGGCTCTAGGGTATGGCACAGATGAGAGCTGGCCAATGACGAGTGTTGTGGTTTTGGGCGCGGGAGCGCTGGGGTCGGTGTACGGCGCATGGTTCGCCGAGGCCGGGGCCGAGGTGACCCTGGTGGCACGCCCGGCTCACGCCGAAGCGATAAACCGGGGTGGCTTGCGGATCGACGACCGGCCGCCGGTAGAAGTGCAGGCAGTGAGCGATCCCGTCGATGCCGGCGACTGCGACATTCTGCTGCTGGCCAGCAAGGCGTTTGACAACGCAGATCTCCTGGGCGGCTACCGGGGCAGCACGCAAGCCGCCTTCTCGGTGCAGAACGGGGTTCGCCAAGCCGAGCCGCTGGTGGCCCGTTTCGGCCCTGCCGCGGTGGGCTGCGTGTCGCTGGTGGGCGGCACGCTGGGCGAGCCCGGCCACGCCACCCACTCTTTTGACGGCCCCACCCTGCTGGGCGATCTGCCCACTACCGAGACGGGCACGGCGGCGACCATCGCCCAAGCCCTGCCCGGGCGAAAGCTGGAGGTACACGACGACATCGCCCCGGCGCTGTGGTCCAAGGGGGTGCTGGCCGCCGCAGCCATGGGGGTGGTGGGGCTAACCAGGCTGGTGTACCACCGGATCTTCCTTATGCCCGAGACCCGGGACGTGTTCTACGACCTGGCCTGCGAGGGCGCGTCCATCGCCGAGGCGGAGGGCGTGGAACTCATCGACGGCCACGGGCCGTTCCAGATACGGGCGCTCACCCAGGAGAGCCGGGCCGATGCCCATCAGCGGCTGCGAGCCGTGGGCGAGGGCATGGAGGCAGCCGGGGAGACCGAGGTGCGGGTGTCCATCTTGCAGAGCATCGACCGGGGGCGGCCCTTCGAGGTGCAAGCAGTGTTCGGCGACTTGGTGGAGACCGCCGACGGCCACGGACTCGAGGTGCCCACGCTGCGGGCCGTAACCCGGCTGCTGGCCGCGGCCATGCCCGGGGAGTCAGCAAGCTCGTGAAGCTGCGCGCCTTGCCCAAGATGCTGGCCCGTGCCCCCAAGGGAGCCAGCCGGTGGCACACCTACGACGACTTCCGAGAGGCCGCCCGCCGGCGACTCCCCAAGATGGTGTTCGACTTCGTGGAGGGCGGCGCGGAGGGCGAGCTGACCATCGCCGCCAATCGGGCCTCCATCGATGCGGTGGAGCTGGCCCCACGTTTTTTGGTGGACGTGGCCGAGCGGGACTTGTCCACCACCGTGTTGGGCCAGCCGGTGTCGCTGCCGTTCCTGCTGGCCCCCGCCGGTTTGGCCACGCTGGTGCATAGCGAGGGCGAACTGGCTGCGGCCCGGGCCGCAGCCGCCGCGGGCACCGTGTTCGCGGTGAGCACGGGTTCGGGCTATTCCCTGGAGGACATCGCCGCGGCTGCCCCCGATGGCCGGCGGTGGTTCCAGCTCTATCTGTGGAAGAGCCCTGAGGTGGTGCGATCGCTGGTGAACCGAGCCCGAGACGCCGGCTACGAGGCGTTGGTGCTGACCGTGGATGTGCCGGTGGTGGGCAAGCGGGAGCGCGACCTGCGCAATGGCATGTCGCTGCCCCCTCGAATCCGCTGGAATAGTGCGCTGGACACCGCGCGCCGGCTTCGATGGCTGCGGCAGTTGGTCACCGGCCCCGACATCACCTTCGGCAGCTTGGTCGAGTTGGGCATCGGGGATGACGCCAGCGCCATCGGAGCCTATGTCGACCGGGAGCTGGCCGACCCGTCCCGCACCTGGGAAGACTTGGCCTGGCTGCGGCGGGAATGGGACGGCCCACTCCTGGTCAAGGGGGTGATCTCCGTGGCCGACGCTGAGGCTGCGGTGCGATGGGGAGCCGACGGGGTGATTGTGTCCAACCACGGCGGTCGCCAATTGGATTCGGTGCCGGGGGCCTTCGCAGTGCTCCCTCGGATTGCCGAGGCAGTGGGCGACCGGGCCGAAGTGCTGGTGGACGGCGGTTGCCAACGGGGAGCCGATGTGGTGAAGGCCCGGGCTCTGGGTGCACAGGCGGCGATGGGTGGTCGCAGCTGGTTCTGGGGACTGGCGGTGGCTGGCGAGGCTGGAGTGTCCCGCATACTCGACATATACCGCGCCGACATCGACCGCACTCTGGCCCTGATAGGTCGCCCCCGCTTCGACGACATCGGCCCCGATTTGGTGTCCTGACCGGGCGCGACGCCGGTCGGCCGCGACGTTGTATGCCATTGTTGCCTTAGGTGTGCGATGGGCTTACGCTGGTGATACCTAAAGGTCAAAAGGCATAGGGCAAGGAGGGGCTGTCATGGATCGGCTCAAAATTCTCGGAAAAACTACCGGTTCTCGCAGGGCGTTCACCATCGTGTTCGCCCTGCTGGCGGTGTTCTCGCTGTTGGCAGCTAGCTGTGGAAACGACGATGGCGTTGACATCGGTGACCGGGGCACTGCCATGGGCGATGGCTCGCTGGGCATTGTCGAGGTTGAAGAGGGTGATGCCATCCAGATCCGCTCGCTGGAGGCCATTACCGGCGATGTGGCTTTCTTCGGCCTTCCCATCGACCGCTCCACCCAGATCGCGGTAGCCGACTATGGCCAGATCCATGGCTTCGACGTGGACACCGGCACGAGCCTCGACGATCTGTGCTCCAACGACGGCGGCCAGGCCGCTGCACAGATCATCGTGGCCGACGAAGACGTGGTCGGTGTGATTGGCACATCGTGCTCCGGCGCGGCGGTGGCCGCTGCCCCGCTGATCACCAACGCAGGGATGGTGCTGATCTCGGGAGGAAATACGTCGCCTGCGCTTACGTCTGACCTGGCCGGCAACGCCGGACCCAACTACAGCGTTGGCTATTACCGCACAGCCCACAACGACCTGTACCAAGGCGCGGCCATGGCCAAGTTCGTCTTCTCCGAGCTGGGAATCAGCGAAGCAGCCGCCATCCACGACGGCGATCCGTACACCCAGGGCCTGGCCCAGGCGTTTGCCGATGCATTCGAGCGTGAAGGCGGCACGGTGACGGGCTTCTCCGCGGTAAACAAGGACGACACCGACATGGTGCCAGTGCTGACCGAGATCGCATCGGGCAGCCCCGGGGCGCTGTTCTTCCCGATCTTCCAGCCTGCCGGGGACTTCATCGCCGACCAGGCGCCGGGCGTCTCCGGTCTGGAGAACACGGTGCTGCTGGCCGCCGACGGCTTGTTGAACACCAACTATCTGGGGCTGCCCCAGACCGCGGGGATGTACTTCTCGGGTCCGGATCAGCGCTTCGGCGAGAACGTCAACCAGAGCACCGGGATGAGCGCAGTCGACTTCCTGGGCGAGTACGAGACCCGCTACGGCGAGAGCCCGGCGGCTCCGTTCTGGGCCCACGGCTATGACGCCACTGTTCTGCTGCTCGACGCCATCAAGGCCGCCTCTTGGGTGGAAAGCGGCACGCTGAAGATCGACCGTCAGGGCATCCGCGATTACCTGAATGGTGTGCGTGGATTCCAAGGCCTGATCGGCACGATCAATTGCGACAACTTCGGCGACTGCGGCTCTTCCAAGATCACCGTGGTGGAGAACATTGGCGGCGAGGAGAACGCCGAGACCAGCATCAGCAACGTGGTCTTCTCCTACGAGCCCTAGAGGCTAAGCCGGCAAGTTGAACGACCTAGGGGCCGGGTTGGGGTGCATCCTTGACCCGGCCCCTCAGCCCGCCCATAGTGGAGTGACCTCTGACTAGTCGTTCGGGAGCTGTCCCATGATTCGAAGGGCACGTCGCCGCGGCGCACCCCGTACCGGCGTCGACTGGTTCCTCACCATCATGAGGGTGGCGGCGGTCACGGTGATCGGGTTGGGCCTGCTGGCCTTCATCGCCCAGGAAATCAACACCGACAACCCGTTCGCTCAATGGGCCAACCCCGACGCCACTGGCCTCACCGGTGCCCAATTCTGGGGGCTCATCATCTCCGGGGTCACCCAGGGCGCCATGTACGGGTTGATTGCCTTGGGATACTCCATGGTCTACGGAGTGCTGGGATTCATCAACTTCGCCCACGGCGAGGTGTTCATGGTTGGGGCCATGACCGGCATGATCACCTCCAACAAGCTGGCCGACGCCGGTTTGTGGGAGAGCAACTTTGTCGGCTCGCTGGTGTTCATCATGGTGGTGTCGATCCTGGTGTGCTCTCTGACTGCGGTGATCATGGAGCGGGTGGCCTACCGGCCACTGCGGGGTTCGCCCCGGCTGATACCGCTGATCACATCGATAGGGGTGTCATTCTTCCTCCAGAACGCATCGGTGGTTCTGCTCGGGCCGGCCGCCAAGGCCTACCCCGACGTGCCCGATTGGATAAGGAACAAGCACACGTTCCTGGATATCGAAGGAGCCAAGATCCTGGTGATCTTGGTGGCTGCTGCCTCGATGATCTGCCTGTACTACTTCGTGGAGCGCACCAAGAGTGGCAAGGCCATGCGGGCCGTGGCCGAGGACGCCGAAATCGCCGCGCTAATGGGAATCAACGTGAACCGCACGATCGTGAAGGTGTTCGCCTTGGGCGGGGCCATGGCGGGATTGGCCGGCATCTTGTGGGGAATCTTGTTCCGCAGCGTGATCCACACCACCGGATTCCTCCCGGGCATCAAGGCATTCAGCGCCGCAGTTGTGGGCGGCATCGGCCATCTTGGCGGGGCCATGGCCGGAGGACTCTCCATCGGGGTGGCCGAATCGGTGGGACCCCTGGTGATTCTTGAGCCGCTGGGGGTGAGCGGCGTGTCGCAGCTGCGGGACGCAGTCGCTTTCGCCGTGCTCATTGGAGTGCTGCTACTGCGGCCCGCCGGCCTGTTCGGTGAGCGCCTACCGGCTGAGGATCGCACATGACCGCCACCCTGCCTCCGACCACCGGGCCCCAGCCGGGTGGGCCCCAGCCCGGTAGCCCCCCGCCGGAAGCTCCCTTGGCTGCCCCTCGGCCCGCCTTGGCCCATGATTGGCGACGAATCGCCCGCATGGGTTCGATAGCCGCCTTCGGGCAGGTCTTCATCGCCTTGTCCAACATGCCGGTCAGGCTCGATGAGCGGCTGATCATCAAGCCGGTGCTGAGCCTGGGGTACCTCGTCTTGCTTATCCTGCCGTTCGCCGCCGGTTACCGCGAGGGCCACCAGATCAAGCGCGAGGGCGTGCCCACCTACGCACCCGGACCGAATGAGGTGGTGGGCGGATTCTGCTGCGGAGCATTGGCGGGCGGAGGTCTGTCGCTCCTGGCGGTGCTGATCACCCATTTCGACCTTCGCGAGCCCCTGGTCAATTGGAGCCCGATACTCCTTGACCTGCTGTCCTTCGGCAATGCGACGTGGTTCGCGGTATTGATCTGGCTGGTAATCGGCGGGGGAA
>VYEX01000017.1 GCA_009842675.1 Acidimicrobiia bacterium | reverse complement strand
GGGGTTTTTGTATTGTGGGGTTTTGTGGGTCCATTTGGGGCCGGGGCCTTTGTTTTGGGTTGTTTTGTTTCCCCCCCCCCCCCCCTTCCAGTCCCGCTTTCGCACTCCCTTGACGCAAACGCGTTCTTCAAGGCCCTCAGCACCGTGTCATACTGAGGGCCACAACAGGCCGGTTCTCCCCTGTTGGCCGGTTACAACGACCAATCAGCTGCAACCACCAGCTCAGACAACAACCACTCCCTGCCTGTACCGCTCAATAGGCATACCTCAGACAGGAAGAATTTCAGGAGCCGATTCACATGAAGCAAATGACGGACTACAGCGACACGCGAAACCGTGGTGCATGTATTCATTGTGGTGTCCACCTCAATTCCCGCAACAGGAACAAGGACCATGTTCCTTCAAAATGCCTCCTTGTTAACCCACTGCCTGCCAACTTGCCAAAAGTGGCCGTCTGCAAGGAATGCAATGGCTCGTTCTCTATGGATGAAGAGTACTTTTCTACATTTTTGGAAGCAGTTATATCCGGTCATATTGATCCAGATTCAAACGAATCCCCTTCGGAACCCGCCTCTGTCAAGGGCAGTGCTGGCCTGCGGAAGCGAATCTCACGAGCGCGTACAGAGCAGTCATTGCTTTTTGGAGGATCTGAAGTGTCCTGGCAACCAGAGATCGACCGCATACATAGCGTGATTGTGAAGAATGCGCGCGGCCATGTGTTCTATGAATTGGGAGAACCTCTTGCCTATCCACCCTCTATCGTTGAGTGCTTGCCCGTCATTCGGATGCCAGTTGACCGGAGGGATGCATTCGAACAAATTTCACTCGGGTCGGGTTGGCCAGAGGTTGGCAGCAGGATGATGCAGCGCGTAGCTGGTATTGAACCGCTTGTGGATGGTTGGATCTTGGTCCAAGACGGAGTCTACCGATACGCTGTATTTCATGTCGACGACAAAGTAATCGTTCGCACCATGATTCGTGACTATCTCGCGACCCAGGTAACTTGGGAATATTAGAATAGATCTGAGGTATTCGCATAGTGGATCACTTCAGTAGAAGAATGCCATGAATGTGTTGGCCCAGAAGAGGTCGCTACAGGTCTTTCCTGCCCACCCGCCCAGTCAAAGACCAACTAAGCCAAGCGTCCAATCAGCAGGGGCGAATTCACTTACGCCTGCACCTCCGGCACAGACATCTCGCCGGTGACAACCGCAGTAATCAGAGCCTGTCGCCGTTCTCCAAGCGCATCTAACTGCTGAGTTAGAAGATCCACAACATGGGTGAGACGCTCTTCCTGATGAGTCAAATTGAGCGCGAATTCATTCTGGCGCTCTCTCGGTGGCACAGGGATTCTAATGAGTCCCAAATCAGCAAAGTTGATCCGAGGGGTTCGCACTTGTCCTTGGTCCGTTGATCCAATCCCACGCAACCGTCTGGTCATTTCGGCGATAAACCACGAGGAACGCATTACGAAATGGAGATAGTTCGCTGACACACCGCTGCCAACCTGTAGAACCGTGTAGTCTGGGCTTACAATCCCACCTTGATTGGCTAATCCAAGCGCACCTTGAAATGCACGCATACGATTGATCACGATGTCGCCCGACTGACAAATCTTGTAATTGGAGAAGTTATCTGCCCTTGATTCGAAACTAGAGCCAGAACCAAGGGCAGTCACACCATCATGTATCGACACCGACAGCAATGTTGGTTGTGCTCGTAATCCCAGCCTTGTGTCACTCTCACGCACAAGATACTTCAAGGGAACAAGCTGCTCTTGTCGACGAAACATAGAAAGTGCTTCTTCCCCCAAGATCTTTTTTCGGTCGTCCATAAGTTCCATGAAACGGCGTTTCTTGGAGATTAGAGCTTCGATGCATGTAGTTTCGATATCCAGATAGTTGGCCATGTTTTGCTGAGATGAAAGAGTGGGTGGATTCAATCTGAATTGTCCTAGTTTTTCCCAACTTGTCCGTGGCATCTTCGTACCCTCGGATGAGGCGACTGCCCAAGTGACAAAGGGTATTGATCTAACTAAGTACCCTAGCCATCGAGAGTCGACATATTCACTGGGACGAAGACAGAGTAATTCTGTAGATGCGTGCGCTTGACGGTCTACCAGCCAACTCTTTGCTAAGTAAGGTCGAAGTTTGCCAAATAGAACATCACCAGGTTCAACCGAAACCATACCATTCGGCTTTGGCATCTCAATTGGGAGTTCAACTCTTTCTTCCAGAGCACCGGTTCCGCTTGCAATGTGTTCTAATGCCACATATGGCCTGGGTTCCGCAATTGTGCATTTAGTGTTCAGAGTTATGAGGTTTTTCAGTCTCGCGTTACTCATCTCGATATCTCTGCTAGCAGATTCTGTATCTCGTCTTCAAGAATACTGATGTCAGAGTTAATATCTGCAAGAGAACGGGGCGGGTTGTAAGTGTAGAAGTGGCGGGTTAGGGGGATTTCGTATCCCAGTTTAGTTTTGTCGGGGTCCGGCCAGGCGTCGGGGACGTGAGGGTGGACCTCGGTTTGCAGGTAGTCGTCTACGACTGAGCGGTATTCGTCTGTTTCTAGTCGGGCGGTTGGATCGGTCTCGTAGGCCACGTTCATCGGTGGCAGGGGGATGTTCTCCTGGTCGCGCAGGTCAGGGTCGGGTTTGGGGGCACCGGATCGGTCGGTGACGATCGGAGCGTCGGGATCTCGGACGGCAAGGGCACCTGCGACTGCTGCTACCAGGGCGGCAGGCTTGTCCGCGGTGGCATCAAGCAGAGCCTCCTGTGCAGCTTGCCTTACTTCATACTCTGTGGCGTAGGTCGAGCCGTGGTGGGTGCGGAGTTGGTTGAGCAAACTCTCTCGTTGCTCGTGTTCGAGTGTGGCGATCCTTTTGTCTGCGGCTACGGCGGAGAGGGTATTCTCGGTGATCTCCCAGCGAAGTCTGAGGGGGCGCTCGACGGTGACTCGGAGAAAGCCGAAGCTTTCGTTGGAGAAAATCTTGACTCGCGGATCTTCCTCAAATGCTCCGTAGAGGCGGGCGATCTCGTCGATCTGTTGATCCGAAAGTACCTTGCGCTTCTCTCCGAGGTTCTTGCGCATCTTGGTGAAGTAGTCGCGTGCGTCGACGAGCTGGACCTTGCCACGTCGCTCAGGCGTCTTGCGATTAGTGACCACCCAGATGTAGGTGGAGATGCCGGTGTTGTAGAAGAGCTGGTCGGGGAGAGCGACGACTGCCTCGAGCATGTCACTTTCAATGATCCACCGGCGGATCTCCGATTCGCCCGAGCCAGCGCCGCCGGTGAACAGGGGCGACCCGTTGAACACGATGGCCAATCGGGCCCCGCCCTCGTCGACACGCTTCATCTTTGAGATCATGTGCTGCAAGAACAGGAAGCTGCCGTCGTTGATGCGGGGCAGCCCGGCGCCGAAGCGGCCAGCGAAGCCTTGGGCGGCGTGCTCGTCCTTGACCTTTTCGGCCACCATCTTCCATTCGACTCCGAACGGGGGATTGGCCAACAGGTAGTCGAATCGCACGCCCTGGTGCTGATCGTCGTCGAAGCTGTTGCCGAACTTGATGTTGGAG
The DNA here is from genome assembly GCA_009842675.1 of Acidimicrobiia bacterium. Classification (GTDB taxonomy): domain Bacteria; phylum Actinomycetota; class Acidimicrobiia; order Acidimicrobiales; family Bin134; genus Poriferisocius. The sequence continues at coordinate 16,315 of VYEX01000017.1, read as the reverse complement.
GCTTCCTGGCCCTTGATCAGCATGTCGGCGCGACAGGTGGCGTAAGTCTCGGCATTAACCTCTTGGCCGAACACCATTAGGCGGGCCTGCGGGTTGAGGTTGCGGAGATGGTCCTCGGCCACCGACAGCATCCCGCCGGTGCCGCAAGCCGGGTCGAGCAGTGTCTTCACCACGCCGGGCTTGGTGAGTAGCTCGTCGTCGTCCCGGAACAAGAGGTTCACCATCAGCCGGATCACCTCTCGAGGGGTGAAGTGCTCGCCGGCGGTCTCGTTCGAGAGTTCGGAAAACCTTCGAATCAGCTCCTCGTAGAGGTAGCCCATGTCCAGGTCCGACACCACCTCGGGACTGAGGTCGAGATCGGCGAACTTCGACACCACGAGGTAAAGCAGATTACGGTCGTCGAGCCGATCGATCTGCACATCGAAATTGAACTTGTCCACGATGTCACGGGCTGACTCGGAGAACCCCGCGATGTAGTTGCGCAGGTTGGCGGCCACGTTGTCGGGATCCCCGAGCAGCGTTGCGAAGGTGTGTCGGGAGGTGTTGAAGAACGATTGTCCAGCGAACTTGGCCAACAGCGGATCGCGGTTCTGGAGGGTGTCGGGCAGTCGCCCCACAGCCGCCAGCACCTCCTCTTTGGTGGGCTCCAGCACGCAGTCCAACCGGCGCAACACCGTCAGCGGAAGAATGACCCGGCCGTACTCCGACGGCTTGTACACACCACGCAACAGGTCGGCCACCGACCAGATGAACGCCGCGTGGTTGTTGATTGTCTCGCTCTGCATCTGACTCCAGTTGGACCCTCGAAAGGGCCGGGAAGCTCAACCGGTATTGACAGCGAGTGGAGTGTAGGCCATCTCAGCTTCGGCGGATCTCTCGGAGGCCTTCGGAAGGGGTCCAGGTATCGATCACCAATTCTTGGCCCTCGACGCGGGTCAGCGTTGCCCGGTAGATACGGGCGGTGAACAGGACCATCGCGTCAGGGTCTTCGATTGGCATTCGATGACCAGTCACGAACAGGTCGATTTCCTCAGGGGTGGCGGCCACGGCCTGGCCGTCGATACGGGCATCGCCGAGCGGCAGCTCCTCGGTGTCCAGCGAACTGTGCAGTGAGAACCTCGGGTCTCGGTGCAGGTCGGCCGCCTTGAGCGAGCCTGGCATCATCCCCAGCCACAAATGCCCATCACGAATAGGCACTTCCATCCCCGACAACCGCGGCGACCCATCTCGGCGCAGCGTGGCCAGCACTGCGTGGATATGGCTTTCGAACCGCAACCGAATCCGCTCGGCAAGCTCAGGTGCCTGCTCCTCAAACTGCCCCCAGGGCACCGGCTTCGAATCACTCACCGGCACCACCCTAGATAGGGAGAGTGCTAATTGGCGGCGCGGGCGTTGCGGCGCTGTTGAATTGCCGCTAGGAGTGCTTCATCGCTGCTGTAGCGCATGGCAATCTCGTCCTCAGACACTTCGGGGCCGCTGCCGACACTGGCGTCGAGGTCTTCAAGCAATACGGGGTGCACGGCTTCGTCAGGGTTGGTAGCGGGCACGGCGTCAAAAATAGCCCCGCCATACCCAGCTGAGCAGGGCAGGCGGGGAAGTACGACATCAGAGTACCTGGCCGAACTGGCCCGAATGACCCGATTTCGCAGGCTCAATGGGTCTTGACGGCAATTGACAGCGATTTCAGACTCCACTTTGCAGGACTCCAGATCAAGCAGCTTGAACGACGGGAGCGCAGCGGGCGGCGGCTCCGGTCGAATGTGTCACTGGCGTCAATAAGGTTGTCCTGTGTAGTTGCAGCGAGCTTCGCACGGGTGCCACATGAGGGTTGCGTGTGTGCTGGCGACCCATTTGCGGGCGAAGGTGGAGATGAGCCGGCATCGCCACTTGGAGGACAGCCCCGTGCTGATCGTCGATGGCGATCCGTCGGCCTCGAGGACTCTGGTGGTCGATCACTTCCCCGCCGCGGTGGGGGTGAGGGAGGGCATGACCTTGGAGGAGGCCATGTCGCACCACGCCAACGCCGTGGTGCTGGACGCTGACGAGCCCTGCTATCGGCGGGCTTTCCGCCGCATGGTGGCCGACCTGCAAGGGGTGAGCGACCGGGTGGAGGCGGCCGATCTGGGCACGGCCTATGTACGGCTGGACGGGCTGGAGGGGCTGTACGGGGGCGAGTCGGGCACCGTTGCCGCGCTCATGGGCGCGCTTCCCGCCTTCCTGAGTTCCCGGATCGGGACAGCAGACGCCAAGTTCCCCGCATTTGTCGCCGCTCGGATGCGCCGGGGCCCGGGCGCCTGTGGGGTGGGCGACGACGTTGGCACCTTTCTCGCCCCCCACAGCATCGACCTGCTCCCCGTCTCGGCCACCATGAAGGGCGATCTGCACCGCTTCGGCCTGCACACCATGGGCGCCGTCGCCTCGGTGAGCGGGCATTTGCTCTCCGACCGGTTTGGCCTCGAGGGCTTGCGGGCATGGTCGCTGTGCAACGGCATCGACGACAGCCCCCTCGTTCCCCAGACGTGTGAAGAGCCGGTGGTCGAGCACATCTCGATGGCGCTGCACCCCGCCATCGAGGCCCTGTTGATGGCGGTGGACACCGTTTTGCTGCGGGCCTTCGCCCGCCCGGAGGCGAAAGGCCGCCTCGCCGGGTCGGCGCACCTGCTGTGCGAGGCGCCGGGCTGGCCGGCGTGGGAGCACAGTGTGCGGTTCAAACAGCCCGTCAGCGAGTGGGAAAGGGCCTCGGAAATCATCCGAGATCGCCTGGAGGCCGACCCGCCGCGCCGTCCTGTCGAGGACGTGACCCTCACCCTGTCGGACCTCACCGGCGAGTCGGTGGCCCAGCTGACACTGCTGAAAGATGCGCGACGCGACCGCCTGGGGCGGCTCGTTGAAGCCGATCGCCGACTACGGCCGCTGATGAGGGGCGACCATGCCCTGTACCGGATCGCCGGCGTGGCCCCGTGGCATCCGGTGCCGGAGATGCGGTTCCTCCAGATGCCCCTCGACCCGTCGGCCCAAGACACCATCAGACCCCTGCTGACGCCGAGGCCGGTGGACGTGCGCGAGAACTCAAAGGGCGAGCCGCGGTCGCTGCGGGCGGGCCGGCGCTGGAGGAAGGTGGCTCGAATCGACGACCGGTGGACATTCGACCTGTGGTGGCTCCCCAAGCCGGTGGCCCGCTCCTACTACCGGGTCGACCCCGGCGACGGGCGGCTGATCACCCTGTTCCGAGACTGCACCGACAGCCGCTGGTACCGACAAAGCGCCTGATTGCGAGCTGTTGATGGGAACTACTAGCGACGAACCACTGACGATGGACCCCTGATGGCGAACTGGGTGGAGCTTCGGGCCAAGAGCTTCTTCTCTTACGGGGAGGGGGCGTCGCATGCCCACGAGTTGCTGGCCCAGGCCAAGCAGTTCGGCTATCCGGCTTTGGCTCTCACCGACACCAACCTGTGTGGCGCACTGGAGTTCGCCCGTCTGGCCAAGAGCCTGGGCACCCAGCCCATCACCGGCGGAGAGCTGACGCTGACCGACGGCTCCAAGCTCGCCCTGCTGGCCAAGACCCGGGCCGGATACTCCAACATCTCGCGCCTGTTCACCCTGGCCAACGCCGACGACCGCCGGGACCCGAAGCTCGACCCCTCCCACCTGTCCGACCACTGCGAAGGCGTGGTGCTGCTGACCGGGGGGCGCGACGGCCCCTTGTCCCAGCTGACCATGGAAGACCGCTTCGGCGAGGCCCACGGCCTGTTGCGGCAGTACTTCGACTGGTATGGGCCGAACTCGGTGTACGTGGAGCTTCAGCAGAACTTTCTGGCCGGCGACACCGACCGCAACCGCAAGCTGATCAGGCTCGCCGAAGAGACCGGCGCCCGGGTGGTGGCCACTAACGACGTCCACTACCACACCCCCGACCGCGCCCGGCTCCAGCAGGCGCTGGTAGCGGCCAAACTCAACACCACCATCGACCAAGCCCTGCCCCACCTGCGGCCCAACCACCATCTGCACCTGAAACCGCCCGCCGAGATGGAGCGGCTCTTCGCCGACTGCCCGCAGGCGGTGTCCAACACCCTCCGCATCGCCGAGCAGTGCTGTTTCGACCTCAGCACCGACCTGGGCTATGCCCTGCCCGATGCCGCGGTGCCCCCCGACAACACACCCCTGAGCTACCTGGAACGGCTCTGCCGGGAGGGGGCGGTAAGGCGGTATGGCCGCGTCACTATGGAGGTTGAGTGTCGCCTGGCCGAGGAATTCAGCCTGATCGAGCGGCTCAACCTGGCCGGATTTCTGCTGCTCTACCGCCAGATCGCCCTGCTGGGCCAGCAGATCCTGGTGGAGCGGGGCGAGATCAGCCCCGACACGCCGATAGAAGAGAGGCCGCCGGGACGGGGGCGGGGTTCGTCGGTGGCCTTGCTCGTGGGCTACCTCATCGGCATCAGCCATGTCGATCCCCTGAAATGGGATCTCACCTTGGAGCGCTTCATCTCCGAAGACATGACCACACTGCCCGACATCGACCTTGACTTCCCCCGAGGGCTGCGCGACGAGCTGATCGAGCGGGTACACGCCCATTTCGGACCCGAGCACGCCGTTTTGGCCGGGGCCATCACCACCTACAAGGTCAAGGGAATCATCCAAGACCTGGGAAAGGCCCTGGGACTGCCCCAGGAGCGCCTCGGGCTGCTGTCGAAGCGGCTGCACTCCCACCACGCCGATGACCTCCGTAATGAGATGGCTCAGTTGCCGGAGTTCAAAGACAAAGTGGACGCCCCCGGATGGCGAGACCTGCTCAACCTCGCCCCCCAGCTCATGGGCGCTCCCCGGGGGTTGGGCCAGCACGTGGGCGGCATGGTGCTCAGCAGCTCGCCCATCCCGGAGATGGTGCCGATCCGGTCCGGGGCCACCGACGGCCGCTACATCATGGACTGGGACAAAGACAGCGTGGCCGACGCCAGCTTCGCCAAAATCGACATCTTGTCGCTGCCGGTGCTCGACCAGATCGACGAGGCCCTCGACCTCGTGGCCGAGCGGGAGGGCCACAGGCCCGACCTGGGCCAGATCAGCCCGGAGGACCCCGGCGTCTACGACATGATCAACGCCGGCCTCTGCAAGGGGGTGTTCCTGCTCCAGTCCCCCGCGCAGCTGAAAATGGCCCAGCGGCTGAAGTCACGCAACCTCCTCGACTTGGCCTACCAGGTGGCCCTCATCCGCCCCGGCGTGGGCGTGCAGGGCAGCGCGGTGTCCCAGTTCGTTGAGCGCTACCGCCACGATGCGGAGTGGGACTACGACCATCCGCTGGAGAAGCGGGCCCTGGAACGGGGGTACGGCATCATCGTGTGGCAGGAGCAGGTGGTGCAGCTCATCGAGGACGTGGGCGGCATGACTGCGTCTGAGGCCGACGAGGTGCGCCGCGCCTTCGCCCGGCCCAACAGCGAACACCTCATCGCCCTGCATTGGGAGCGCTTCGCCGAGGGCGCTCGCCAAAACGGCGTCCCCGAAGAGGCCGCCAAGAGGATCTTCGCCAAGATCAACGGCCACTACATGTTCCCGGAGTCGCACTCCCATGCCTTCGCGGTGACCGCCTACCAGGCGGCATGGCTCAAGCGCTACCACCCGGTGGAGTTCTTCGTAGCACTGATGAACAACCAGCCGATGGGCTTCTATCCCATGGAGACGCTGAAGCAGGACGCCCGGCGCTTCGGCGTGGCGTTTCTGAACCCGTGCGTCAACCAGAGCAGCGCCGTGTGCTCGCCTGAAGGCGCCTCGGTGCGGCTCGGGCTTCAGTTCATCAAGGACGTGGGGGTGGAGTCGGCCAAGCTCATCGTGGCCGAACGGCAGCGCCTAGGGCTTTACACCAGCGCTGGCGACCTGGTGCGCCGGACGGGGCTGAAGGACCAAGCCGTGTTGTCGCTGGTGCTGGCCGGGGCGTTCGACGCCATTGCCGCGAACCGAAGGGAGGCGCTGTGGGAGTCGGGGCTGCAAAACCGGCCCTCGGGCTCCGGCCAAACCGCCCTTTCGCTGTCGACCGACGACCGCGTGCCCCAGCTCGCCGACTTCACCGAGCGGGAGAAGATGATGGGCGAGTACCGAACCATGGGGATGTATCCCAAGGGCCACCTCATGGAGTTCCTCCGGCCGACCCTCGATCCCGGGGTGATGCCCACCGCCGAGGTGGAGGCTGGCAAAGAAGACGAAGTGGTCACCGTCGCCGGCTGGCCGGTGGCCCGCCAACACCCCCGTGGGCGTGACGGCACCGTCTTCGTGACCATAGAAGACGAGACGGGCGACACCCAGGTGATCATCTACTCCGACTTATTCGCCCGGCGCCGACGGGAGTTGGGCAGCCAAGTGGTTGTGGTTACCGGGCGCGTTTCCAAGTGGGACGGAACAGTGAACGTCGTTGCCACCAACGTGCGTAGCATCGACTCGGGCGTGGCCATGCCGCCGTCGCACGACTGGCACTGATGCCCGCCGCGGAGGTTGGTTGTTTGCCCCCCTCAGCCGCATAATGGGATCGAGATGTGTGGCCGGTACAGCCTGACCGCCAGCCTGCAAGAGCTTGCGGAGCGGTTTGAATTCGACGGTGAACCCGAAGGCTTCGTACCCCGATACAACGTCGCTCCCACCCAGCAAGTCCTCACCGTGGTCGGCGGCGACACTCGACGGGCTGGCTTCATGCGCTGGGGGCTTATCCCATCGTGGTCCAAGGACAGTCCTTCTAGCCGCCCCCTCATCAACGCCCGAGCGGAGACGGTGGCCGAAAAGCCCACCTTCCGCGGCTCGTTGAGACATCGGCGGTGCCTCGTGCTGGCCGACGGGTTCTATGAGTGGCAGAAGGCAGGCGACGCCAAACGCCCGATGAGAATCACCATGCGATCAGGAGAGCCCTTCGCCTTCGCCGGGCTGTGGTCGAAGTGGACCGATCCCGAGGGCAATCGTGCCCCGTCATGCGCCATCATCACCACTGCGGCCAACAACCTGCTCAAGCCCATCTACCACCGGATGCCGGTCATCCTGGCCGAGGAGGCAGAGGACACCTGGCTGGACACCGCTCTCGATGACAGCGACGCGTTGACCCAGCTCCTCGAGCCCTACCCCGACAATGCACTAGAGGCCTACGAGGTATCCCGCCTGGTCAACTCGGCATCCAACGACACCCCCGAGGTCACCGAGCCGCTGCCTCAACTCCCCTCCTAGGCGTGTAGGTTGGGCCTATGCGGTTGGAACGGTCTGTGGCATATTTCGCGCCCGCAATTCTCGGTCTGCTGGCCATCCTCGGCTTGCTGGCCACCGCCTGCGGCAACGACGACGATTCGGCGTCGTACCCACCGACAACCGAAAGCACCGTCGACCACTCCGAAGACACCGCGATGGAAGGTGCCGATGATGGGCATGACCACGATCACGACCACGCCACGCTGATGGAGGTGGACTACGAGCCGGTGCCCACCATCGAGCTCAGAACTCATCTCGACCCCGCATCGGGCGTCAACCTCGAGGTGATCACCACCGGATTCACCCTGGCCCCTGAAAGAGCCTCGACCGACCCGGTCGACGGTGAGGGGCACTTCCACATCTATGTGGACGGGGTGAAGCTCAGGCGGCTGTACGCCCATTGGGCCCACGTCGATCTCAAAGCGCCCGGCGACTACGAGATCCGGGTGGAGATGTCGGCCAACAACCACGCCGTCTTGGCGGTGAACGGGGTGAAGCTCGACGCCACCGCCGTGGTGACCATTCCCGGCGCAGCCGAAGATTCTGAACCCATGGAGATGGACGACAGCGTGGGTACCACCATCGAACTAGATGTGGCCGGCGGCAAGCCGGTAGACGGGGTGCAGCGCCACCGGGTAGGCGCTGGAGATGCCGTCACCATCATCGTGAACGGCGACACCACCGACGAGCTCCACATCCACGGCTACGACCTCGTGGTGCCCTTTGCTCCCGGACAGCCCGGCACCATCACCTTCGAAGCCAATATCCCCGGCATTTTCGAGGTAGAGACCCACCACCACGGTGATCTAGTGATGGAGCTCCAGGTGGGATGATTCTGGCGTGACCACGCTGAACACCGTGCTGGCCCACGGGGTGGGGTCGCGGGGCGACTTGCCCCTGCCGTTCTATCTGTTCGGCATCGGCGCCGCTGTGGCCCTCATGGCCACCTTCGTCAGCCTGAGCTTCTTCTGGCATCGGGCCTGGCTGCCGGGGGCCGCCTCGGGCCGGAGCCTGGGGATGGCCTTCGGCCGGGCGCTGGATGTGGTGGCCGTACCGGCCCGTTTGGCTTCGCTGGCGGTGTTCGTGCTGGCCCTGGCCAGCAGCGTCAGCGATGCCTCAGTGGGAAGCCAACGCTTCGGACCCCTCACGGTGTATGTGGCGCTGTGGGTGGGGATGGCCATGGTGGCGGCGGTATTCGGCGACGTGTGGCGGGTGCTGAACCCCTTCGAGACCATCGCCGCGGCCATCGAGTGGACCGCGGGCAAGCTGGGGCTGCCCCAGATCGGGGACACCGATGAGATCCCCGGCGGCTACTGGCCCGCGGTGATCGCGCTGGGATGGTTTCTGTTTTTTGAGCTCTGCTACCACGACGGCACCACCAACGAGGCGGTGGCCGGAGCCATGATCGCCTACACGTTGGGGATGGTGGGCGGATCGGCGGTGTTCGGGCGACAGTGGGTGCGCCAGGCCGACGGATTCGGGGTGTTGTTTTCGCTGCTGGCCCGGATGTCGCCGCTATATCGGGACGACACCGGAGCGGTGCGGCTGCGGGCACCCCTGTCGGGGCTGACAACCCTGACCCCCCGCATCGACCTGCTGGCCGTGCTGCTGGTGGTGCTGGGCGGCACCACTTTCGACTCGCTGGCCGGCAGCACCCTGTGGCCCGATTTGGTGGGAACTCACCGGGGCTGGACTGCCACCGGCGTCAACACCGCAGGAATGATCGTCGTCATCGCCATCATGGCGGCGCTCTACTACCTGGGGTCGCTGGCCGTGGGCTGGTTCACCGATCAGTCCGCAGCCGATGTGGCCCGACGATTCGCCCACTCCCTGGTGCCCATCGCGCTGGGCTACACCGTGGCCCATTACTTCTCGCTTCTGGTGCTCGACGGCGGGCAGAACTTCCTGCGCCTGCTTTCGAACCCATTCGACCGGGGGTCCAACTGGTTTGGGACCGCCGACTGGGCGGTGAACTTCTTCCTGGTGTCCACCGATGCCATCGCCTGGGTGCAGTTCTCGGCCATCGTGGTCGGCCACATCGCCGCAGTGCTGGTGGCTCATGACCGGGCAGTGGAGACCAGCGACGCCAGCGAGGCCACCTGGGCGCAGCGCCCCATGCTGCTGGTCATGGTCTTCTACAGCGTGGTCGGCCTCTGGCTCCTCCAAGAGGCCTGATCGGGCGCTGCCTCGGCAGGCTCGGAATACAGTGGGGCATGGCCGCGCAAGCCGAATTGGTCCACCTGAAGAATGACGAGCCGCTCGAGCACGTGCTGGAGGTGCTCGACGCCGACGGGGCGGTGATCGTGGAGGAGTGCTTCAGCGACGAGGTGATCAACCAGATCCTCGCCGAGCTGATGCCCTACGCCGAGAAGCCCGACTCCAACCGGACCTACATCAGCCCCACGATCGCGGCCTTCTTCGGCGATCACACGCGCCATGTCACCGGACTGGCATCCAAGTCGCCCACCTTCGTAGCCGAGGTGCTGTTGCACCCATTGATGCTGGACATTGCGGATGCGGTGCTGGGCCCCAACTGCGCCGACATCCAGGTGAACGTGGCCCACATGCTGGTGGTAGGTCCGGGGGCCCAAGCCCAGTTCCCCCACCGCGACGAAGACGTGTGGGTGCATATGCCCCAACCCAGCCCCGAGATGGAGCTGTCGTCGGTGACCGCGCTGTGCGACTTCACCAAGGAGCTCGGCGCCACCCGAGTAGTGCCCGGCAGCCACCGCTGGGAGCCAGACCGCCAGCCCGAGCCCCACGAGTTCGCCAACGCCGAGATGCCTTCCGGCTCCCGAGTGATCTACCTGGGCTCCACCATCCACGGCGCCGGCACCAACTCCACCACCGACCAGCACCGGCCCGCATTCCACCTCAGCTACATGCTGGGCTGGCTGCGATCGGAGGAAAACAACTGCCTGGCCACACCCCCCGACGTCGCCCGCACCCTCCCCCGCCGAGCCCAAGAGCTGCTGGGCTACGACGTCCACTACGCCGTCGACGACGGCGGCGGCTACCTAGGAGCACTCGACCTCAAAGTCCCCGCCGACATGCTCGCCTCGGGAGAACTCTGATCGCCCTCGGCAACGGGCGATCGTCCCAGGACTAGTGATCAGTCGGCGACGATGAGCATGTCGCCGACGAGGACGCTGCCTGCCGCGGCGATCATCGCGCTTGTTGCGCCATTCCTCGCCGCCTGCGCGGGCCCCTCGATCGACGTCTCCGGATGCGACGTTGCGCTCACCGCCACTATGGAAACGCTGCAAGCAGGCCTCACCGAAGATGGCACGCTGCGCCACGGTCGCACCCACGAGCGGACCGACGACCAGTTCTTCATAAGCGCCGAGTTCCTTCCTTCCGACAAGGACGAAGACTTCGACGGCGACATCCTCACCTGGTTCACCGACGATCCTCGGGGGTCTTACTTCCTCTCGGTGGACGAGCACGCCCGCGACCAGTCGGGCTGGGCAGGGGCCGACTTCGGCGTGAGCGAAGACGGCGCGGTCACCTCTCGCGGGTGCGTCGTCGTGGTTCGCGGCGAGCCGGAAAGCGACGAGTGTGAAGAGCAACACGAGGAGTTCTGTTGAGCTCGCACACCCTTGTCCGCTACGCGCGCCAGGCGTTGATCTGGGGGGCAGCGATCGGCGCGCTCCAGTTCATCTGGCCCACGCCGCCGGGGGTGATCGTCCAAGGCGTGGTGGTCGGCTCGCTCACCGCGCTGCTCGCGTTCGGCCTGTCGCTTGTCTACAAGACCAACGGAATCATCAACTTTGCCCAGGCCGACCTGGGGGTGGTGCCGGCCACGCTAGGCCTGTCGCTGCTGAGGGACTGGGACTGGCCCTACTTCGTCGTCCTCCCCATCACAATCGTGGTGGCCATGGCATTGGGCTCGGCGGTTGAGTTCCTCGTGGTCCGCCGGTTCTGGAAGGCGCCGCGGATCATCCTCAGCGTCGCCACGATCGGGCTCGCCCAGCTGTTGCTGGGCATCGGCTTCTACATACCGACGCTGTTCAGCGACGAGGACGGATTGGCGCTCCTTCGCTTCCCGAGATTCAACCCTCCAATCGACTTCACCTTCGAGATCGACCCAATCGTCTTCACCGTCAACGACCTGCTGGCCATGATCATCGTCCCCCTGGCGATCATCGGCCTCATGGCCTTCCTCAACCGCACCGACTTGGGCACCGCGGTGCGAGCCAGTGCCCAGAGTCGAGACCGTGCGTCGCTGGTGGGCATCGACGTGCGGGGAACCCAGAACATGGTGTGGATCATCGCCGCGGTGCTGGCAACCGTGGCCATGGTGCTGCGGGCGGGCATGTTCGGACTCCCCCTCGGACCCGCCTTTGGACCCGCCATCCTCCTTCGCGCGCTCGCGGTGGCGGTGATGGGGCGGATGGAGAACTACTCGGTGATGTTCGTCGGCGCCACCTTTCTCGGCGTGCTGGAGACTGCCGTCATCTGGAATGAGGACACCGCCGAGCTGATCGACCCGGCACTGTTCGTGATCGTCGTCGTTGTGCTCTTGTTCCAGCGGCGGGCCCGCGGCCGTGCCGAAACCCAGACCGAGGGGTCGTGGGTTGAAGCCGCGTCGGTGAAGAAGATCCCCCGCAAGCTGGCCTCGCTGCCTGAGGTGCAATGGGGTGGATGGCTGGCCAAGCTGGCGATGGTCGGCCTTTTGTTGTGGCTGCCGCTCGCGCTCGGCGATTCCGACATCCACTTCGCTTCGGCGGTCATCATCTACGGGGTCATCGCCGTAAGCATGGTGATCCTCACCGGCTGGTCCGGAGAGATCAGCCTGGGCCAAATGGGCTTCGTCGCTATCGGCGCGGCCACCGCCGCGGTGGTGAACGTCCACTACCAGTGGGACCTCACCCTGACGCTGCTGCTGGCCGGAGTCGTCGGGGCGGTTGCGTCGGTGATCGTCGGCCTGCCGGCCCTGCGCATCCGCGGGCTTTTCCTCGCAGTGACCACACTCGCCTTCTCGGTGGCGACGGCATCGTTCCTCCTCGACAACGACCGATTCACGTTCCTTCCCGACAACATCAGCGAGAGGGTCACCCGACTGCCTCTCTTGGGGCGGATCAACGTTTCGAGCGAGCATGCCTTCTACTACGTGTGCCTCGCCGCCCTAGTCGCGGTGATCTGGACCGTGGGGCGGCTAGAAGAAACCCGGACCGCCCGGGTTCTGCGGGCAACCCGCGACAACGGGAACAACGCGCAGGCGTTCGGTGTGAATCTGACCCGGACCAAGCTGATGGCGTTCGCCATCTCGGGCTTCTACGCCTCTTTGGCCGGAGGGCTGTTCACCCTGCACCAGCAGGCGCTCGGCCAGGGCTCGTTCTCGCCGGCAGAGAGCATCCGGGTCCTCACCATGGTGGTCATCGGCGGTCTCGGATCGGTGCCGGGCGCGCTCCTCGGCGCGGTATTCCTCCAGGGCACCGACTACTTCGGCGACGACATCCCCTCCGACATCCGGCCGCTGTGGCTGTTCGCCAGCAGCGGTGTCGGCCTGCTGGTGGTGTTGATGTTCCTGCGCGAAGGCCTCGGGGGGCTGTTATACGAGGTCCGCCGGCGTCTGCTGGCCATCGCGGCCTTCCGCCGCCAGATCCCGATCCCCAATCTGCTCGCCGACCAGCGCATCGACAATGACGCGGTCACCCACGATCCCGCGGCCACCGACGAGGCCGCCGGGCTCGGGCAGGCAGAACCGGTGGCCGTGACGAGATCGCCTCGTCGCGATGCCGAGGGGGTTTTCCGCTACCTGCCGAGCAAGCAGGCACCACCCACCGACTACTTCTCGTTCCCCGACATCGGAATGGGCGATGACCACGATGGGTCGCTGTTGAGCGTTCGGGCGATCGACGTGTCGTACGGACCGGTGCAGGTGTTGTTCGGCGTCAACATCGAAGTGGCCGAAGGCGACTTCGTAGCGCTGCTGGGAACCAACGGCGCGGGAAAGTCGACCGTGCTGCGTGCCGTTTCCGGGCTCTCGGTGGCCAGCGGGGGGTCGGTGTCGTTCGAGGGAGCCGATATCACCACGATGGCGCCGCACCGGATCGCCGCGCTCGGGATCGCCCAGGTCCCTGGCGGCAAGGGAGTGTTCCCGTCGCTGACCGTCACCGAGAACATTGCTTTGGGCGGTTGGCTCCACCGCCGCAACAAACAGCAAATGGAGCGCGAGACCGCCCGAGTGCTCGAAATCTTCCCGATCCTTCGGGAGAAGCAGAACGAACTGGCCGCCAACCTGTCAGGCGGCCAACAGCAGATGCTCACCTTGGCAATGGCACTGGTGTCCAAGCCCCGGATCCTCCTCATCGACGAGCTGTCGCTCGGCCTTGCCCCCGTGGTGGTGGAACAGCTCCTCGACGTGGTGCGGACCTTGAACGACGAAGGGGTCACGATCGTGGTGGTCGAGCAGTCCGTCAACGTGGCCCTCACGATTGCGGAAACGGCGTTCTTCATGGAGAAGGGCGAGGTCCGATTCCGGGGGCCCACAAGCGATCTGCTTGGGCGCGACGACATCGTCCGGTCGGTGTTCTTGGGCGGGGCCGCGGCCCGCACCCCAGAGCGGCCACAGCCGGCCCGCTCCCCCATCGGCGCCACCCCAGCGCCGCGGCTTGAGATCGAGGGCCTGTCCAAGTCGTTCGCCGGCAACCGGGCGGTAGATCGGGTGTCGCTTCAAGTGGGCGAGGGGGAGATCGTCGGCGTCATCGGGCCGAACGGCGCGGGGAAGACCACGGTGTTCGAGCTGATCACCGGCCTTCTGGCCCCCGACGAGGGCAGGGTGCTGCTCGACGGGCGCGACATCACCAACCTCTCGCCCGATCGTCGGGCCCGACTGGGACTCGGACACTCGTTCCAGGACTCCCGGCTCTTCGGATCGCTCACCGTGGAGGACGTCTTGAAGGTGGCCCTCGACCAGACCATGGCCACCCGCGATCCGGTGGCCGCCGCCCTCGGATTCCCCGACGTCCGCAGGGCCGAAGACCGCCTCACCCGCCAGGTCGACGAGCTGATCGAAGGACTCGGGCTCGATGCCTACCGCGAGAAGTTCGTGTCGGAGCTGTCCACCGGAACCCGGCGGATAGTCGATCTCGCCTGTCAGGCAGTGGGCGCGCCCCGCGTAATCCTCTTCGACGAGCCCTCCTCGGGCATCGCCCAACGGGAAGCTGAGGCGCTCGGGCCGATGCTGGAGCAGATCCGCAACGACACCGGCGCGAGCCTGCTGGTGATCGATCACGACATGGCTGTGCTGGCATCGATCTGCGATCGGATGGTGGCCCTCGACCTCGGGGCCAAGGTGGCGGAGGGAACGGCGGTTGAGGTCTTGGAGCATCCCGCGGTGATCGCCTCCTACCTAGGCGGGTCCCGCTCTGCTATCGAGCGATCCGGCGGGGGGCCCGAGGGCCGAGATCCCGACCTCAGCAGGGCGACATGACCAGGCTCGAGTCGATGTGGGAGCGAGCGGCCGCCACCAACTCGGCGGCGCGCCGGTCGCTGGTATGGATGCTTCTGTCGCGCCAGAGAGGGCCAGTGCGCGCCGTGCTGGCCTTGATCGTGCTGCACAGCATCTTGACCCTCATGATCGCCCAGGAGGTGGTCGAGCTGGTGGACAACGGCATCGTCGACCAGGCCGCTCCCATCGGACCCTATGTGTCCCACATCGCCAAGCTGGCCCTGCTGAGCTTCATCGTCGGTTTCGCCAGTCGCCAAATGACGGCCCGGATCGGCTATCAGCTGGAGTACGACCTGCGGGCCTGGCTCTACACCCGTGTTCAGTGGGCCGATCTCCGCATGCCCAAGCAGATGGCCACCGGGCAACTCGTCACCCGGTCGATGACCGACCTCAAGATGGTTCAGACCATCATCCAGTTCCTGCCCTCCATCGTGACGCTGGCGCCGGCGACGATCGTCTTGCTCATTTATCTCGCCTATCTCAGCTTCCCGCTGGCGGTTATCGCATCGCTGGCGCTGCCCCTCAACCTGTGGTTTCTCTCCAAGTTCCGGTTGCGTCTGTGGGGGCTGAGCTGGGCGGACTTGAACGAGCGGGCCGAGGTTGCCAGTGCCATCGACGAGCCCGTGCGCGGGGTGCGGGTGATGCGGGCGTTCGGGCGCGAGGAGCACGAGCGGGAGCGACTGGGGGCCACCGCGCTGCGGGCCTTCCGCTACTCGATGACCCGGGTCAGGTTGCTGGCCCGCTACGACATTCTGCTCAAAGCCGTACCCCTCCTCATCAACGCGCTGGTGCTGGTGGCCGGCGCTCAGCTCATCGCCGCCGATCAGCTGTCGGTGGGCGTGTTCCTGGTCACGTTCCAGGTGGCGGGGTACGTCATCGCCATCGCCCAGCTGTTCGATGAACTGGCCAGTTCATGGCAGTTCCTGCGCACCGCCCAGGGCCGGCTGGCCGAAGTTATCTCGCTGGGGGCCCGGCCCACCGAGGGGAGGCCCGCCGCCAGCCGATTCGAGTCCGTCGAATTTCGCAACGCAGGGGTCTCCTTTGCCGGCACACCGGTGATCGACGGCCTCTCGTTCGACGCCCGTCCGGGCCAACTTGTGGCGGTGAGCGGGCCACCCGGATCGGGCAAGTCCACTCTGGCCGGTTTGATCGGCGGTCTGGTGGAGCCGACGAGCGGTGAGGTGTTGCTCGATGGGCGGCCACTGGGCGAGATCGACATCACCACAATTCGCACGATGGTGCGCATCGTGACCGAGGATCCGGTGTTGTTCTCGGGGTCGATTCGCCAGAACCTCGACCTCGGGGCGGCGTGGAGCGTCTCCGACGACGAGATCAACGCAGCCCTGTACGCGGCGGGTGCCGACGACATCGTGGCCGGGATGCCCGACGGGCTGAGCACCTTCGTGGGCGATCGAGGCCTCACCCTGTCGGGCGGGCAGCGCCAGCGGCTGGCACTCGCCCGAGCCTTGGTGGCCCGGCCCCGAGTGATCGTGCTTGACGACGCCCTCTCCGCCGTCAACCCAGCCCACGAGATGGAGATCATCCGGCGGGTTGCCGAGTTCCTGCCCGAAGCCGCGATCGTGGCCATCACCCGGCGCCCCGGTTTCACCTCGATGGCCGACACCGTGGTCGAACTCGGCC